>NZ_AP012333.1:1545428-1890857 GCF_001042675.1 Parascardovia denticolens DSM 10105 = JCM 12538
TGATAGCCTTCCATGTTCCCGTCCATGATGAGCAAGGCCAGGGGCATGGCGGGGTCCGGGTCCGGAATCCAGTTGAGGAGGACGCTTGCCGCATCCGCATACCCCAGGGAAAGGGCTTTGAACCGCTCCGGTTGGAATGCATCGGTTTGCGGGTCAATCAGGCTTTCGGAGGCGTTGACCAGGAGGAGGGGGATGGCGAAAATTCCCTCCTCCCTCACCATCGTGTCGCAAATGCCGAGAACCTGGCGGCAAGTGGATACTCCCGTTCGTCGATCATCGGCGTCCTTGACGATGTGGTCGGCCATGGCCTTCCCCACCAGGGAGGCCAGCTGGTCAAGAAGGTAAGACCTGTCTTCCCAGGACCGGTCCATCTCCCGGGAGAGGAAGCCCAATTCCTGGTCAAACGTTCCGCAGGCGGCGTCAGCGATCCCTGCCCTGCCCTCATCCGTCGCGGCCGATTCATCCGTTTCAGCCGACCCGTCCGACCCGTCCGATTTCGTCTCGGCGACGGGGAAAAGCGCGCCCAGGTGGTCAAGGACTTTATCCAGCGTATAGAGGTAGAAAGGAATGGACTGAGGGTAAGGCAGCCTTTTCGCTTTCTCATCCGAAGGCCCGGAAGGATAATCCTTATCGTGACCATCCTGGCGGTCGTCATGAAGGTCGTCGGACGACTTCTCCTCGGAGGGCTTCCTGGAAGACTGGGCGGTCGGGTCCTGAGAAGCCGGGCTCCAGAGATCCGAATCATCGGCCCCGGCCTGGCGGGCGATTGCTTGCTGAATCCGTCGGGGGACCACGTCGTCATCGTCGTCGTCAAGCATTCCTAATGAGTCAAGACCAGCTACAGGAATGCGGGGACGGCCGTCGGCCTCCCCTGCCTCATCAACCTCGGAAACCCTCTCAGAGTCGTCAGATGCATCAGGGCCGCCCTCAACTTCGTCATCGTCGGCAAGACCCTCCATCCGGAAGAAGACCCCTGCCCGGGTCTCCATGATGTCCAGCGCGTCCTGATACCGCCCCCTCAGCAGAAGACTGGCCGCAGACTGCATTTCCATGTTCCTCGCCCCATAAACGAGAATCACATGGGCGGCCACCCGGCAGACGTCTTGGGCGTGCTCTTCGGAATACCGGCCTTGAGCGGCCATGGGGACCAGGATATCATCCACAGACCCGTCATCATGGAGAAGGGAAGGATCGAAGTCCGAGGGGCAGGAGACGTAGATAAGCCGGTAAAGCCAGCCGATCCCCCCTTTGTCTTCGATCATGTCCAGGCTGCTTTGGAGGAATTCTCCCATATCGCGGCAGACTTCGTCACCGGCATCCGCCAGGGTGGCGAGCCTGATCATCATGGTGAAGGAAGTGGGCCCGAAAATCTTCCCCGCCAGCCTGACGCAACCATCACCGGCCACGTCCTTATCGGAATCGGGCGCCCCCGTGCGAAGGGTCCGTTGATAATCTTCCACCAGGGTTGCGAAGTCTGTGGCCAAAGACCGATCATCGAGAAAACTTCGGCCGTCATGGCTGGTCTCATTCCACATGGTCATCGCCCCCTTCGTCTGATTCCACCGCAGGCTTGACCGGCTCGATGCTCAGGGTCGATGTCATCAGGGCGAACATCTGGAAGAGGATGTCCCGATACTCCTCCTGGAAGCAAGTTCCCGTGGCGACGATGGTCTGGTTGAGGGTGGGGAAATAGGCACGGAAGAGGGAGACCTTATGGGACAGGTTCTTTCCTTTGCCGGTCTGCAGGTATTCGACCGAGGAGACCTGGACCCCTTTGCCGAGGGACTTGTTCTCAACGGAGACTATCTCGCTGTACTCCCCTTCGAGGAACTGTTCCCTTTCCTTCAAGGATGACTGATATATGGCCTCCCGGCAGGAATCGTCATCGCCATCCGGCGAGGCCGGAGGCAGGATGGCCACGTTGAACATGGCGATCATGTTGACGGTCCCATCCAGACGGACGCGCGGCATGATCGCATAGCGGACGCCCGACCGCCAGGCCTGGGCGAACAGGGATACGATGGACCTTCGCAGGACAGCATAGGAATCATCGACCCGAGGAAGGACCTTTTTGAGGGTTTTCATCAGCGCCGCGATCTGCACCTCACGGCGCGCAGGATCCACGGCTATCTCCACCCATGAAGAGGGAGGGAGAAACATCAGATTAAAATCAGGCGACGATAAAGAACCTGTCATCATGGGAATCCTTTTCTTATGTCAAGCGGCGTCCAATCCGAATCCAGCATCCTGCGTGAGGATGACGATTCGGCCGCCGATGTGCTATATGAGCGGGTTGGAGGGGTCTATGAGGGCGTTGTCCCCGTATAAGCCCACCAGCAGGAAGACCGTAGCCACCACAATCGTCACCACCAGCTCATAACCCGCCAACCATTCAAAATGCGCCTTACGCCGATGCACGCACGTCCAATACGACAACAACTGCGCAGGAAGAACGAAAGCCACGCCAACAACGCCAGCCCCCACCAGCAGCACAGCGGACAACCACCTCACCTGGCCGACGGCATGCACCAGGAAAGTCTGACCGATCAACCCCACCGCAAGCAACACGGCCGACAAGGAACACACGCCGAACACCGCATCCACGAAACCCTCCGCGCTGCCCCCACGCAAGACATAAGCCAACACCACACACGACACCACACCAGCCGCCACCAGGCACAACCCCACAGCCGGACGCACATCCACCCGCACCTGACCACGCATCATACGGAACGTATCCACCCAGGAGAACTCACCGGCATCCGCCAAACGCCCGCCAACACGCTCCCCCTGATACAAGGCATCCCCATAATCGGGAAAATACGCCCTCTCCACCAGAAACAGAACGGAAGGACGCGTATGATCCCACCGGTCAGCCACCGCGGCGGTCAAACGACCCGACCCCACAAACACGTCATACCAACGACCCCAGCCAACGGACGAACCCACATACGTCGACAACGAATACAAACCCCAAAAAACGAACACCCGCAACACAGGAAACAGCACCTTCCCCGTCCTGCCATCATAAGCGGCGCTTCTCTCCCCATGGCGACGCGAGCAAAGATGCACACTGAGAGAAACCGCGAATAGCATATAAAATACCACCCCCATGCCGCCAAGGTTGATGAACGCCTCCACGAACGAGAACCAACCCCGCTGAATCCCATACCATTTCACCAGGAAATCAAACGACGCCACGCTGCGAGGAAGCATATACGGCAGATTCGTCAACCAACCCTGATTACGCGACTGCGAATCCATCGAAGAAAACACATACCACGCCTGCACCGCACACGAACCACAGAAAAACGACGCACACGCCACAAACCAGACCGCGACCCGCGCCCACGAATACGACGACCGCCCCACACCAGCAGGAGGCAGCATCTCCCAACAAAGTCTCGAATGACCCGTATCATCCTTGCCAGCCTCCTCACCACTCAGCAAATACCCCGTCGGATGAAGAATAAACGAATTATGGAACCCATCCTCCACACCAGTGAAACTAAATTCCTCCGCACCAGAGCTTTCGACAATATCAGCAGCCGTGTTCTCTTTCAAATCCATGCCGTATGCTCCTAAAAGTCTTGTATCTCATACTTGCAGCGGATTCTAACTCAGATTCAGAATCCGAACAACGAAAAAATATCATGGTATGAGGGAGTTCGATGGCTCCAGACCGGACCATTTCAGACCGGATCTCACCATCGCCTTGGCCCAATCCTTCGCCAGATTCGTATGCCAGCCACCACGCATGGTATCCGCGGTCTTTGCCGTGGCGATAGAGGCATCCTTGAAATTGCCGGCGAACTTTGAGGCCTTCCCAATCAGTCCACCTTTCCATGCGGTTACAAGGATGTTTTTCGCACCATGTGCACCCCGGCACCTCGTGACGGCATTCACCATGTCCCGCCCGCGGCCGATAAACGAATCCTCCTTCATCAGCTTGAGAACCTGGTCCCCATGCTCTTTCCATGTCGTCTTCGTCGCAGCGAGCATGGAATCGACTATCCCCGTCGGCTTCCCCGCAGAGGCATCAGGGATATGGAGTCCGTGCAAGGTGCTTCTCGAACTCCTGTACGCCCCTTTGAAAGCGTCGACGAGCCCTTCACATTTGCCGCCTTTACTGAAAATAGCCGGACTCCGAAGGGCAGGATTAGTAAATGTGATTTGCTTAAAAGTCGATATTCCTCCGACAACGGATAAAAGGCGAAGAAAGTACTGGTCCAGTATTCCGCATCGCCAATATCCTTTTTGGAATGTTCCACTGTCGACATCATCCACTGGGCGACCCCCACGCCGGCCGATAAAGCAGCCAGCCATCCCACGCCGGGGAAAGCGAAACAGGCGATGGTCAAGACGACTGAGGCGATTTTCAAGGCGGAGCTTACGAACTGCCAGGCGGCGCTGTAATAGAAGGCGTCCAACCCCTTGAGCCTGGCAGGCATATCCAGGCTGCGGATTGCGTTCGCATGCCGCCGCGCGTCCGTCTCGTAATCGCAGGCAAGGGCATCGATCAGCCTCTTCTGCTCGGCGATCGTCTCTTCGGCGGTCGACACGGCCTTCCGATAAGCGGACAGATCATCCTGAGCGGACTCCAGGTCCCTCTTCGCCTTCGCCTTATCCGCCTGCGAAGCCTGAGAATCCCTCACCATCGAATCAGAGACCCGCCGCCGCAGATTCACCTCCTGCTGGGCGGCGTCCACCTTCCAGCCGATCCGATCCTTGTCAATCTGCGCGTCTTCGGCAGCCTTGATGTAGGAAGCGGCCAAAGGGCAATAAAATTGCAGCTGCCCGGCCCAGCTTCTCAATTCCGACCGCATCACGCCGAAAACCGACGCCCACTGGCGAAATTCACCTTTCATCGAAGAATCAAGATCCTCGTTGAGTTTCTTCGCCCACTCGCCTTTCAAACCGTCTTCGGCGTCCAAACCGTTCAGAATGCCGCTCATCCGCGCGAAGGAATCATGAAGAATCCCATAATGGGCGGCCATTTCAGCGACCTCATCCGCGTCGCCGGGGAAAGGCGACTCGGCCCGGCCCACCAGATCCCAACGCGCTTGCTCCAAACGAACATAATCCATATAAGCCATAACGAACCCTGGTCCCCTTAAACCCGACGCTTCCTGGTATGAACGATCTCTTTCTTCCGCGCCGCCTTCGCCGTTTGGGCATCCCAGTGGGTGGACTCATCCAGAGTCTTCTGAAGAAAATCGATGTACTTCTTCGTTTTCTTCTGGTACTTGACTTTCAGGGAGTCAGCCCGCTCATTCACCTCGTTGACGGCGCGAACCAGATCCGCGAACCCCACATTCTCACGTTTGGCCAGGACCCTGCTCGTCCCCGAGTCCAAACTCAACATGTCCCTGATGGAGGAGAACCCCTTTTTCAGATCCTCCACCTTATCCTGTTTGATGACCAAATCAGACATACGCAGTCCTCCTCCTGCACGATTCCCCCGGCCGGTAAAACGTCGGTGGGAAACCGACCGTCCAAAAGCCCCCATACCGGCGCAGCCGCCAGTCCGGTACGCCGGCCCACCGAAATCCAAGGTCTTTCACATACCGTCACGCCATCCCGACCCTGGCATCAAGCGGCCGCCGCAAACCGGCGGCCGCCAGAAAACCAGAGGAGACGCCACACAAGAAGCGTCAGCTCTGGAGGGAAGAGGCCAGGGAGGAATCCATCTCGCTCATGGACTGCTGGGCCTTACGCAGGAAGGAAGCCATCCCTTCCAGACCGCTGATGGTCTCCTTGGCCCCTTTCGTGAACTGCTCGTAAGAGGTTCCGAAGGCGCCGGAAGCCTTATCCGTCTGGAATCCAGCGGAAATAAGCTGATTCACCTGGCCCTGCAACCTGTTCAAGGTGGACATCAACTCCTCCTCACCAGCTTTCAGATTGCTGGCCTGGGTGGTCAACTCCTCATACGTGACATTGAGATTAGCCATGAAACTATCCTTCTTTCTACTGAAGAACGCCCGCCGCTTCCACAGCGGGCCCATTATCACCTTTTGATTCCCGCTTCCCGTTCACCCGGGCTCACCCCACGCGGACGGGAAGCGAAACTCGCACATGGCAGAAGGACCGGTCCGCGCAAGGAACCTCTCCTTATCACTGCCATCCTTGCGCCGACTACCATACCAGCAGGCCCGGCCAAGCCCACTAACCCACAGAATCACCGCTCCAGGCCGGAAGCGCGACCTGCGCCTGAACAACGACCCTGCCCAGATGAACCATGGCCCGGCCCTCCGGCCGGGGTTCAGCCGCCCAACGCACAGGGATGCCCACATCAATAAAATCCCCAAAAGAAGCATCCCCCAAGGAAAGCAAAACCCCCTGCCTGACCTGCGACCCGACCCGGGCGCCCCATCCTCCGCCAAACACCGACGGGAAAGCCTTCGCGTCACCAGCAAAAACAAAAGCGCAACCAGAAAAATCATCGGCGGTCAGCATGTTCTGTATCCATGAGGAGGCCGGCATCTGGTTGAGCTGATGACAGTCGTCGAAGAGGAAGAGGACGGGCTTCCTCTTCGGGTCTGACCCCGCTTGCCTGGTCAGGGGCACCAAGGCTTCCTCGGTCAAGTCATTCGGCTGTTGGAAGACTTTCAAGACCCCGTCGCGCCCGTCGAACCCCCTCAGCCCCTTGCGTTTGGGCGAGGCCAGGACTACCTGGTACCCTTGGGAGAGGGCCCGGTCGGTCAAAGACACAAGCAGGGAGGTCTTCCCGGACCTGGTAAGCCCGTAAATGGGCAGGACGGGGGTTTCCCGGGGATTCCAGGCCACGATGTCGTTGTTCTCGCCGCCGATGGCGAAAGGCAGGGCGAGCTGGTCCCTGAACCCTTGCGCGGACAGGCGTGCTTCGAAGGAAGCGGCCGTCAACTTCTGAGGCAGCTCCTCCACGCTGAAAGGCATCGACTCCCTTGGCAGGAACTTGTCCCGCCCTTCGGCGAGACGATGGCCAACGGACCGGATGATCTCCACTTCCTTGGCGCCGGTGGCATCCTTGTCGATCAAAGCGATCTGCACTTCGACGTTCTCCGCCGCCGTGATCCCTCGACCATTGGCCATATGCTCGGGGACATCCCGGATCCTCATGCCGATGGCGCCGTAATCCGAATTATCGACGAGCCTGAGGACTATCTTGTCTTCCGCGAGGAGGGAGACCTGCCCGCCCAAGAGCTGCTTGTCCCCGGACACCACGAAATGGAAGCCCACGGAAGGCCCTTCCCTCATCAGGACTTTGATGCGTTCGATGAAAGCGGAATGAGAGGAGCCTTCAAAAGCCGAGTTGAGCCCGTCCCAGGAATCCACGACGATGATGATATGGGCGATGACATCGGGAGCCTCTTCGCCGGAAGCCGTAGAGACTGAGCCGGCGACGGCCTCGGGGGCATCCATGGACTCCGGCTCTCTTCCAAGCCCCGACCGGGAATGGTCGTGATTGTATTCGTCGATGGTGCTGTAGCCCTCTTGGGACAAGAGGTCCGCCCGCCGACGGTACTCCCTTTCCAACTTCCCCAGCAACCGTTCGATCTTCTGCGTCTCGGTGCGGGTCGCCACCGCCCCGACGTTGGCGAAAGTCTGCAGAGGCAGAAGGGCCCCGTTGCCGGCGTCGATCCCATAGACATGGAGGACGCTGGCGTTCATGCGGGTGTAGGCGCTGAAAACGATGGTCCGTAAGGCCGTCGATTTTCCGCTGCGGCCGGTGCCGGCCAGGAAAAGGTTGCCCTGGGTCTTCACATCGAAGGATATCGTCTTCTGTTTCTGCTCCGCTGGGTAATCCCCCAAGGCGAAGGGGATGGGGACGACCCGGTCTCCGGGGCCGAAAGAGCCGTCGCGCAGCCGTGCATCCGGCTTATCCGGCGTGTCCTGCATATTCGGCATATCCGTCTTATCCGGTACATCCGGTTCACCCAACTCATCCAAGCCGATCTGTTCGCCCAGGGCTGGCAGCCAAGGCTGCCTTTGCGCCGGAATGCCCAGGTCCCGGGAGGCTTCGGTGATGGCTCCGACCAGCATCTTCAAATCGGTGACGGAAACATCCCCCCGGTTCTCCTTCTTCTCGAGCGGGGCGGGAGGGGGATTCCCTATGTCGTCGAAGGTCACGACGTCAATCAAGGCATTGGCCGCCATGGCTTTCTCGTCCTCCTCCCCCTTGCGCATATCGGGAGTCATGTATCGGCCTCCCACCCGCGAAGACTGGAAGGGGATGAGGGTGTTCGACCCCAGCCTCACCACGGCCCGACCAGGCGTGGTCTTGGAGATGAGGGCGGCGTCTTTGGCGTCGATCACATCGTTCGACTCCTCGGAAGAGGTCATACGCAAAGCGATGCGGAGGTTGGTGTTCGCCCGGATCTCCGGGCTGACGACGCCTCCCGGCCTCTGCGTGGCCAAAAGAAGATGGATCCCCAAAGACCGGCCCCGCTGGGCTATGTTGACCAGGCCGGTGACGAAGTCGGGAAGCTCCCTGGCCAGGGAGGCGAACTCATCGATGACGATCAGCAGTCGGGGTATCTCAGGCAGCCGGGGTTTTTTCACCCGCAGGTCGATGTAGTCTTCCAGGTCCTTCGCCCCGGCTTGGGCCAGGAGATGCTCCCGGTAATTGAGCTCAGCCCCGAGGGAAATGAGGGCCCGGGCGACCAAGTGGTTGTCCAGGTCGGTGACCATGCCCACGGTATGAGGCAGGTCCACGCAATCCTTGAAAGCCGCCCCGCCCTTGTAATCCACCAGGACGAAGTTCATGGCGTTCGGGGTGTTGCTGATGGCCAGGGAGGCCACCAGGGTCTGGAGGAATTCGGATTTGCCCGATCCGGTCGTGCCGCCGACCAGACCGTGCGGGCCGTCTTTGGCGATGTCCACATGGAATTCGCCGTCCACGCTTTCCCCGATCACGCAATCGGTCGAACGTGGGTTCGAGGCCCAGCCGGCCTCGATCTGCTTGGCCGTGGGTGTCAGGTGGAGGACGTCCAGGAGGCGGGAGGAGTTGGGGATTCCGGAAGCGGATTCATCCGGGGTCCCGTCTTTGAGAGGGGCCAGGGCGAAGCAGACGGCGTCCACCCATTCGGGGGTGACCAGGTCGGGCATGATGCCGGTGAGGTCGCCGTGCCCCGTGGAACGGATGGTCAGGCCAGCGGGCCGAGCCAGGATGACGCTCCTGCACTCCTCCGGCAGGAGCCGCTCGTCGGCGCCGACGCAGATGGTGTACACCCCGACGGATGGCCCGTCCTGCAGGATCCGGATGGCCCCGGGCATGGTGCGGATGATATGGGCGTTCTCCATGACGACGACGATGGCGTCCCCGTTCCAGGCTTTCATGGACGAATGCCGCATATCCTCCATGCGGTCGTTGACCAAGGCCGACAGCCAGGCCAGGTGGTTGGCTATGTGCTCCGCGTCCAGGCCGATGTTACGCAGGACACGAGGGTTCTCATTGCTCTTGAAATGCGGTATCCATTGGGCGAAATCCCAGGAGACGTAAGAGGAATCCCGGAAGCCATCCAGGGGGAAGCTTTCCAGGCCGCCACGCAGGGCTTCCTCGAAAGAGGGCGCCGAGTCGGAATTCTTGTCTTTCCGTTTACGTCGGGGGGAAAGCAGGACCATCTTCAGGTCATCGGTGGAATGCAGGGCGGCCATCTGGGTCACCAGCCACTGGCTGACCGGGCTGACGACGTCCATCAGACCGGCGATCCCGATGCAGCCCTGCGTTTTCAAGGACAGGGTGATTGGATGATTATGCAGGACCCAGGATTGGGTCCGTTCGAAATCAAGCTTGGAAGGATCATCCATGCTGATGGAAGAGGTGACGTCCCCGGTTCCCACGCGCAGACGCAGCCAGGAGGCGTCCGTGCTCCTGCGGTTCCACAGGCTGGAATCATGCCGGCTGACGCTGTCCAAAACGGAGGTCGGGTCGGGGAATTCCTGCCTGTCGATGGCCGCCTCCTCCCGGACCAGCTGGTAGGCCTTTCTTTTCAAGGCTTTATAGGTATCCCTGTATTTGATGACCTGGTTCCGGTAGCGGCGTTGAGCGCTCCTGTTGCCTGTCAGATAGGAGGAGATCATCATCACCGGGCTCATGACGCCAAAGGTAAGATAGATCCAATTCCGCAGGATGGCCGCCATCCCGATGGCCATGGCGAGCGGAAGCAGCATGGAGACGAAAGGAACCGGCGCTTTTTCCGGCTTTTCAGGACGGGTCGGCAGCTCGATCTTGCTCTTCTTGATCTCCTTGCTGATTTTGGGCGGCCTGGCGTACATCAGGTGGCCGTCTCCGCTGTCTTCCACCGGTATGGGGACGGCGCTGCTGGCCGTGACTTCGATGATGCTTTCCGGCAGAACGACTTTCGTCCCCAGAGGCAGGAAGATCGGGTCCAGGACTTCGGCCCCTTCGACGAAGATCCGGGAATGGGCCGTCCCCTCCCGCCAGCCTTCCTGGTCGTGGAGTTCATCGGAGTATTCAGGGGTGAGCTCGTACTCGCTCCCCGCGCCGGTCGCGCCGGCCACGGCCTTGGAAGCGTCCAACTTGTAGGCGTCATAGGAGTCGTAGGCGTAGGCATAGGCGCTGGAGAGCTCATCGTACTCCTGCGGATCCTTCGGCTGGTTGGGACCTCCCTTGCGCCTCCGTTTGTCATAGCGACGGCGCTCTTTGCGGTTCTTGCGTTCCAGCTTCGCCCGGGCCCGGGCCGCCTTGCGCTTGCGCTTCACCGTTCCCCGGGGGTCCGGATCCGTCACGGAAGGGATCAGCCTGATGGCGGGGCCCCCTTCCCTATCAGCCCCTTCGGGAATCTCCAAAGTGAAGGTGGCGTCCCGGGAATTCCTCTCCTGGTCAAGCAGGGTGGCGATGGCCAGCGTCCCGCTGGTGAGGTCATAGATGCTTCCGGCGTTGACCCCGCTCACGAACCGCAACTGGACTTGCGTAGCGGAACCATCGTGGGTGAGCCTCTGCCGCCTGTTCGAATCCTGGGTCAAGGGCTGGGGGTTGATCAGACCATCCTGGTGGCAGGAGACGCAAAGCCAGGAGCCTTCCACTAAGCCCGCTTCGCGGACGCTTTGGGATAGGTCGGCCAGATGATCGTCAACGCTGACGTAAACGCGGTCCCCCTTGCTATGGGAGGCGGCCAGCCAGGCCTTCTCGTCCATCGCGCGGCCACGGGTGATGCGGGAGATGAGCGGCAGGGCGTCTCGCAGGGGGAGATCTTGGGCGATATCCACATAGGCCGTGAACCGCTTGTGTTCATCGGCGTCATAGATGGCAATCAGGCCTCTCATATCATTCCTCCCGTATCAGCATCATGAAGGCCTTCCGATTAAGCGGAAGGGCGCCCATGGCTTCCGGCCGTCCCCGCCTCTTGTACGACCGTCCGCGAATCAGCCTGGAATCGATGCCCTTCGCCGCTCTCTCTCACGGATGCCAACAGCAGGATACCACGGACCGCAGATGGGTCGGCCGTCTTTCGGGCCTCTTAAAGGCCTCTCAAAGGCTTCTTAAGGGCCTCTTCCGACCGCCCATCCCTGGCCTTCCGCCTTGCCCTTACAGCTTCCTGACCAGTTCGACCACGATCTGGGCCGCCGTGTCTGCATAGGCGGAGATGTCGAACTCCTTGAAAGTCTCGTACTCCGTATCGGCGTTATCGCTCAAGGCCCGGATGATGAGGGCGGGGATGTCGTTCTTGGCGGCGATGTGGAGCACGGCTGCCCCTTCCATCTCGGCCGCGTTGGCCCCGGTCTGGGACTTCACGTCCTCCACCTTCTGGTCGCCTTCGATGAAACGGTTGCCGGAGGCGATGACGCCTTGGATGTACCTGATCCCCCTGCGGTCCAGGACCTGGGAGGCCAGGTCCAGCAGGCGCGGGTCGGAGTGGAATTCCTCCAAAGCCGGGTAGGACTCGCTGATCAGTTTCATGTCGGAATCCAGATAGCGTACGGTCTTGCCCAGGACGACGTCATTGATGTGCAAGTCCGGGGTCAGGTTTCCGGCTATGCCGGAGAAGATGATGGCTTCGGGACGGCCGTAATCGATCAGGAACTGGGTGGTGGCGGCCGCGTTCACCAGACCCATGCCGGCCACGGTCGCCACGAGACGGATCCGCCCCTGCTCTTCCCCCTGCCCGGCCGTCGGCAGAGGGATGAGGCCGTCGACCACGTCCAGCCCGCTTTGGTGGAAACGCCGCACGTCTTCCAAAGACCGGGCGATCAGGTCGACCTCTTCCGCCAAAGCGCCGATGACGGCCACGATCTTGGTCCTCTGGTCTGCCTGTGTCTGCTGGGATTCGTTCACGGTGTCTCCTTCGTTGTCTATTGTCATGGGCCTTGTAATCGATTTCATGGGTCTTCGTCGACGATCATCGACTGGGCCCTCTCATAGTGACGAAACCATGATAACGGAGCCATAGTAACGCAGTTATAGTAACGAGGGGGCGAGAAAACGAAGAAACCCCCGCCGACGGAGAGCCAAAGCGGGGGCTGAATCAGGAGTCGGGAAAGCTAAGCGAGAGCTCCCATGGGGTCCCAAGCGGGGAGCATGAGGGCCGGCTTGGTCAGGGCGTCCTGATACTCGGCCGGCAGCATGGACTTGGGCACGGCCACTTCGTAGACGTACTCATCGAACCAAGGATCATCCATGGTGAAATAGCCCTTGTCGGCGATGTCGGAGCCCCAGGAGTTCTCCACCCGCCAGCGCCGGGTGTGGCCTTCTTCATCCACATCCACCCCGGTGAAGGCCATGGCGTGGCTCATGGCGGATTCGCCGAAGCGCACCCGCTCTTCTTTGTCCAGGTTGAAGTCATAGTCGTAGACGCGGCCGTATTCGAAGAGGTCCGTGGCCCAAGCGCCATCGGTCCGGTCCATCATAGGATGGCAGTCGGCCCCGAACCAGACAGGGATCCCCTGTTCGACCATGATCTTCCTGGCGCAGTCCTTCATGAAAGCGGTATCCACGTTCAAATAAGCGGTGGGAGTGCCGCCGACCACGTTGCCCAGATGCTCGATGCCGATCATCTGCCCCTTGGGGTGTTCCTTGCGGGGGTCATCCACCAGGCAGACGTAGTCTTCCAGGCCAGCATCCACGTACTTCTTCCAGAACTCCTGAGGTGTCATGGCCCCATCGCGGTGGAAGTTGCCTTCGTCATCGGTCCATTCCCAGTCGAACTCGGTGGGAGGGGTTCCCAGGTGGATGGTCAGGATCCGGTGTCCGGCGGCCAAGGTCTCTTTGACGATCCGCTCGCTCTGGGAGGGATCTTCGAACATGCGGGCGACGGCCTGATGCAGGACGCTGCGCAGCTGGTGGTTCATCTCTCCGGTGTTGGAGGAGGATTCGGTCTCAGGGAAGAGGTCCTTGGGAACGGCTCCGTATTTCTTGTAGACGTTCATGGCCATGGTCCACTGACCGCCGTCTCCCATCACGTCCGCCAGCATGAACTGGATCAGGCGGGAATCATTCGCTTCGCCCGCGGCGACCAAGGCGGCCGCGTCCTGCAGGAAGTAATTGATTCGCTCCAGCTTGTCGAAGTACATGGCGTAATTCTGGGAGAACTCGAACTCCTTGATCCCCAGGTTCTTCTTGGCCACGAAACGGGCCACGTTCAAGGAGCTGAACAGCCAGCAACGGCCGGAACGCTTCTGGTTGGTGACGGTCCCGTTGTCGATGACGGTGGAGAAGCGCCGCTGCAGGAGGCGGGCCCGGTCGTAGTTATGGGCCACCTTGCTGATTCCGGAGGAGGTCACAGCGTTCATGCTCAAGCGGTTCTGGGGCCGCGCGTCGAATTCTTCGCGCAGGGCGCCCAGACGGGAATCATCCAAAGGATTGAAGTCAGTCATGTGTCCCTTTCATTTTTCACGTGCCGTTTCCCATGCCCTTCGGCAAGTTCCATCAATCGGTTCGGCACTTTTCGTTTATCGGCCCTGCCCAGTCTACCTGCACGCTTTCCCCGTCGGATGGCGGTTTCGCTCACATAGTGAATGCCGCCAACCGCCTTCCGGCACGTTGACGGGGAAAATCAGGCCAGTTTCCGGGTTTCAGGCGGAGGCCAGGGCAGGTCAAGCCGCTGGGGCATCGGCGGTTTTGGTTCAGTTGGCGGTCCGGGCATCGGTCTTGGCGCCATTAACGGCCTGGTCCTCCGAGGATTGGCCCTCCATGGCTTGACCCTCATCGGCCTCTTGGCCGGCCTTCCCCGCGAAAGGTCCAACAGCCCCGAAAGCCTGGGAGAAGATGGCCCGTAGCTCATCCACTCGGGAAGTGATGGCCGCCTCGCGTTCTTGCAGGTTGTGGATTTGCGCCTGTAGTCCATCAATCTCTTTCTGGGCCGCGGCCCTGCGCTCCGCGACCAGGCGGGTGGCTTTCTGATCGGCCTCCTGCACGGTCTTGGCCGCGGCCTCATCGGCCTGGGACCGCTTCTGTTCCGCGTAAATGTCCGCATCGGCCCGGGTCTTCTGGGCGTCGTCCAGAATCTTCTTGGACTCGGCCTCCACCTCTTGCCGCCTTTGTTTCAGCTGGTCGAGGAGGCTCTTGACCTGGGCCGAGGCCTCTTCCTGCTGTTTCTGGATGTTCTCTCGGACGGATTGGGCCTCATCCGCGACGGCCTTCTGCGACTTGGCCTTGTCGATGTTGGACTGGTCGGCGATCCTTTGGGCCTGGGCCTGGGCTTCATCCATGATCTCGTCAGCCTTGCGCCGGGCGTCGGAAAGCATCTTGCTCACCTGCGCCCCCGCCTGGGTCAGCTTCTTGTTGGCGCTTTCCAAGGCCTGCTGAATCTGATCGTTCGCCTCGCTCTTCTTGGCGGCGATGCCGTCATCGGCGTCGCGACGGGCTTTGGCTATGTCTTCGCTGGCTGTTTGACGCAGGTCGGCGATCTCTTTCTCCTGCCGGGCCTTCTCGTTCTCCAGCTTTTTCTTGTGCTCATTCTCGCGGTTGGTCAGCTCGATCTCCAAAGCATGCAGGCGGCTCTGGCTCTCCCGCTGCGAAGTGGTCGTCAGCTGGTTCGCCTTCTCCTGGGCGTCCCTCTGCAGGGATCCGGCCTTCTCCTGAGCCTTGCCCAGAATGGACTGGGCTTGGGCCTTGGCGGCCTCCACCGTTTTTTGCGCATCCAACTTTGCGTTGTTGACCAAGGTATCGGCTTGGGATTTGGCGTTGGCCCGGGTCGCGGCCGCATCCTGCTGGGCCCGGCTGATCAGCTCCTTGCTGGTTTGCTCGGCGGAAGCCAGAAGCTGCTGGGCGTTCGCCCCCAAAGAGGCGAAGGAATTGCCCGACTCTTGGGCGGCTTTCTTCTTCTCCTCCTGCAGTTGCGCGTCCAATTGCAGGATGCGCGCGTCATAAGCCTTGATCTGTTCGCGCAAGCGGGAAATGTTTTCATTCTGACGAGCGAAGGCTTCGTCCACCTGGTCCTTATCGTAGCCGCGCAATACGATGGCAAAATTTTCAGGCATGTCTACTCCAATTATCTTTTCAACGCCGTCGCCTGCCTTCGTCCCCGTATGCTCTCAGGAACCGGTGGCGACCAAGCGGTGCATACTCTCATCACCATAGTCGATTCCCCCTGCCGGGGGAAGGAAATGAAAAGTCCTTGGCCGAACTCTCACACACAGGAAAACATCGGCGTGGCGACGTTTGATTTCCGTGCAGACAAGATGGCTTTAATTCTTGTTCCTGCCGTTATTCAAGCTCAACATTGAATGATCCATCCTTTTCCATCGACCACGTGCCTCGGACGAATTTCTTCATTGTGATGGTGCGCTCAATGGTATCTCCTTTTTTCGCGAATTCGTAGGAAGCGGTTGTATTGATGAAGTCCGTGGTGAATTTCCGGGACTCCATATCAATCGCGTAGATTCTTATATCTCCCAGAAGCTTTCGATTCAGCCCGGTCGGTTTCGGATCCAACCCTGAAACATCAGGATTGGCGAAACTACAATTTGGAACAGTCACTTGCTTTTTTGCGATGCATCCGTTGATCCGATCTTTGATGGCTTGAGTCAGTCTTGCAGACAGACTATGCGGTATCAGAGTCTTGCTCACTTCCCAATCCGTCGCATTTCCCCCCGGACCCGTCGCGAATCGAGACGCGGTCGCTTCATACCAATGAGTCGACGCAGCCTTCACGTCATAGACTCCAGGGACAAGCTTGACGTTGAGCGTATAGAGCTTTATCGCATACCCTTTCACCACATCATCCGCTTGAACGAAAGCGGTCTCATGATTCCCCGTCTTCCTGACGGTCTGCTCGCTACCCCCAACGGTTACAAGACCTGCCGGCGCTTGAAGATTTATCGGCTCCTCAAGACCTTTCGAGATTCTCCACGCTGAAAAAACATTCCTCCTTTCCGCTTCGACGGTTTGCCGCATTTTTTTACCGCTTAATTCGTACGTGATAGTTGCGTGGTCACGCGAATCCATCGTGATGTTGACTTTGGCTATTCGCTTGGCTGGCCTTGCGGAAAGCGTACGGTTTCCCACGCTTACATACGAGTTTGCGAGTGTAGCATCTCCGCGGGCGACGGCTTCCACATAACTTCTGATTGTTCCTTCCGCTGAATTTTTGATGAAAAGAAAGAAAAAAGAGGAAGCGAGGATGAAGAAAAGCACGATTGCCGCTGTGGCGATCATAAAGGCGAAACTCCGCTGTGCGGGCTTTTCCCGAGCTGGTTGTCTCCCCCAGGTTTGTGAAATCTTCGGCGAAGAAGCAAACGAATTTGGCGGGTTCAAAGGAGGAAGCTGGCTTGGCATTGGCTGTTGATCCGCTACCTGTTGCCTGGCAGTCGGAACAGGCATACGAAACGGCTCAGCCGTATCAGTGCCAGGCGAAAGGAAAAGCCCGCAATTCGGACAAAACTCCTCATTTTGCGTTATCGGAGCCTTACAGCGTGGGCACAAAGCTCCACCATTCTCTTTCCCATCGTACATTCTGTTAACCTTCCTTACGAATAAACCCTTCAACTTTGCTTAGCAAAAGCCATATTCCCAAGAAGACGATTTAATCATGATGGATTCAACCATTTTGTATACATAAATTTTTGTATACATAAATTGGAGACCTCCTGTTTGAAGTCTCCAATTTACCTATTGTTTTTGCGATTCCACGGTGAGTGACAGGAAATCAAATCACTGCCTGTCTCAACCGCTATTTTACTTTGTAACTACGGCGAATTCGGGATAGAATCGCAGCACCTGCGGCAAACGCCACAGACATAACTATGATCAAGTTGATTGACACACCCGTGTTAGCAAGCTGATTTGATTGCTTATACGCACCGTTGGATCCCGTAGATCCAGCATATGTTTTCTGAGGAGCCTTCGCAGTTCTCCATGACCTCCAAGCAGGAGCGTTATTCGACTTTCGCGGGACAGGAGGAACGAATTTTTGCGGAGCCCAGGGAAGGAAATGTCGCGGTGTCGAGGAGGAAGGATTCCGTGGAGCTTCAGACGAGGGAGCACTCGGCGCAGGTTTCGGCACCTGCGGTTTATCTTCAACGGTCTGCTGCCTGGTACCGCTGTTTCCTGAACTGGCTGAGCCACTTCCAGCTCCATTGCTTCCACCGGATGAAGATCCGCCGGCGTTCCCTGAGGGGTCATCGCCTGGAGTGCCTGGCGTGGGGACATCCGTGCCATGATTCTCCTCGCCTGGATCGCCCCCCGGCTGAGTTTGCGGGTTGTCAGGGACATCCTGCTGCTGCGAGGCGCTGGGGCCGCTTAACTCTTCTGCAGCCCATCCACTGGGGACAGCAATCAATAAGAATGCCAGGCAAAAAATCAGTGCCGTAAAACCAGTAACTACCTTATAGCCTGTTCGTTTGTTCATCATCGCAGCCCTCTCTTCCGCTCTTACCCTTGAGCTTCTGATCGTTAGTAGAGTTAACCTCGCCCCCAAAGGGGCGAATTCCGATATGTCACCGCCCACGTTATCGCAAGGGGTAGAAATCAATAAACATAAAATCAAGACAATCCAATAGTTATTCAATATAGAATATATGATATTATTAGAATGTAATCTCTGGGCCGAGAAAAACAAGACCTATTATCCGATTGATGATCCATCAAGAGAAGAGGAAAACGCTATGACAGATGTCCTTGCATCACAGTTGCAGACGCTCACCCCTCAGGCAATCGCGCTGACCGCTCAAGCTGTCGCCGAACTGCTGGAAGCCCTCGTCCGAAAAGGCGGAGAGACCATTGTGACCAAAAGCGCTGAAGCTATTGAGCACCGAATGAACAGCGGAAAGATGAGCCTGAAAAAGCTCAATCGTAAAACCGGCGGGGATACATACCGGATCGACCTGAGCAAATCAATGGCCAATGATCTCGCGGATAAGCTGAAGAAAGGCGGCATCGATTTCAGCGTCTCTTATGACAAAGCCTCCGGGAAAGGCTTCATCAGTTATCCCGCCTCATCCGCACCGTTCGTCAACCAGTCCGTGAAGGATGTCTATGCGAAGAACGGTCTGAACCCGGACCTTGTGGACAATGCGACTTCCACGCGGGCCTTCGCCGCATCCAAACTCGGCTCGACCACCGTTGAAAACATCAACGTGACCAGCAACATCACCATTATCCAGCAACAACCGGAGGCGAAGGCCCCTGACGTACGACCGCCGGCGTCACGGCCCGACAGCGCTGAGCCCAGACGGGATCCGGCGAATCGCGATGACTCAGCTCATGCGCAAAAGAGCGCCCCTTCCCGGGAAGGAGCAAAACCTTCCAAAAAAGAAGTGATGAACGATCTGAAGGCCAGGGCGAAAGCCAAGACGACAATGAATGCTTCGAAGAAGTCTCATCCGCAGACAAAGATAAGTGCTCCCGCAAAGCCATTAAAAGCTGGGCGTTAAAGCAGCCGTACGGATAATTCGTTGGGGGAGTCTCTCTGCCTGCATACTTGTCCAGTAGTAGAGGGGCTCCATTCATTTTGGCTTCGTTTTATTCAGCATTGAAAACAGTTTTGAAAGAAGGTGCACGGAGATGACCCGCCGAAGGCGCGATTTTGCTTGGACCGGTTGGACTTTCGCCGCCGTGATCGTCGCGTGGATGTCCAATGTCGCCAGCCGCCAGATACGAACCACGTGGGCGGCCACGCATGATATGGCCAGGGCGGGCGAAAGCGTCAGCACGGCCTGGAGGCATCCCGCTCCCAGCTTCAACAGGACGGACCTGCTCGCGGCCGGAGCCGCAATTGTCATCCTTCTGCTCATCTGGGTTTACCAATATGGAGGGCGGAAACAGACCCGGCCGGGAGAGGAGCAGGGATCGGCCACCTGGGCGAAACCTTCGGATATGATCCCCTACTCGAATAAGAATAAGGGGGAAAACCTCCTGATGACGAAAACCGAGGCATTGAATCTGGATACACATGCGACTCGGAGAAACCTGAATGTGCTTGTCACCGGCGCCAGCGGGGCGGGAAAGACCCGCGGCTACGTCCTGCCGAACCTCACCAACCTCGCGCGCCACCACACGCCGATCTCCCTGTGCGTCACCGACCCCAAAGGGGAGATCTTCACGGCGACGGCGGCGCCAATGCGGCAGGCCGGATGGCGGGTGAAAACCTTCAACCTCATCGACATGGCCTCTTCGGATCATTTCAACCCGCTCCGATATGTGAATCCCGACGACCCTGAAGGCAGCATCATCCGTCTTGCGGACAACATCCTGTCGAACACCACGAAGGAAAACAGGAATGGTTCAAATGGGGATTTCTGGGACAAGGCCGCGAAAAGCCTCCTGACCGCTTTGATCGCTTTCACCTGGTTCGTCGAAGAGGAAAAAGACCGGAATCTGAATACGGTCATTCATATGCTGCTCGACATGCAGGCGAGCGAAAACGACGAAAACGCCATGAGCCCCACCGATGTCTTATTCCACGATGCTTCTCAGAAAGTCGAAGATTATCATCTCTTCCCTGACCAATATGATCAGGCGACCGGCGCCGCCCTGGACGGGCTCGCCTTCGCCTGTTCCCAATATCGGACATACGAGCAGGGGGCGGGAGAAACGAAGAAAAGCATCATCACGACCTTGTCGAACAATCTGGCAGGACTGATGACCCACCGCATCCAGGAGATCCTCTCCGACGACACGATGCACCTCGAAGCCGTCGGCGAACAGCCGACGATCATCTACATCATCATCAGCGACACGAACGCGACATTCACCTATTTGGCGGCGCTTTTCTACCAATGCCTTTTTGAAACGACGATTTATCAGGCCGATCATACCCCAGGCGGCGCTTTGGATGTTCCTTTGCACTGCATGCTCGACGAGTTCGCCAACATCGGCAGGATCCCCGGCTTCCCCACCCTCATCAGCACCATGCGCAGCAGAGGCATCAGCGTCTCCATCATCCTGCAGACAATCGCGCAGATAAAATCCCTTTACAAAGACAATTGGGAAACCATCACAGCCAACTGCGACAGCAAACTCTTCCTCGGCGGCAACGATCTGGCGACCACTGAATGGTGGAGCAAGATGCTGGGCAACCAAACGATTTACATAACCAGCACCAGCCAGAATAATGGGTCGAACGGCAACTGGGGCCGGCAACAGAATTCGCAGAAACGGGAGCTTCTCGCTCCCGATGAGCTTGGACGCCTTCCAAACGACCAATGCATCTACCTTCTGCGCGGTCTTCGTCCTTTCCTCTCCCAAAAGCTTCGCTGATCCGTTGATTATCCCTTGCTCCCCTGAGAGGGAAAGCGACACGCTTCCCACACTCAGCTCGTCGCTTTCTCCTCTTCGCCTGTCACCGGAAGCATCAGGCCCCATCCTGGCGGGGATGCGCCACATAGTACTTTCGCGGGTACCGGAATCCCGTCACCACCCACCCGGCTTTTTCGTTTCGCCGTGTTAAAGCCAGAAGCACGAAGGAAGAGTCCGCATCCGTGGCCGCGATTCTCACCTTGCAAATAAGATGATTACTATTTATGATGCCGCTCAGTTCAGATGAAAAGGGAGGAGGCAGCGGATGAAGAAAATGGTCCGTCGTCTCTCCGACGAACCGGAGCCGGGGATCGCGCAAATCGAATCTGCGGAACAGCTGGTCGTAACGGTTGGACCCATACCCGGTAGTCACCCAGTACACCGTCTCCGCGCCGAGTTGGTCGCACGCCCGCTCCGGCCACATTCCTGCGCCAATGCCCTTGCCTGATTCATGAACGTCACGTCCATGCCATAATGTCTTCTTCGCGATATCCTGTGAAGCCTTTGTTGATGCCTTGGCACCCGGGGTACGAATCTCAACGGCTGCCGGAAATCCCCCTGCGCTCATCTTCACGCTCACCACAGTGGCTGCGATGATGCCGACCACCACGATGAGGACAACGGCGAGAATGCCGTAAAGCACGATTTTCCGACTGCCTCTACGCGAATCTTCCACTACCAGTTCCTTTCCTTATATCGTTCATTGGCTTATCCTGCCCATTCCCCGACGGTCAATACCAGTTCGGCGATCGTGACTGCCATTGTCTCCACGCTGCGGATGGCGTTTTATACCTGTCTTTGATGTACTGCAAGCCCCATTCGATCTGCGTTTTGGGGTTGGTCTTCCAATCGGCCCCTTTCGAAGACATCTTATTCCCTGGCAGGGCCTGGGGGATGCCATAAGCATCCGATGTGGGGTTATCGGCATCCCACTTCCAGCCGGACTCGTGGGTCCACAATTGATCCAAAGCATTGAATTCGGACTCCTTCCATCCGTAGGCGGACAGACGACCCTTCGCATAATTCTTTGCGGCGGTGACCTCCTTGCCCACGTTCCCGGCTGGCGGCGCAGGCACATCGCAGTCGTCGGAATTCAAATCGGTTTGAGTGCCCTGAACGGCCAGCCCGTTACCGGATCCGGTTGAATCATAGATAAACGTCAACGTTTTATTCTCTTCCAACTGTCGTTTGCTGATCTTTGAAACCACAGGCCCACCGTATGCCGAGAAGAAGCCGGTCCCCGCCTGGGAGACCCATATATCACCATTGGGGTCGATCTGCTCCACCACGCTCACATGCCCGTACGCGGGGCTGGCCCCCAATACTCCGGATGGATAGCTGATGACCGCGCCCAGGCGAGGACTGGTGCCTGTTTTGTATCCTTTCGTTTTCGCCGAGCTGGCCCATTGATTCCCATTCCCCATCTGCTTATCCACAGGCTGACCAAGCATCTTGCGACGGTACGCGGCCCACCACGTGCATTGCTGATAAGCATATGACCAGGGGTCGTTGTCGTATTTCGAAGCGGGGATGCCCATCTTCATGAAGTCAACGACTTTCGTCCCTCCCGACGAATGATAGATAAGGCCCGTCAAAGCGCCTGACTTTGCATTGAAACCCGCTGAATTTATCGTATACGAGCTGTCGCCGACGCATGCCGCGCTCGCCTGCTGGCTGGTGATCGTCAGAAAATTGACGATGAAAGAGATGACCATCGTCACAGCTATGAATATCGCGATTATCGGCGCCAAGACGGCGATGACGGATGTCACGGTGTTCACGACCATGGTGACGACGGCGGCGATGATAGACCCGATGGCCTTCAGCGCCTGCATGGCGGAAGCCGCGCTATGCATGGCCGCGCGCGCCGCGTCAAGCGACTGTTTGGCCGCCTTGAAACTCTTGCGAGCGGCTTTGAAACTTCGGGAGGCGGCTCGAATGGATCGCTTCGAATGCGCCAATGTTTTCCTGGCGGCTTTGACGGATCCTTTGGCGAGCGTCAAACCCCTGGACGCTTCTTCCACCGCGACTTGCGTGGTTTCGTCGCCATCCGCCGCCTGTAAATCGAAAAAGCGGTTTATCCCCGCGTCAGCCACTTTCGCTGATCCTCGAATGACCCCCTGGGAAACCCCAAGCGCGGTTCTCCCGACTCTTTTACCCGCTTTTTTGCCGAGGCCCAGCAAAATCCTGCCTTTGGTCTTTCCATCCGACTTCGCGAACGCGCGCACGCGCGAAGGGGCGTTCGCGGCGAAAGAGACGATTTTCACCGTTTTCTTCGCAACGGCCACAGGGGCTTCCGCCACTGAGGCGGCGGCTTTCACCGTTTTCACGGTTGTTTTCGCGGCGACCCGGGCGGTGCTGACTTGGATCCTGAGACTGTCCGACGCCTCATGCTCTTGTTCGTGCGCAGGCATGGCTCATCACCACATCCCATGCAGACCGTGACGACCAGCATACGCATCCCCTGCCGAATCCGCCGTAGTCTCTTGAGCTGGCTGCGTAGCGACATGTTCAACATCCTCTTGTTCTTGGGATAAAACTGGCGGCTGATCCCCGAATTTCGTCGAGTACAGGCGGGCCAACAGGTTCCCCTGATCCATCCGATTATCCACTCCCAAGGAAACTCCGTTCGTATTCAAGAGCCCATTACCCGATCGAGCGTTTGTCATCAGCCTCACCTGTTCGTCCGACAGTTCCAGCAGCTCCTGGAGCATGGTCGCGTCCGTCGTCTTCTGGTTCATCAGCAGCAGGAAGTCCGCGTTCGACAGCATGAGCCGCGCCTGATCGTTGCTCAAGAGCTCGTCGATGTTCTGCGTGATACCGGTGACCCCCAGCCCGTATTTGCGGGCCCGCTTGTAGATGTCCAGGAAGCTGCGGATCGAATACTCGTTATGGAAGAAGCGGTGGAACTCGTCCACGTACAGCCAGGTGCGCAACCCGGTGTCCCGGTTGGCGCGTACCAGGCTCCAGATCTGGTCCAGGATGACCATCATGCCGAAGGTCTGCACCTCACCGGCCAGGGCGGACACGTCGAACACGAGGAACTGGCCCGTCAGGTCCACGTTCGTCCGGTGGGCGAAACCCGACGAGGAGCCGGTGGTGAACATCTCCAGTTCGGTGACCAGGTCGGCCGCTTCCGGGGATGGGTTGTCCACCTGCACGTACAGGCGACGAATTTGCTCTTTCAAATCCACGAGAGTCGGCTGGTCATACCGTCCAGTCGCATTGAGCTGAGATCGGGCGATACGGTACACGTTCATGGCCGCCGTGTCGATCATGCTGCGCTTAAGTTGACTGAGACCAGTCGTCCCTCCCATCAGGGATCCCAGTAAATCAAGCACTACCGAAACTTTTGCGCGAACCGGGTCGGTCTCATCCGACCCCATAAGATCAATGTCCAAAGGATTCATATGCTGGGCGGAATCCGCCGAAACGGTGACTACCGTGCCTCCAAGAGCTTGCGCTAATTGCACGTACTCATGCTCCGGGTCGATGATCACCACCCGGTCCGCCGAATCCAGGACGCGCTGCGCGATCTCCGCCTTCGCCGACTGGGACTTGCCCGACCCGGTCGTACCCAGGATGAACCCATTCGAATTCATATGCGCCGCCCGGTTCACGATCACCGGATTGCCGCTCCTCTCATTCACCCCATAGAACAGGCCATGAGGCTCCATGATCTCCTGAGCGGTGAACGGGATGAGAATCGACGCGCTGTCCGTGGTCAACGCACGCCTCATGGGAAGCCTATTATCGCCCAAAGGCAGCATGGCGTTCAACGCCTCCGGCATCATGTACCGGGTCACGCTCATCCGGCAGGAAAGCCGTCGAGCGACTCTTTGAACTTCGGAAATCACCATATCAAGTTCATCTTTGCTTGATGCGCTCACACTCACTAACACCAAAGTATCCAGGATCCGCTGATTACTACTGCGCAGCTGGTCCAGCAGGCTGGTCATCTCATCCACCCGCTCCGTAATCGAATCCGGCACGCTCTCCGCAGTCAGCCCCTGCCGGGCAAGGGATTGCACGCTCCGGTCATACTCGCTCTTCACCCCCGCCTGCTTCGCCTTCACCCTCTCCAGGCCATCAGCCCTATCCCACGGCCGGATATGCACGGTGACCACGATACTGGCGGTGATATCCGCCAAATCCGACACCAGCGTATCCGTCAGCTGCGCCGGCCACGAATCCAGCCAGACATGGGACATCCACACCTCATCCATGCTGGAGAGCTTGATCCGGTCTTTATCCGTGAAATCCATCGCCCATGGCACGATGAAATCTTTTGCCCGCATATCCTTCGGCGCCCGGGCGAAAGCCTCCTCACTGAACGTGAACGGCTCCCCAGGCTGCAGCATGGAATGCAACACCCGCAGCCGGCCCGTCCTATCCAACTGGTCAGCCTGGCAGCCCATCGCGGCAAGCTGAGACCGCAGGGAAGCGACCAGCCGGTTCAAACGGCCCACCGCCCTGTCCTGATCCGCCTCTTGAACGGAAATCGTGACATATTTATCAGTGACCGTGCTCGACGCCAACCCCTTCAACTGGCCAAAGGTAAGATCATTAAAAGCGTCCCGCCACCTGTCAAGGCCATCGCCTCGACAGGACATCCTCACACCGCGCGACAAGGCCTTTCCATCAAGCACCCGGTTGGCGCTGGTGACTTGCACGCGCGTATTCTCGTCAAACATGTTCAGCACACCCATCCATTCGTTAAGGATCTTCTTCTGCGCCTCTATAGATGCGAGAACATAATTAACATCACTAATCTCTACCGTTGCGCTCCACCAGTCATCGCCAACATACGCCACCCCATCAGGGCGCAAACCATCCAGCCACACCATATCGGAAGATTGACGGGCGCGTTTACGCACGGCTTTGGCGTGCTTTTTCGATTCCGCACTGAATTTTTGATTAGCATTATTGTCTTTGGAATTCTTAGCGCCGAACATGATTGCATCCTCTTCGAATCAAATTCTTATCATCCTTATTATTATTCTTCTTCTACCGCTGCTGACAGGCCCATCACAAAACCGTCCGCGTTCCCCTGCATGGCCTGCGAGAAAGCCGGCTCCTGGTCCAGCGGCATCGCGTGCTCATCAACCCGTTTCAACTCTTTCGCCGAGGCAGCCGGACGTGCCGCAGGGATTGCTCCCCCGTAAATCAATGGCCGCGGTTTCAAATCTCGTCTCCACGACACGTATCTTGCCAGCCAGTCCTCCAGCGGCAGCCCTGATTTACGAAACCATCCGACAGCAACCAGAATAGCGATCGGGATAATGATCACTTGGTTAATAACGGATGATACACTCGCCGGAGCTAAGAATTGACAAGCGATTGCGCTTATCGCACAGACTGCAATCCCTCCAACACATCCCAGTTGCCGCAGAGTGAAACCGAACCAGGACTTGGGATCCACCTGGTTGATATCCGTCGGCACATCCATCACTAGCATGTCGCTTCCTCCAATCCTCTTTAGCCTTGGCCGAACAAGGCCTTGGCGGCTTTCTGACTGATGACCACCAGGCCTCCCAGCAGGAAGCTTGTGGCTAATAATCCTCCAAAATTCGACGATATCAATTGGTCGAAGGTCGTCGAGCTATTGATGTTCAAAAGATCCTGCCGCATCGACCCATAAATGCCTATCGCTATCAAGAGGGTAATATTCGAGAAGGCACAGGAGGCATATGTCCGTATATATCCCTCACCCCAGCTTTTCGTCCCTTCATATGACAGGAAGCTAATGGGGAGAGCTCCGAACGCGGTCATGATGATGAGTTCGAAAAAACGAAGAAGAACCAGTATCTTCACGATAATCCCGATTGCGACAGACACCAGGAAGGGGATGAGCAAAACCACATAACCCATTATCTTGCTGAAGGTTCCGGCGGATTGAATCTTCGGTTTCATGAAATCGCCTAGCTGAACCGTCCGACCTTTATTTAGTAACGGCTGGGGAACGAAAGCTTTGTTAGTTGAGACATTGATAATTTTGGTCACTCCGCTACCTATTTGTTGTATCAAATAGGTGATCAGCTGGCATAGCCATTCGGCGTTCATGGCGGCCATGTAGATGATGATGATTTTTATCAAGGCGGATACAATCATCCTCACGCCCCGATCCCCCGTCTCGTCCACATGCTTGGAAACCTTGATGATCTCCAAAGTGAAGACAATCGCGAGAATCGTCATCGCCACCGGCTTCACCGCCTGCGTAGAAATACTCGTCGCCGTCTTATAGGCGTCGGGATACTTGCCCGCCGGCGTTTGGGTAAGCAATCCAATCGTATCCTTGTCCAACTGCGAGCTGATCGCGTTGAGCATGCCCACAAGACCATCGTCAATCCAACTGAAATCCACTTGAATCCTCTTCCTTGGACAAGAGGCATATGAAAGCTAGGGCCAAGAATTCCCGCCGCACTCTCATATCTATGCCAACGATACTTAATCTTAGTCGTCAATATTTTGGTTCGAATCCCCCTTGTAGTATTCCTTCGGCCAATAGAACTGACCTACGGTCCACCCCCCTGATTTCACTTTGCTTAAAGACAATTCAACGAAATCATTTTGGACGATATATACTACACATGATACCTGATCGTCATCGAATTTCTGGTTTGTTTTTCCTCGATACGGTGGCTGCAAGGTATGCGCGAAATCAGAAGGGGAGTCCCCCACATACCGCAAACTAAAATCACTGTCCTTCTCCCCCAAATGGAAGCGTTTGAACAGTTGGCGGTAACGTTCAGGACCGTCCTTGGAGGTGACCCAATACACTGCCTCAGGAGCCACCTTCCGGCACACCTCATCCTGCGACGTGATCTCCGGATGCACCCCAGCCCCCGACTTACGGATATCAAACCCATGCCAGTCATACTCAACAGGGATGCTCGGCGCAGACGAAGCGGAAGACTTTTTGGACGAAGCCGGAGCCGGCTGAGACGACCCACAGCCAGCCAACAAACACACCGACGCGGCCACAGCGACAAAACCACTGACAAAACGACGCACACCATTTTTCACACTCATATTCTAATTCCTTTCAAAAAACAAAAACTCCACAAATCAATCGCACAAAACATGTGCACAAGACCATCATCACATCAACCGAAATCCATCAGCCCACCCCCATTCCGAACATCCAATACCGACCTCCACAATCAAAAACAGACAACCCATACCCCTCCACCGTAAGAAAGGCCCTCATTGGCCGACACCCCGCCCCTGTAGCACCCCTCCGGCCACTAAAAACGCAAAACAGTCCACCCCTGACCATGGCGGCCATGTAGATGATGATGATCTTTATCAAGGCGGATACAATCATCCTCACGCCCCGATCCCCCGTCTCGTCCACATGCTTGGAAACCTTGATAATCTCCAAAGTGAAGACAATCGCGAGAATCGTCATCGCCACCGGCTTCACCGCCTGCGTAGAAATACTCGTCGCCGTCTTATAGGCGTCAGGATACTTACCCGCCGGCGTCTGGCTGAGCAACCCAATCGTATCCTTGTCCAACTGCGAACTGATCGCGTTAAGCATGCCCACAAGACCATTATCAATCCAACTGAAATCCACTTGAATCCCCTTCCTTAGACAAGAG
The DNA here is from genome assembly GCF_001042675.1 of Parascardovia denticolens DSM 10105 = JCM 12538. NCBI lineage: Bacteria > Bacillati > Actinomycetota > Actinomycetes > Bifidobacteriales > Bifidobacteriaceae > Parascardovia > Parascardovia denticolens. The sequence continues at coordinate 1,573,710 of NZ_AP012333.1, forward strand.
GCACATGAAAGCAGGGGTCAAGAATTCCTGCCACACCTTCATATCTATGCCAATAATACCCAAGTCTTAGAATTCAAAGTTTTGGTTCGAATCCCCCTTGTAGTATTCCTTCGGCCAATAGAACCGATCCACGCTCCACCCCTGCGATTCCGGCTTCGATAACATCAGCGAAACGGGCTCATTCTCATCCTTTGTGATATACACACTGCAGGTCACAGGACTGTTATCGTAATTATCGTTTTTCTGTATTGCTCTTCCTTTATTATCGAATTTCTGTCCCGTCTCTCCCCTATAGGGAGGCTGGAAGATATGCGTGAAATCAGAAGGGGAGTCCCCCACATACCACGGACTGTAATCATCATCCTTCTCCCGCAGATAGAAGCGTTTGAACAACTGACGGTAACGTTCCTTCCCATCTTTGGCAGTGACCCAATACACCGCCTCAGGAGCCACCTTCCGGCACGCCTCATCCTGCGACGTGATCTCCGGATGCACCCCAGCCCCCGACTTACGGATATCAAACCCATGCCAGTCATACTCAACGGGAATAGACGGCACGGACGAAGCGGAAGACTTTTTGGACGAAGCCGGAGCCGGCTGAGACGACCCACAGCCAGCCAACAAACACACCGCCGCGGCCACAGCCACGCAACCACCGACAAAACGACGCATGCTATTTTTCACACTCATAGTCCCATTCCTTTCAAAAAACAAAAACTCTACAAATCAATCGCACAAAACATGTGCACAAGACCATCATCACGTCAACCGAAATCCACTTGAATCCCCTTCCTTAGACAAGAGACGCATGAAAGCAGGAGCTAAGAATTCCCGCCGCACTCTCATATCTATGCCAATAATACCCAAGTCTTAGCCTTCCATATTTTGGTTCGAACCCCCCTTGTAGTATTCCTTCGGCCAATAAAAACGCGAAACAGTCCACCCCCCTGATTTCAATTTGCTTAAAGTCAATTCAACGAAATCATTTTGGACGATATATACTACACATGTTGCATGCTCGTTATCAAATTTCTGGTTTGTTTTTCCTTGATACGGTGGCTGCAAGGTATGCGTGAAATCAGAAGAGGGGCCGCCAACGTACCACGGAGTGCTCCCGGCACTTTTCCCCAGCCTCAGGTAGAAGCGTTTGAACAGTTGGCGGTAACGCTCGGGGCCGTCCTTGGCGGTGATCCAATACACCGCCTCAGGAGCCACCTTCCGGCACGCCTCATCCGGCGACGTAATCTCCGGATGCACCCCCGCCCCCGACTTACGCGCGTCGAACCCATGCCAATCATACTCAGCGGGGATAGCCGGCACGGACGAGACGGAAGACTTTTTGGATGAAGCAGGGGCCGGCTGAGCCGACCCGCAGCCAGCCAACAAACACACCGACGCGGCCACAGCGACAAAACCACCGACAAAACGATGCACACCATTTTTCACACTCATAGTCCCATTCCTTTCAAAAAAACAAACATCGAAACCGAAGCCATTGCGCGTATGCGAACCACCCTTGATGGTCCTTCATCGGCCCTCTTGCTGATCTCCTTCCTCTTGGATGGTGGTATCGATGATAGGGGGCTGAGCGGGAGCTCCACCACCGGTGGTGGCGAAATACATGGTTTGCCCTTGAGACTGCATGGGGGGAGTCTGCTCGCCCATAGCAGCCCCATTGGGCTGAACGTAGTACGCTTTCACAGGGACAATCTGGACTTGAATGGGCTGCTGCCGCGGAGACGGCGCATCGGTCAATGCTTCTCCGCTGTCCGGATCAAGGCCGACTTTGATGCGGGATTCCCGCAGCTGCCGCTCTATCCTCACGGCTTCCCGCGCTTCGAACCTGCGCAGGAGAAACTCGTGAAGAATCTGGCATAAAGCGGCCAGAACACCGGGAATCAGGGCAAGCACCCAGGCGGAATGCGCATGGAACTTCGTAGCGAATTCAGCGACGACAGCCACCAGGAGCATCAGAGCGGTCGCAGCCTTGCAAAGGGTCCGCAAAGCCGCGGAGAGGGTCAGAAGCGGATGGGAAATCAAATCAGAGATGAACGTGGCCCCACCCACGACAAACGCGAAAATCGCCGACAGAACCGTCACGACTCCCGTTCCAATCAACCAAACAGAAAGCGGAATAACAAACATCGTTCATCCTCCTTTTGAATCTTCCGCATCAAAGCAAGTGACTTGACCTCGCGGACCATACGTTCGGTCCCGCGAATCATCAACGGCCAGCCCGCGGGCCAGTCCGAGGGAACCCGCTTACGAAACCAGCCCTTTGAACAGGGCGGCGACGGCGATGATGATTCCGGCCCCGACCAGCTGCCAGACGCCAGACTGAATTTGAGGACCTGCATGGTCTTTGAGGCCACCAGCCAGGGTGACGCCTCCGAAAACTCCCCAAAGGCCCCCGCCGATGATGACCCATGTCGACAAGGTGTTAAGGACGTTCGTCACCACAGTGGATCCATCCGCGAGGACGACACTTCCAGCGGCAATAACTGAATCAAACATGATTATCTACTCTTTCTAATCTTTCCAGAAATATTGACTTACATAGACTTCATTGAAAAATTTCTTCACCATCACGAAGCGGATGCTCCGCTAAGCCTGCTTCATACAGGTACTAGGGAAAAGCGCCCCTTTCTCTTGGGAACGGCTTCGCATGACGCCGCTTCCCCGAATTGGTAAGCGCGCGTAGGACAGCCATTATAGTGGGCTGATGAAGGTGCTGTGGGATTCGTCATTCGTTCTCTCCTTAAACCGAGCCACTTCTATTCTGAATTATGAGGCTATGATACGAGTCACCTCGGACTAAAGTCAAAATCAACCGATAAGATTTATAAATATATTTATAAATATAAGCATTTCCGGACGGTTATCTGCCGCCTATCTATCGCTGATACCCGTCATCAATGTGATACTCACGCCTAAGGCGGCGCACGTGATGTGCCTCAAGCGGCCTTGCGACGGAGGATCTCCGTGGGCATGGGCTTGATCCGGTAATGGACGGCCGTCTTGACCACGTCCCGCACGGCGTCGACCATCCGCCCCAAAGACATCCCCGGCGTATATCCATGCGGCTGATTGACCAGAGGCAGGCTGACGAATCCGGCCAAAGTCCTGGGTCTCTGGTCCGCCCAGTGCAGAAGCTGATAAAAAAGCGAATTGCAGACAAAAGTCCCGGCATGGGAACTGAGGGAAGCGGGGATCTTATCCTCGGCGAAGCGCTGGATGACGGCGTGCAAAGGCAGCCTGGTCCAATATGCCTGTGGTCCATCGGGAATGATCGGCACCCTGCGAGGCTGGGCGTCATCGGCGTCCGGACGATTGGCGTCAATAAGGTTGGTGGCGCATCTCTCCAAAAGGATGGACTGGGCATGGGTCTTCAAACCGGTGGCGATGACGATGTCCGGACCGATCGCGTCCAGGGTCGTCTTCAAAGTCGGCCACGCCTTCTGGAAGCTTAAGGGGATGAGAACCGAAGTGACCTCGATGTTGACCTCCGGCTTGTCAGCAATAATCCCCTCCCTGGCCAAGGTCTGGCAGACCTCAGCCGAAGGGTTGACCTCGACGTCCTTGTACCACTCAAAACCACAGACGACTACCCGTATGGTTTCCATCAGCCCTCCTTAGGACTCGAACCGTTCGAACTCCACGGATTCCACCTCAACGGTCTCCGCGGATTCCACTCTCTCCAACCGCCCGGATCGCCGGGTGACGATGGCCAGCATCCGCCCTTCGCGGCTCTTGCCAGCCTTCGCCGACCTCCGATGGGAGAACCACAGGGGGTTCTCCAAAGTGCATAAGGGATGATCCATCCGGTCCAGGCGGGTGGAAAGGTCCTCTCCTTCGCCGTCGACCCTGCACAGCTCCTGGAATTCGGGATCTGGCTCCAGATAGTAGGTGGCCGCTCGCACGCGGGGCTCGGAGTCGACGATCCGGTCGCCGGAAATCCCCTCATGCGTCAGAATCTGCAAAGCCGCCAAGGCGATGTCAATCCCTCTGCCCCCGAAACGCGTGTCAGTCATGGTCCCGGGGAAGCGACGGTCGAAGTCGGAGGCGATTTCCTCCCCCACTTCGTAGCAATCCCCGCAGATCCGCGGCCCCAGGGTGGCGACGATGCGGGAGCGGCTGGCTCCGGCGGCGACCAGGGCCGAGATGGATTCCTCCAGGACCCCTTTCATCAGTCCCCGGCGGCCGCAATGGACGGCCGCTATCAGGCCAACTTGCGGGTCGGCGAGCAGGACGGGCAGGCAGTCGGCCGTGAAAACGCCCAAAGATCGCCCTTCCTCGGCGGTGAAAAGCGCATCCGCCTCGGTGGCGTAAAGCATGTCCGCCGCGGATTCCTCCGAGTCGGCCTCGAAACCGGACAAAAGGGAATCGACGTCAGCCACGATGGCCGAATGCACCTGGGAGACCAGGCAGGTGCGGGCGCCGACCACATCATCCACGGCGCGGCGGTTGGCGGCGACCAGATGAAGGTCATCCCCGCCTTTGGAACCCAGGTTGCAGAAAGCGAAATCGCCGCGGGAACGGCCCCCCAGACGGGTGGTGTAGTGGACCGTCACCCCCTCGGCCAAAGCGATGGGGATGAGGGCGGGGATGCGAGTCACCGACATGCTCGCCTGCTCCGCCTCAGCCAAGATAATCCAGCTCTTCCTGGGTCAAAACCAGCTGATCGGAGGCCAGGGAGTCCAGGAAAGTCTCTTTGCGATGCGTCCCCGGCAGCACGAACATGTGATCTCCGCGGGCTAATTCCCAGGCCAGAACCACCTGCTGATAGCTGACCCCATGCGCGGCCGCCACCTGGCGGAAGGGGTCGAAAAGGCTTTCGTCATAAGGATGACGGAAGCCGCCGAGGGGGGACCAGCAGACGAAGGCCAGCCCCAGCCTGGCTGTGTAGTCGATGGTGTCCTGGGTCTCGCGGTGGATTGGTGAGAACTGGTTCTGCACGGCGACCAGGGCGTCCCCAAGAATCCCACGGGCCATGTCGATCTGCTCCACGCTGGCGTTGGAAATGCCGATGGTTTTGGCCAGGCCCATCCGATGGATTTCCTTCATGGCCTCGATGGATTCCCCGTAAGGCACTTCCGGATCCGGGCGATGGAAATAGAGCAGGTCGACGGCCTCCACCCCCAAGGCCTGGCAGGATTGTTTCGCATAGCGAATCAGGTGTTCCGGCTTCCCGTCTTTGCCCCAGGTGGGCTTTCCGTCGGTGAAATTGCGGAAGTGACCCGCCTTGGTGGCGACCAGGACTTCTTCACGCGGACCTTTCCAGGTCTCCAGGGCCTGACGGGTGAGCTTCTCCGCCGCTTGCTCCTCCCCGCCGGACTCGTAGTAGGCCCAGGCGGTGTCAATATGGCGGCAACCGGCGTCCAGGGCGGCATGGATGATCTCGATGGAGGCAGCCTGGCTGGGGTGCCCTTCAATGGCCAGCCCCATGGTACCCAAACCGACCGCCGTGGTGTCGAATGGCCCGATCTTCCTGAACAAACGATCCATCATGTCCTCGATTTCTCATTCCGATTTCTGGAGATTTACCGATCCTGAGGATTTATAGATCCTTATGAATCCTTCCTGCGGGATGCTTCCCCCATTTTACCAGAGGCGGGTCGTCGCGAATCGCAGAGCTCCAATCGGTTCAGCGGTTGGCCAGGTCCCGGGTGAAGGGGTGATAGACGTCCGTCTCCTCGCACTCCTGAAGATACCCGGCGTCTTCGCTGTAACGTTTTTTGACGGCCTCGCTGAACTTCCCCGCCATGGCGCCGCCCAGCTGGTTCACGCTGGCCCGGATGCCAGCCGCGCCGTCTTCCAGATAAGGCTTCATCTTCGTTTCCGTTGCGCTCTTCAGCTGTTGCAGGGCGGCGTCAATCACGGCCTCAGCCGTCTTTTCGACCGCTGCCGTCTGGGCCTTTTTCTTGTCGAACCTGCTGCCCGCGTTGCCGTCACCGCCCGTGTGAGCACTCATCGTCATGTTCGCCGCCTGCCTTTCTTCATCATGTCATTCATCATGGCTGATTACGATGATTACTATTGTTGTTCCGTTCATCTATTCATAGACCGTATATTCATAGATTGCATACCGGCCGTATGTCATTTTATACGTTTTTATACGTTTATGCATTTGACGATGCCGCCGAACCCCCGCCTTCGTTTTCGTGACCGTCGTCGATGTGCGTCTCCTGATAGCGTCGCGCGCGGAAAAGGAAGTCTTCGTATTCCGCCTGATGACGCCACAGCCGGTCTTTCAACTCGTATTCCTGATCATCGCAGACCTTCTCCACCTCATGCCTGATCTCATACCCGCTCTGCGGATACATGACGGCGAGTCTCCCCGCGCCGTCACGGAGATCATTGATCGCGCTCATATCGCAGCGGAAAGAGTCTTCTTCCTCATCGGATCGTTGTCGAACAATCCGCCTGATATGGGCCATGTGCTCGTATCGGTCCCTGCAGAAAGGGCAGGAATCCGCATCGAAAACCTCCTGATCCGAAGAATCACGGTAATCAATATTCCAGTAGTCAACATTCATTTTGTCTTCTTTTTCGTGTTTTCGTAGATGGTGGCGTCCCACTCGTTGAAGTCGGCGGCCAGGGAGGCGTCCGCGTCAAGCTGTTTTTGGATGCCGGCCCGGGTGACGACGCCAGTCGCGTAGATGTCCTTGATAACCATGCGCACGGGCAGGAACTGGTCGCGCGCATCGGCCTGGGCCCGCCGGGTGAAGGAAGCGCGCGTCCAGCCGGCGGCACGCAAAGCATCCTCCACCTGGGAGCGGTCCAAATCCCGCGCGATGGTATCCTGCACATCCGACACCACCTGGCCCCACTTCACATCAGCCTCCTGGGCCGCCTGCCGCTCCAAGGTTTCCAACGTCCGCTCCAAATCAGCCATCCCCTTGTCACAGGCCTGCTCCTGGACGAGGGCCAGCTCACTGTCCAGAAAGAGCCTCTGGGACGCCGACAGCTTCCTCCCATCACCCCAGGAAGCCCGCAACCGCGACAGGTTGTTCATATAGTCGTCCGTCGCCAACGGGAAAAACGCGATTTTCAGACTGCCATCAGGATTCCACCGGTAGCCTCCCCACAGATGCTGCTTAACAGGATTGAAAACAAGGACGGAATGCACATGCTGCACCTGCCCGACCACCCGGGAGTCATCCGCATAACCCTGAGCTATGAAATCCCACGGATCCACGTAATTCTTCACCTTGTACCCGTAGGAGCGGGCGCGCCTCTTCTGCTTTTCCGGCAGGGTGGAGTAAATGTTCGGCCCTTCGTACAGCCAGGCGCCCTTGACCCTTTTCGCCTCCGACTCATCCAGACTGGACACGGCGTACTGGCCGTCCATGGACCCCAGGGAATGCCCATACACCTCCACACTGTAGCCGGGATTGTCCCTCAACACCTTCTTCAACAATCTCGACGCGTCCTCCAACTGGCCCGTCACCCCATCCTGGGCGTAATACTCACGCTGTTCATCGAAAATTTCCTCGTTCGGATCAGGGGCAGGATAGCCGGGAGTGTACGGGGTGATATTCGTCGTGCTCAACGTCGTGGAGATATACGTGAGCATGTTGTGCGCCGGATCATGAGTGGCGATCTTCGCCATCATCGGCCAATCGTTCTTCGTCCAATCCTTGCCCGACGTCACATCCCCCTGTGACCCCCGATAGATCACCCGCATCGTCTTCGACGCAGGATCCTTCAACACCACGGCATCCAAACCAGTGCCCGACTCACCCTCATGCACCGTCGCCCCATCAACAAGCCAATAATGCTTTGTACCGTGTGAATCAACGAACTTTGTATAGACTCCTCGACGCCAAGTATCAGAGGTATAAGCATCATATGCTTTATATGTAATGTTCTTCCGATCTAAGTCAGTGAAATTATCAGTTTTCATCGTTGAGCCCTGCTTTTCCTTTCATTTCTTTCTCTTGATCCGTATCAAGAGCGTCACCATAACCTTTGCCATATGCTTTATCCAAATATGGATAAAGCGATTTCTCTCCTTCCTCCCAAGTCAATTGAATAGGTCCATTATCACCTGCCTTAGCAAGCCCATAATGCAAATTCACCTTCCACTCATGCCCGTATACAGTCACGTCAAAGAAAATACCACCCATAGGAGTCGTCAACCCCGAACCTTTCTTCGGTTCAAAACCCTTAATCACTCCTCGGCTAGTAAACGCTAACGGATCTATATGTCTTAAATCTTTCTCAATGAGGTCATGCACCTCATCGGACTCAATGGTCTTCTCCACCTCAACATTCACGCGCCAATCCACCCACTTCCTATACACGAAAACACCAGACGGAACACCGATGAAAACAACCAAAAGAACGACCAGCGACTTCACCCACAAAGACTCACGACGACCTTCCCCCGGCTCCGCCACCATAGCAACCCCTTTCCTGAATCGGAAATACCATTAAAACCATTCATCATTGTTATCAGCGCGCTTCTTTTGCGGTGTGGGGAACTCCTGCGGATGCTCCTTACGATACTTCTCGGCAGCATTATCCGTTTCGCTCCATCCTTTCCCATAGCGCTTTTCCAACGCGTCAGTCAACTCCGTCGAAGGATCAGCGCCATCGCTCTTAATCGGCCCGTAGCCATCATCACCGATGAAATAGCGGTCGACATGGAAGCTGACATCGAATTTCTTCTCATCGTTGACGATAGCATCGAAATCAACACCGCCCATAGGATTTTCCCGGATTGACGAGTCATCAATCCGGTAAGTGTTGATGACCCCCTTCCCATCAAAAGCATGCGGATCCCATTCCTCTAGCCCTTTCTTGATAAGCTCTCCGACCTCCTGGGAATGAACGACTTGCACCATCTCCTGCCGGAATTTTCTATCTCTCCCCTGAATATGGAAATAGACCCCACAGGGAATCCCGACCATCACAAACAGAATGATGACCAGCGATAACGCAAAGTAAGACTTACGACGCCTCTTCCTTGCGGATGCCACACGATCATCCATCATCCTCACCATCCTTTCCCATGCTCCTTTCCTGCGCTAATCAGCGTAGCCATCCTCCGCTGTGCCATCATCCTCATCCAAATCATCCGAATCCAAATGGTCATCCGCACCCCAATAGTCATTCTCATCCTCGTCCTTCTCCTTCCCCCATCGGCCCTTCAACGTCTTCGCATCCCCATATTTCAGGATCCTCACATATTCTTTCCCGTAATGCTTCTCCAAATGCTTATACAGCATGGTCGGTTCCGGCGAAATCATATTCGAGTAAGGGCCGAAATTCAGCTTCTGTTCGAAAACATAGTTCATTTCCTCCTCCCATCCATCGCCTTGCACCACTACGACAACCGAGAAGCCAGGCTCCGAGTAATGCCTGGATGCGGAGAAGAACTTGATATGGTAAGACTTGATCGCCCCGCTATCCGTGAAGGCATTGGGGTCGATCCCCCTGAGGTTCTTCCTGATGAGACGGGTCGTCTCAGGAGAGCGGGCCAGGTCGTTCATGTGCACCTTCTGGGCGAGGTTGATTCCCGCAATCACCAGGATAGCGATGAGGACGATGATGGGGAACCTCCAACCCTTCTTTCTTTCCTCATACATCCTTCTGCGGACCGAAAGCGGAATGTCCCGAGCGGAAGCATCCGGGGTCATTTGAGGCCGAGTCTGGTCGGTGGATGGGTTGTGCGGTTCCGGCATGGTCGTCATTCCTTCCTCCCCTTGATCGTGTTTCACCTTTTTGGGAATATGCCACCTGGCCCGCATTATATCATTTCGTCCGCATGAGCGATTCACGTCATCGACGGCGGACCGTCCTGGGCGTCTGCCAGGAGCATAATGATTGTCAAAATATTTAACTATATAATTTTTTGACTTTATGATGGACGGACAGTCATCCCCTTCCTGGCGAAGAGGAAAGACGACTTACATCGTAAACAACAGCAGGAAACCGGAGCGGCGATGATGACAGACGACACAATGGCGACCACGATGAAAGCCGCGCTGGCGACCCGGCCGGGAGGGCTGGAAGTCCTGACGGTCCGAGACGTCCCCCGCCCGAAAATCAAGCCCGGGTGGTCCGTAGTGAAAGTGATGGGGTTCGGAGTCAATCATTCGGAAATCTTCACGAGACAGGGCCTCTCCCCCAGCGTGCATTTTCCGCGCATCCTCGGCATCGAATGCGTGGGGGTCGTCGAAGAAAGCAGCGACCCCAACCGGCTTCCGACCGGAACCGTCGTCGCTTCCCTGATGGGCGAGATGGGCCGGGCCTTCGACGGTTCTTACGCCCAGTACACCCTTCTGCCCAACGACCAGATATTCCCCATCAAATCAGACCTGCCCTGGCCGGCATTGGCCGCCATCCCCGAAACCTTTTACACCGCGTTCCTGGCCTACCGGTCCTTGAAAATACCGGAGGGCGACCGGATCCTGGTGCGCGGCGGCTCCAGCGGGGTCGGCATAGCCTTCCTCCATCTGGTCAAGGCCCGCTTCCCCCAAATCCCCATCAGCGGCAGCGTGCGCAGCCTGTCAAAGCGGGAGCGTCTGCTGCGAGCCGGCTTCGCCCGCGTCCTGCCCGACCGGAACCGGAAACTGATCCTCCACGATTCAGACACCTTCACCAAAGTATTGGAACTCATCGGCCCGGCGACCATCAAAGACAGCATCAGCCATATGGAAGAAGGCGGGATCGTCTGCTCCGCCGGGCAGCTTGGCGGAATCTGGTATTTGCAGGATTTCGACCCCATCATGGAGCTGCAAAAGACCATCTATCTGACAACCGCATATTCAGGCAGGGTCACAGGCGAGACGATCCAGGAAATGTTCGACTTCATCGACCGATATCAGGTGCCCGTCGAGCCGGAGAAAGTTTTCACCCTGGACGGGATAGCTCAGGCGCACGCTTATCTGGAAGGGAAATCCAGCTTCGGCAAAGTCGTCGTCCTGCCTCAGGATAAGGGGGAATACTGATGGAAGAATCGACCGCCCAGCGATTCGTCCGAATCGTCGATGCCCAGTCCTCCCTCTATGAGGCCTATGCCCGACGGCATGGCCTTCAGGGAAAATCATTGTCCATTCTTTTGTGGCTCTATTACTCCCCCCGCCCCATCACCCAGAAATTCATCGCCGACAAGACCCAGTCCACACGGCAGGTGGTCAATTCCACCATCGGCAAATGGCGGGAGGAAGGCTATATCATCTACACAGACGGGCCTCAAACAGGCGGCCGGGAGCCGGAAGGAGCGGACGAAAGACTTGACCGACGCCGGAAGTTCATCACCCTCTCCCCGCTCGGCCGCGAATGGGCCAGACCGACCATGGAAGACTTACGCCAGGCCGAGCTTGCGGCCATGGATAGTCTTCCGCCAGCCGATCAAAGCGAGCTCGTCCGCCTTTATCAGGCATACTCAGACGCTTTTCACCTGGCGCTCAGGTCGGATTGCAAGACTGGAAAAGACGAGCTGACAAACGCTGGAAATCAGCCACAGGCGACCAACCAACAGCAAAAGACCAACCAACAGAGAAAGAAGATGCCATGATCGAATTCAAAAACGTCAGCAAAACCTTCGGGGACCAGACCGTCATCACCGAGGAAAGCTTCACCATCAACAGCGAGGAATTCTTCGTCCTGGTTGGGCCCAGCGGAGGAGGCAAAACAACGACCCTGAAAATGATCAACCGTCTGGTGGAACCCAGCAGCGGGCGGATCCTCCTGGACGGCAGGGACATCAGCTCCATGCCCTTGCGTCAGCTGAGGCTCACCATCGGCTACGTGCTTCAGCAGATCGCCCTCTTCCCCAACATGACCGTGGGGCAGAACATCGAGCTCATCCCGGAGATGAAGGGCTGGTCCAAAGACAAGCGGACCCAGCGGGCGAAGGAGCTGCTGACCACCGTGGGACTGGACGCGGACTCCTACTACAAGCGGTATCCGCAAGAACTGTCGGGAGGCGAACAGCAAAGGGTGGGGATCCTGCGAGCGCTGGTGGCCAACCCGGAGCTGATCCTTATGGATGAGCCTTTCAGCGCTTTGGATCCCATCACCCGGGCCCAGCTGCAGGACCTGACCCTGGACCTGCATGACAAGTTGAAAACCACCGTGGTGTTTGTGACCCACGACATCGATGAGGCCTGCTATATGGGCGACCGGATCTGCGTGATCAGTGATGGGGAGGTCACCCAGATCGGCTCCCCGAAGGAGATCAAGGGGCATCCGGCCAACCAGTTCGTGGCCGACCTGTTCAGCCACAACCACAAACGCAAAGACCGCGATTAGAACACGGCGAAAGGATTTCATCATGACAGACTTGATCGCCACTTTCCACGAACGCTTCGGCGACTGGACCACCGCCCTCCTGCAGCATTTGCGAATCTCCCTCCTCTCCCTCCTTCTGGCCATCGTCATCGCCATCCCCCTGGCCATCTGGCTGTACAACAAAAAACGGGCGTCCGAAGCGATCCTGCAAGTCACCGGCATCTTCCAGACCATCCCTTCCCTCGCCCTGCTGGGCCTGCTCATCCCTCTCATGGGCATCGGCACGGTTCCAGCCGTCACCGCCCTGGTCATCTACGCCCTCTTCCCCATCGTACAAGGGACCGTCACCGGCCTGAGAGGGATCGACCCCAGTCTGGTGGAGGCCGGCGAAGCCTTCGGCATGACCCAGGGCGAGCGTCTGCGCAAATATGAGATCCCCCTGGCCATGCCGGTCATCATCGCGGGGGTGCGGACGGCGGCCATCATGATCATCGGGACGGCCACCCTGGCTTCCCTGATCGGGGCGGGAGGCCTGGGAGATTTCATCCTTTTGGGAATCGACCGCAACGACAACTCCCTCATCCTCATCGGGGCCATTTCCGCCGCTCTCTTGGCCATTCTTTTCTCCACGCTCATCCACTGGTTGGAGAAGCAATCCCTGAAGAAAATCATGGTGGCCTTCCTGGTCCTGGTCGTCGGCCTCGTCGGTTCCTACACCCCGACCTGGGCCACGGCCATCCAAGCTTCCCGCTCAGGGACCGAAACCCTAGTCATCGCAGGTAAGCTGGGGCCGGAGCCGGAGATCCTCATCAACATGTATAAACAGCTGATCGAGGCCAACAGCTCCCTTAAAGTGACCGTCAAGCCCAACTTCGGCAAGACCACCTTCCTCTACAAGGCGCTGAAACGCGGGGATATCGATATTTATCCCGAATTCAGCGGGACCATCACCGAAAGCCTGCTGAGGTCGAAGCCGGGCGCTTCCTCATCCAAGAAGTCCACCCTCCCCGACCTGGTTTATAAGCAAGCCCGGGACGGGATTTACCAGCAGGATCAGCTGATCCTGCTCAAACCTATGAAGTTCTCCGACACCTACGCTGTGGCGGTCAAGAAGACTTTCGCCAAGGAAAACGGGATCCGCGACATCTCCGACCTGGCTTCCGTGCAGGGGACGGCCACGGCCGGTTTCACGGCCGAATTCAACGACCGGGATGACGGCAACCGGGGCCTGACCTCCCTCTACGGGCTCAACCTGACCGTCAAGACCATGGACCCTTCCTTGCGCTATTCGGCCATCAACGACGGCCAAGTGCAGATTGTGGACGCCTATTCGACCGACGCCGAAATCGCCCAGTACAACCTGGTCACTCTGACCGATTCGAAGCACCTCTTCCCTCCCTACCAGGGAGCTCCTTTGATGAAGGAATCCCTGGTGAGGAAGCACCCGGAGCTGCGGACCATCCTCAACGAACTGGCCGGGAAGATCTCCGACTCCGAGATGAGCCGCATGAACTACCAGGTGAAGTTCGAGGGGAAGCCCGCCTCCACCGTGGCTCATGACTACTTGGTCAAAGAGGGGTTGCTGAAAAAGTACAAGGCAAAAGACAATAGTAAAGGCAAAGCAAAAAGGAAAAGGGGGGAAAGAAGGAAAAGTAAAGTCAAAAGGACTCGAAGCCATTGAGGACACGAAAACTGGGGCGCCTGCGAACAGACGTCCCATTTTTTCTTTGATCCTTCAGGCTAGCTTTCAGACTAGCCTCCAAGATTGCCTTACAGCATCCAGACTAGCCTTTGGGCATCCTTCAGCTAGCTCTTGCTGCCGGTCCTCTTGCCGCTCTTATCGCTCTTGCCACGCAAGGCGGTCAGGGCCAGACCCAAACCGGCGAAGCCGAACATGGCCAGGAGGATGGAGGTGACGGCCACGCCGGTGGTCGCTAGATCCTTCTCCCGGTTCCGGTCGGCCCGAGTCTCCCGCCCGGCCTGGGAGGGCTTCGCGGCCTGGGATGAAGGAGCGGGCTTGGCCGGCTGCGATGGCTGTGCGGTCCCGGACTGCGAGGAAGCGAGAACGGTCAGGGGGGGCGGAGGCCAGGACCTTGTCAGCGGAGACGGAAGCGGCCGTCACCAGGACCTGATGCTTCCCGGGGGCGGTGGTGACGGGGATGGTCACCACCCGGTCCACCTCGCCGGAGGCGTTGGACGTCACCGCGACCAACTTGACCGGAGAGGAATGCAGCCAGAGCACATAGGCGGTGTGCGGGGCCAGACCTTTGACCATCACGCGGACCTTCCAGCCAGCGCGGACCCGTACCAGGCTAAGGGTGATCACGATCTTCCCCTTACCAGGGTGGGACGGCTCGGAAGGCTTGGATGGCTCCGACGGCTTGGAAGCCGCCGCCACCTTCACCACCACCGTCACCGGCTTGCCATAGCCGGCCACGGTCCCGTTCAAGGAGAACTCTCCCCCGTCAGCGGAGGCGATGATGCCTTTCTGCTCGGCGGTCAGGGCGGGCCAGGTCACCTTTTCCATGGTGGTGCGGCCGTCGGTCCACGTGGCCTTGACGGTCTGGGGCAGGGTCAGGTGGCCCTGGGACTTGATCTGGATGGTGTCCGGATCTTCCACTTGGGAGATGGCGGGCTGGGCCAAAAGCTCGCCTTCCTTCAGAACCAAAGCGCTGGTGGCCGGGACCGAATAGGTTCCGTCGGTCACTTGCACCTCCTGGAACTTGGGGGAACCTGCCTTGCGCACATTGGGCGAACCGTTCTTGACGGCGGCCGCGATCTCCTTGACGGCGGCCGAATCCACCGCGCCGTCCGAAGAGACGACCGTGTAGGTGCCCTTCTTCAGGCCGGTCAGATTCATGGCCTTCCCGTTCCCGTTGAAGGCGACCAGGTAGGTGCCGGAAGCGTCCGCCAGCTTGAAGGCCAGGAGGCCATCCTTCTGGGCGATCACGGTGACGTGGGAATTGATCTGGTCGTAGGAGCCCAGACGGAAAGCCGGCAGGGCCTTGCGCAAAGCGATCAGGCCACGGGCGTAATCATCGCTGGTCTTGAACTGATCCAGCCGATCCCAATCGACCGCGTTCTCGCTGTCTGGCTTGTTGTAGCTGTTGTCATCGCCTCCCTTGGTCCTCAGGAAGGTCTGCCCCAGCTGCATCTCCGGCACCCCTTGGGCAAGCAGGACCATGGCCGTGGCCAGCTGGTCCCGTTTGACTAGTTCGTCCTGCTTGACCCCCGGCATGCTGGCGACCAGCTTGTCGTAGAGGGTCAGGTTGTCATGGACCTCCACGTACTGAACCAACTGGTTGGCCGAAGCGTAATGGACGTTGGCGTTCCCGTTGGTGCAGGCCGCGAAGCCCTTCTGGTTCTGACAACCCATGAAGTTGTTGGCCAGCAGGGATTCCTGTCCGAACTGCCCTTGGACGAAGCCCTTGCCGGTCTTGTCGAAGACGCTGCCTTTGATGGCGTCGCGGTAGGAATCGTTGAAGAAGGCGACGGAAGACTTGTCCGTGGCCAATTCATAACCGTTGGGCTGGATGGACATCCGGCTCTTCTCCATGGTGGTGTTCATGTCCCACCCTTCGCCGAGGACCAAGATGGAAGGATCGATCTGATCCAAGGCCGAGCGCACCTCCTTCATGGTCTCCTTGTCGATGAGGCCCATGAGGTCGAAACGGAAGCCGTCCAGGTTGTAGTTCTTGGCCCAGTAGGTGACGGAATCCACGATGTACTTGCGCATCATGGCCCGTTCGGAGGCGGTGTCGTTGCCGCAGCCGGAGTTGGAGACCAGGTTGCCCTTGGCGTCGTAACGGAAGTAGTAACCGGGGACCACCTGGTTGAAGACATGCTTGTTGGCGTCGTAGACGTGGTTGTAGACAACGTCCATGATCACCCGGATCCCGGCCTTGTGCAGGCCTTGGACCATCTTCTTGGCCTCGACCACCCTGGTGGCCGGATTGGCCGGGTCGGACGAGTAGGAGCCTTCGGGCACGTTGTAATTCATCGGGTCGTAGCCCCAGTTGTAGGCCACGTTGTTGCCGATCTCGCCGTTGACGTTGTTGAAGTCGTACATGGGCATGATCTGCACATGGGTGGTTCCCGACTTCTTCAGATAGTCGATACCGGTGGACTCCCCTTTGGAATTCTTGCTGCCTTCTTCCACCACGCCCAGGTACTTGCCCTGGTTCTTGGCGGAGATGCCGGAGGTGGACGACTTGGAGAAGTCGCGCACGGACATCTCGGTGATGACGGCGTCGGCCGGCTTGGTGAAGGCGGGCAGGCGCTTGCCCCATACGGCCGGCTTCATCTCCTGGGGGGTCAGGACGACCGAACGGCCGCCGTTGACGGTGGAGGCGGTCCCATAGGGGTCAGCGGCTTCGTTCACCTTACCGTCGGGGAAGGTCAGGCTGAAATCGTAAGCCAGATCCTTGCAATCGCCAGAAAGGGTGACGGTCCAGACCCCTTTGGCCCCGGCGGTCATCGGATAGGACTTGGCCAAGGCCGCGTCGGCCGCCGTGCTCTTGTAGGAGTTGAGCTTGACGGAGGAAGCCGTGGGGGCCCAGATCTTGAAGGTGGTGGAAGCGGCCGTATAGCTGGCTCCCAGATCCTTGCCCTCGTAGGCGTAAGCCTTGTCGAAGGCGTCGGTGCGGACCACGGACCCGGCCACAGCCGTGGCCTTCCCGAAGCTGCCGGCGTCCACGGTCACCGCGGCGTTGGCGGGGATGGCCTCCTTGGTCGTGATGACGACCGTGGTCCCGTCCTTCACTTCGAAGGACCGCAGGTCGGCGCCCTTCAGGCTCAGCTTGCCTTCCAGATCGGAATGGTTGACGGCGTGGTTCAGCTTGATGGTCACCTGGTTCATCTGGGAGATCTCGGAGGAGACGATCTTGTCCGAAGTGTCGATGTTGGCTGGATTCGTGTAGACGGTGGTATCACCGGAGACGATCCAGACTTCGGCCCTGGCCGTGTCCCTGCCGGTCATGGCGATGGCCGACTGAGGGATCACCCGGTGGCCTTCGGCGTTGTCTTTTCCGGCTTCGCGGCTGGCCCAGTCGTTGGTCCCGTCGCTGTAGCGGATGATGAAGGTGGACCCTTTCACCCCGCTCCCGGAAGACTGGCTGTAGAGGGCGGTCTCCCCGAAGGAGTCGTGGTCGGTGAACTTGGCGGGGATGTTGTCCGCCACCCCATCGGCCCACTGCCAGATGTCCCAACCGGTGTAATTGTTGTCCGCCCGGCGGTAATGGACGGTCACGTCCAGCTTCTTGATGGTCTGCCCGGCCTCGTCCGGCGGGGTGATGTAGGTGGTCTCATCGCCGCCTTTGACCCAGATCTCCCCGGAGCCGCCGGACACATCGACCATGCGGTCGCTTTGCCCGTCCTTGTTCCAATCGGTGGTGGTGACGATGACGCCCAGCTTGTCGAAGGAGCCGTCGAAGTCCATGGTGAAGACCTTGCCGAAGGCGTCCTTGCTCTGGTTGAACTGATAGTTCTTCCCATCCAGGACTCTGCCGTCCTTGCGGGTGCCCCAGACGTAGACCCCGCGCTTGTCCGCCACGGAATCCCCGGCGGCCGGCCGGTAATGGACTGTCAGGCGGGTGGTCGGCTTATAGGCGACGGCGCAAGGGTTGTTCGCCGCGGTCACTTCGGACAGCTTCCCATCAGCCACCAGAAGGTCGGCCTTCTCGCTGATGGAGTAGTTGCCGCTGGACTGGCCATTGGGATGGTCCCAGTTGCCGCCGCCGTCGGTGAAGAGGAACTCCTGCTTATGGTTGGCGTCCAAGATGCCGATCAGGGGCATGCTGGCCGTGTAATAGCCATCGCATGCCTTGGCCATGGCGACCCCGGGGAGGTCCGTCCAACCCGATTCCTTCTGATAATGGAGGTAAGGGGTCTTCCAGCTGGTCTTGTAGTAGACGTTGACGGTCCGGTCGGAATCCACCGGCCCCTGGCGGGGCTCGTCCTTGGCCGGATCCAGGGGGTTGGACCTGGCCCCGGGCTGGTAGACCGACTTGAGGGACCTGGCGTGGATGGCCAAGGCGGAGTGGGCGGGCACGGTGGCCTGGAGCCTGCCATCAGCGCCGACTTTCACCGTGGTGGAGCAGTCGCCGGCCCCGTAGACGTCGCAGTATTCGCCGGCGGGCATGCCGGTAGTGAAGGTCCGGCTGATGTCCTGGTCGGAATTGTTGATGGCCAGGTAACCACTGGTCCCGCGGCCGAAGGCGATGGCCGTCGACCCGTTGGACCACCAGTTTGTCACTTCGCCGCTGACGGCGTTGTGGAAGCCGATCATGCCCCGGATGGCCGTCCAGCGCTGGGTGCAGAGCCAGCCGGAATCGGTGGAGCAGACCGTATCGGGCACGGAGGTATCGGTTGCCCCGGGAGCCCCGGCGTCATGGCCGGCCGCGCTGTCTTCGAACTTGTAGCCGGAATTGATGTAAGGGGTGCCGTAGCCGTAGGCCAGCATGAAAGCGTTGGCCAGGAGGTAGCGGGAACCGTCCTTGTAGTTGAGGGTGCTGGCGTTGCGTTCGGTGTCCCAATTGGACACGAAGACCGAAGCCTCCTGGGAAGGTAGGAGCTTGGACGACAGGTCCTTGAGACCGGACACGTTGCCGTCCCCGCCGTTGAAGGCCGTCTTCAGGCGGTAGGGGAAGTTCATCTCATGGACTTCGCCGGTGGAGACATAGTTGGATGGCTGGATCCGCGGGTCTTCGTTGGCGTTGCCCAAGGTCTCCTGATTCCAGTAGATCTTGTCTTCGGCCATGCCGGACTTCTGGGCCAGTTTGGCCTTGATGGCGCTGACGTCTTTGGGGTCCATGTGTTTGACCGCGTCCACGCGGAAGCCGGCCACGCCGTCGTCCAGCAGATGCTTCATGTAGTCGGCTATCTTGTCCTGGACCTGGGCCTTGCTGGTGTTGAGGTCCTGCAGGCCGGTCAGACGGCAGTTCCAGACCTCGTTCGCATCATTATAATTGCCGATGTTCTTGGCGCAATCGTGGAAGTCGCCCTTGGTGTAACCGATGGCCGGGAAATTACCTTGGGCGTCGAACTTGCTGCCGTCCACGCCCACGTTCGCGGGATGGTCCACCCCGGTCGTGTGGTTGATGACGGCGTCGGCGATGATCCCCACGCCAGCGGCCTTGCAAGTGGCGATCATCTGCTTGAAGTCGGCCTCGGTGCCTTCTTTGGAATCAAGCTTGTAACTTACTGGCTGGTAGGAAGTCCACCACTGGGAACCTTTGATGGACTCGGAAGGAGGAGAGACCTCAACGTAGCCCACGCCTTCGGGACCATAAGTCTCGGTGCATTCCTTGGCGATCGACTTCCAGTTCTGCTGGAAGGCGATGATGGTGACGTTGCGGTTGGTCGTGGAGGCCGCTCCGCTCGCCGTGACCGTGTTGGCCGGCATCGTGGCCTGAGCCTGAGGGACGATACCCACCAGGCCGACCAGAATCATGGCGATCGAGGCGATCATCGCCCACAATACGGCACTAATCCTTATTTTTTTCATTCTGTACCTGTTCGTACCTTTTTATACCTTTGTTCTTCTACGCATTTCCGCCTGACCATCCCCGCCGTCCTCCACGTTCTTCGTGTCCTTCGGCGGCCGGCCTTGTGGGTTCGTGCGTTCCTATCCTGAGTCTTTCCCAGGCTTCAGCGCCCCGGAAAGAACTAGATCGTTCTAAAGTCAACGGTTTTTCCATTGTACGCAGATCCAAGGAGAGAAGGGGAGCAAGACCGGTCCTGACTGGCCGAGGTCAGCCCCTTCCCCAGGGGGATTCAGCTTCCTCCAAGCTCTTTCAGGAAACGCTCAGCGACACGCCGAACGAGCCTCCAGCCAGGCCGCTTTAAATAATAGATGTCAACGATAAGACCTCCCAACCAGTAGGAGGCCCCGATGACACAAGGCGAAGGCCTTGATAACTCAACCCTTATAACTGAACCTTTCTTCTCTCTCCTTCTCTCTAAAGCCCGGTACCCGCCGGGCTTTTTCTTTTGGTGGACGATTGGTAGTCGTTTGGCGGTCGATTGGTAGGTATGCGGCAAGCGTTTAGCTGGCATGCGGCAGGCATGTAGCTCAGCCTCGCGGGATCAGGCATGAGCTAAAGTGAAAACATGACAAGGCGCGGCGATGCACAGACCTTCCTTCCCGGGCGAGCGGTCTTCCAAGCTTTATACCAAGAACTCGGCCCCCAGGGATGGTGGCCGGCGCAAACCGGTTTCGAGATGATCATCGGGTCCGTCCTGGTCCAACATACCGCTTGGCGGAACGTGGAAACCTCCTTGCAAAACCTGGTCCAAGCCCAAGCCCTGACCCCGCGAAGCATCGCGGGCATGAAGCAAGAGGACCTGGTCTCCCTCATCCGGCCCAGCGGCTTCATGCAGGCCAAGGCCGGAACCTGCCAGGCCATCTCCCGTTGGCTGATGGACACGGGCTTGGATGAAAGCGTCATCTGGCCTGAAGACGGATCGCAGGCAGCCGGAGACCCGCAACCTCCTCTGCCTGATTTGCGGGAAAACCTCCTGTCCGTCAAAGGAATCGGACAAGAGACCGCCGATGTGATCCGCCTTTACGCCTTCCATCAGAAATGCTTCATTTGGGACGTCTATTCCCGCCGAATGATCGCCGCCCTTGGCCTGCCCGACTACCCCACCTATCAGGCGGCGAAGGACCATGAGGCCGCCTTCCTCGACATCTCCGAATTCACCCTGCCCGAATTGGGCGAATACCATGGGCTGATCGTGGAAGCGGGCAAGCGGAGCCGCGCCGCCGGCTCCTGGGAGTGGCTAACCCCGGTGAAGGCGGCTCAGACGGCCTTCCGCATCAGAGAGATGAACATCTGGTCAGTCCCGTGGACCTGCTCGAAAAGCTGCACATCGCCCGGGGCCGCAGGCAAAGGCGTCCCCGAGGGGAAAGCCTGACGGGCGTCCAAGCGGATGAGGTCTTGATGCCTGCCCAGGAAGGCGTCGACCACAAGCCGGGTCTCCTCCAAGACCGGCGAACACGTGACGTAGGCGAGGTAACCGCCGGGAGCCAGAGCCTCATAGGCGGAGTCCAAGAGCTGCCCTTGAAGAAGGCTGAGGGAGGCGATCTCCTCGGGCTTTTTGCGCCAGCGGGATTCGGGACGACGACGCAGGGACCCTAGGCCCGAGCAGGGGGCGTCCACCAGGATCCGATCAAAGGCTTGCGGATAAAGGTCTCCCAGCTGGCGGCCATCCTTTTCCTCCACCCCTTCGATGATGGACGGGGCAGCGCTGGAGGCCGGGGCCATGCCCGTGAAAGCGCATAGATTGTCCCTGACCAGATCGGCCCGGTGATGGGTCGGCTCGTTGGCCAAGAGGGTGGTGAGCCGGCCGGAATTCGAACGACTGAGGGCGCAGGCGGCCAGCAGGGCGGTTTTGCCACCGGGGCCCGCGCACATATCCAGCCAGCGTTCGGCTTGGCGAGAGGTCGTCAGATCGGACTGCGAGTCAGCCGGGAGGTCGACTGGAAAATCGGTCGGAAGGTCGGTCGGAAACCCGGCCGCTTTATCCACATCGGCCACGGCTAGGGCGGCCAACTGACTGCCTTCGTCCTCCACCCCGGCCAGCCCCTGCCGGACGGCCGGAATATCATGGGGATTCACCCCTTTGATCCGCAGCCCATAAGGAGAGAAAGAAGTCTCCCCCCAAACGATCCGGCCGGGAACAGCCTGTCCATCCGAACCAGCCCTGCCGGCGGAAATCCCTTCGAGCTGGGCTATCAGCTCCTCCCGTGAAATCAAACCTGGGCGGGCGCATAAGGTGACATCCGCCGGCTCATTATCGGCGGACAGAAGGGCGGCCAACTGGTCATCCGCCCTGTCTTCATAGGCGGCCGCCTCCCACGAACGGCGCAGCTGCCCGACGACCCAATTAGGATGGGAATAGCGGAGGGCCAAACGGGCGTCGGAATCGGCCTTGGGAATCCGAGAAGTGAGGACCGCCTCCCATTCCTGCCGGGACCTGGTCGCCACCTTCCGCAAGAGGGCGTTGACGAACCCAGCCGCCCTGGCATCCGAGCGACCGCCCCGGCGAAGCAGGCCGACCGTTTGGGAAACGGCGGCGTAATCCGGCGAGCCGAGGAAAAGAAGCTGATAAACACCCAGGCGGGCCGCATCCAAAACCGGGATCTCGATCCTTTTCAACGGCCGGAAGGACACGTCGGCGATCACCGCATCGAGGAAGCCCTGCCAGCGCAAAGTCCCGTAGACCATGTCGGTGACGGCGGCCCGGTCCCGCCCGCCCAGCTCGTCCGGGGAGAAGGAACTCAGCTCCTGGGGGACCAGCAGATTGGAGAAGGCCTGGTTCCGGTGGACGCGAATCAACGATTTCCAGGCGATGGAGCGCGGGGAAAGGTCTTTCTTGGCTTTTCCGGTTTTCCCGGCGTTTCCGATCCCGCCCTCAGTCACAGTAAGCCTTCGCGGACAGGCGGGCGCCGCGGGCCCAATCGGCGGCCTTCATCTGCTTTTTGCCTTGCGCCTTCACCTGGTCCAACTCCAAAGGATCCGTCAGGGTCCCCAGCCAGATGTGTTTCTTGGTCACCAGAAGACGGCCGGGTTTCAAAGCGCCGGCGGCAGGCTTGCCTGCAGTCTCGGATTTGTCCACGTGCGCCTGGGCGATGGTCAGTTTGATGGGGGCTGCCTTGTCGGAATCCTCCTGGGTATGCAGCTGGCACCAGGCCCCTGGCTCGGGCGTGCAGGCGCGGATCTGCCGATCCGCGGCGAAAGCGGGCACGGCGAAACGGATACGAGCGTCATCAGGATGAATCTTCGCCGCCATCTCGAAGCTACCGGCCGGCTGGGGGCGGAAGGCCAATCGACCGTCAGCTATCCCCTGCAGGACCGCGCACAAAAGATGGGCCCCGTCCTGCGACAGCCGGTCCAGAAGCTCTCCGGCCGTTTCATGAGGACCGATTTCCACGGTCGACTGGGCCACAATCGGCCCATCATCCAAGCCGGGACCGATCTTGAAAACGGTGACCCCGGTGATGGTCTCCCCCGCCCAAATCGCCCTCTGGACCGGGGCCGCGCCGCGATATTGCGGCAGGAGGGAGAAATGCAGGTTATACCAGCCCAGGGGAAGGGCGTCCAAGGCTTCCGGCTTGAGCAGGTTCCCGTAGGCGACCACGGCGGCCGCGTCCGGATGAAGGTCCTCCAGCGTCCGGAAGAACTCGGGCGAGGTGGGCTTGTCTTCGATGACGGGCAGGCCCGCCTGGATGGCAGCCTGTTTCACCGGGCTGGGAGTCAGCTTCCGGCCGCGGCCTTGCGGGGCGTCCGGCCGGGTGAGGACTCCGACCACTTCCAGCTTGCCGCCGGCCTGAATCAAGGCCTGCAAAGGTCCTACCGCCACTTGGGGGGTTCCTGCGAAAAGAATTCTCATAGCTCCTACTCTAGCGAAGCGAGCGAACGGCGTCTGACGGCGAGATCAGCTCAAGGATTTGGGGTTGATCTGGAAACGCAGCTCCCCTTTCACCCGCGACCGGGCGTGCTTGGCCGCGGCCGCGTGCAGCTGTTGAGCCAGGCGAAGGGTCCGCCCGACCGGGACCCGGACCACGGCTCGTACCCGGTCATTGCTGCCTTCCAGCTGGCGATCGATAATCGTGGCAGGCGGAGGCAGGGGAATCGGCCCCAAAACCGGGGGCTGATCCCCGGGCTGCAGGGGATCGAGGCCCAGCCCGTCCAGGACTTCTTCCACCACTTCGCGCCTTCCCCACACATGAGCGGCAGTCACCGCCGGGGGCATGGCGGTCTCTTGCCTCTCCCCCAGCTCTTGGGCGGCCAGGAAGGCCGGATTCCACGTCATGAGGGACTGGGCGATGGCCGGATCGCACTCCCCCAGCAAAAGCACCTGCCCTCCTTGCGCGTGCGGCAGGCATAGAGCGGCGGACCGCATCCAGGCGGTCAAAGTATCAAGGCGGGCGTCCATGCTGGAGGAATAGAGGCTGGTCCAGGTATCGACGATGGCCATGGCCCTGTAATGCGGGCTCTGCCCCTGTCCTTCCTGTCCCTCTCGCCTTTCTTGCCCTTCCTGCCTTTCCATCCGGGTCACAGGGGTGGAGACGATTTCCGGTTCCGCACCCGGAGTGGCGATGACCACTTGCGGCCGGTCCTCGATCATCGGCACGACCCCCCGGGGCTGGTGAGGGGTGGAAGTGACGATCCTCGTATGGGGGAAGAGGCCGAGGAGTTCTTGGGCGGTCCCCAAGGCCCCGACCCGGATGACCCTCATCCGCTCCCCCTTGCAATGAGGGCAGACCCAGGCGGTGGCCGCCTGGCCGCACCAGAGACACCGGGCGGCCTGACCTGAATCCGCAGGCTGCTTGAGCGGCCCGGAGCAGCGGGGGCAGCGGGCTTGCCGATGGCAGGAGGAACAAATCAAAGTCATGGACTGCCCATCGTAAGGGATGGAGATGAGCACCGGCCCCGATTCCAAGGCGTTGTTCAGGATCCTGACGGCCGTATGGGGAACCCGGGACCCGACGGTCGGGTCGGTCAAGTCCTCCAAGGCAGCCCGATTGAGGACCCTCACCCAGGGGGTCAGCTTTTTGACCACGGAATCAAGCCCATGCACGGCCACCACCGGCCCGCAATCGATGGCGGAAGGCAGACCTTCGACTTCCGCCTGGCTCTGGGGGCTGCGGGCGTGGGAGAGCATGACGGCGATCCCCTTATGGTTCCTGGCCCGGAGCAGCATGACGTCGCGCGCGTTGGGGTAAGGCATGAAGCCATCGGCGTTCTGGTAGGCGATGTCGTCCACGCAGACGAAGACAGCCGGCCCGGTCACCGGGGCGTACATGCTGGTCCGGGCCCCGATCACGCAGGTCACCTCCCCTCGGGCGATGGCCATGTAGGAACGGTACCTTTCCTCCGGGGTCTTCATCCCGGCCAGGACGCAGTAGTCCCCTTGCCAGACCCCCCGGCCGGAACGGACGGAATAAGGGCGCAAACCGGCCTTCTTCAGGCGCTGGTCCACCAAGCGGATATGGGCCGAGTCCGGCAGTTCCGCCACGATGGGGCGGCCGGCCGTCAGACTTTTCCCGATCAGCCAGACCAAGTCGTCCGCCCAAGTGGTGACGCCGGGCAAAGCATCCCAGACCACCTGGCCGGGGGTGGTGGCCTCCCAGAGGCGATTCACCTGGTCGATCGCCTCATAGGATGATTCGACCCGGTCGTTTTCCTGGTTGAAAGCGGCGGCCGCAGAAGAGTCGGCGGACCCGTTCCTCCCCCGGCGGTCTCGCCGACCGGGTCGGGGTTCTTTATCCACACGGGCGACTCGAGGGGGCAGAGCCAGCCGGATGATGTTGGCCCGGGTCCCCCCATAGAATTCCGCGATTTTCTCGATGTCCGACCGCATCTGCTCCGGCAGGGCGATCTGGTCCCCCAAGACCCGTTCCAGATAACGCAAGGAAGAGGCCGGGGTCTCGCTTTTCTCCGACCGGCCCCAGATGATCCCATTGACCAGCCGGCCGGCGAACCTCACCCTCACCTGGGCTCCGGGCAAGGCCCGGGCGGACTGCCTCTCCTCCACCAGATAATCGAAGGTCTGCCCCAGTTGGATGGCTTGGACGTCAATGACCACGTGGGCGACGGGAAGCCTCTCGGCCGGCTCTTTCACCCTGGCCGGGCTTTTCCGCTTGCGCGGGGCCAGCCCGTCAAGGGCCAGCTGCTCCCCTAAAATGACCATGGTCCCATCTTACCCAATCGCCCTCGAGAAGGCGGCGGCACGGGTATGAAGGCGAAGAAAGCCGCCGCGGCCGCCCTAGGAGGGGCAAGCGCATATCATCCGGCGATCAAGTCATGGACGGCGGAGCGCAGCTCCTCCACCCGGTTTGTCTCCTCCCAGGTGAAGTTCTGATCGCTGCGGCCGAAATGCCCATAAGCGGCCGTCTTGCTGTAAATGGGCCGCAAAAGGTCCAGCTGGTCGATGATGGCAGCCGGGCGCAGGTCGAAGACGGCTTCCACGGCCTGGGCCAGGGCGGCGTCCGTGACTCCGGCCTGGCGGGCGGCGAAGGCGAGGGTGCCGAAGGTGTCCACATTGATGGAGACGGGCTCGGCCACCCCGATGGCATAGGCGATCTGGACTTCCACCTTATGGGCGAAGCCGGCGGCCACCAGGTTCTTGGCCACCCAGCGGGCGGCGTAGGCGGCGGACCGGTCCACCTTGGAAGGGTCTTTGCCGGAGAAGGCGCCGCCCCCGTGATGGCCGAGGCCGCCATAGGTGTCGACGATGATCTTGCGCCCGGTCAAACCGGCGTCCGCGGCCGGCCCTCCAAGAACGAAGGACCCGGTGGGATTGACCAGGAAACGGTAGGAATCATGGTCCACCATATCCAGACGGGTTTCCGGGCTGTCCCCTCCCTCCTGGCCCAGGACCTGGGCGAGGACGGGATCGACCACGTTCTCGCGCAGCTGGTCGCGGAGCAGGGATTGGGAAATGCCAGGGTCGTGCTGGGTGGAGATGAGGATGGTGTCGATGCGGATCGGCCGGCCGTCGTCCCCGTATTCCACCGTCACCTGGGTCTTACCATCGGGCCGCAGATGAGGGACTACCCCGTTCTTACGCACCCAAGCCAAGCGCTCGGCCAGCCGATGGGCCAGCTCGATGGGCAAAGGCATGAAGACCTTGGTCTCGTCGCAGGCATACCCGAACATGATTCCTTGGTCGCCAGCCCCTTGGGAGGCGTAATGCTCCTCCTTGGTCGTGGCCGCGCGGCTGACCCCCGCGTTGATCTCCGGGCTCTGCTCGTCGATGGAGACCATGACCCCGGTGGAATCCGCATCCAGTCCCACTTCCGACGACGTATAGCCGATCCTCTTGAGGGTGTCGCGCACCACCTTGTTGATGTTCACATAGCCTTCCGAGGTCACTTCGCCGAAAACGAAGAACTGGCCGGTGGTGGCGCAGGTCTCCACAGCCACGTGCGAGGCCGGGTCCTGTTTGAGCAACTCGTCAAGGATGGCGTCGGAGATTTGGTCGCACACCTTGTCGGGATGCCCCTCGGTCACTGACTCTGACGTGATCAGTCTCGTGTTTTTCTTCGTCATGCTCATCCATCCTTATTCCTGTTGGCATCTTTCCGCCCGGGTCCCTGCTGGCACCTTGGCATCCGGCGATCTTGAAGACAGAAGGGCCCCGCACCCGGCAGGTACGGGGCCCTCGATGATGGGCCAAAGCCAGGCCCCGGCCGGTCGCGGTCTTGTTGACGACTTAGTTGAGCACGCCTTCGGTCAGGTCGTCCTCTCCCAAGGTCTCTTCCAGAAGGCCTTCGTTAATCTCGCGGAAGGCGATGGTCAAAGGCTTCTCCTGGTTCTTGTACTCGACCAGAGGGCCCACGTTCTGCAGAAGTCCCTCATTCAGCTGGGTGAAGTACGAGTTGATCTGGCGGGCGCGCTTGGCCGCGAACATGGCCAAAGCGTAACGGGACTGGGCATGCTTGTCCAGCTCATCGATAGGAGGATTCGCCAAACCTTCAGGCTGTGGAACTGTTCCTAATGCCATTTTTCTCCAATGCTGCTTGCGCTTATCTTTCATCGTGCTAAACGAGAATCCGAATCACCATCGGTCTGGCTACCACTCTAGTACTTACCAGACGATATTTCCAGCATTCACCGTCCCGGATCCGCCGGATGATGCAAACCTCCAGTATGATACCAGCCCGGCCGAATATTCCGAGTCCTTACGGGGAAGACGGCCGCCTTTCAGTCCTTCTTCTTCGCGGTGAAAAGGCCCAGCCTTTGGATGTTGGAGAACATCTTGGCATAGCCGAAGAGGGATTTGCCCGTGTCCAGGCTGGAAATCCGGTCCATGTCGTCCTCGGACAGGGCGAAATCCCAGATGTCCAGGTTCTGCTCCATCCGGTCGCGGTGGGTGGATTTCGGGATGACCACCAGCCCCCGCTGCGCCAGGAAACGCAAGGCCACCTGGGCGGCCGACTTGTCATAGGCCGTCCCGATCTCGGTTAAGAGAGGATGGGTGAACAAGTCGTTCTTCCCCTCGGCGAAAGGCCCCCAGGCCTCCCCCTGGATCCCATGATCCTTCATGACGGCCAGGAGGTCGTTCTGCTGGAAGAAGACGTGGTTTTCAATCTGGTTGACGGCCGGGACCACATTCGCCCTCGTGGCCAAGTCAATCAGCCGGTCGGCCTCCATGTTGGAGACGCCGATGGCCTTGACCAAGCCGTCCTTGTACAAATCCTCGAGCGCCCGGTAAGCCCAGAGGTAATTGCCCACCGCCTGGTGGATGAGAACCAGATCCAGGTAATCGGTCCGTAAAAGGCGTAAGGACCTTTTGACGCTTTCAATGGTCTTGTCGTACCCGAAATTGTTGATCCAGACCTTGGTGGTCAGGAAAATCTCCCGCCTGGGCAGGCCGGATTCCTCCAAGGCTTCCCCCACGGCCCGCTCGTTTCGGTAGAACTGGGCGGTGTCGATCAGACGGTAGCCGACCTCCAAGGCGTCGGTCACGGCTTGCTTGCATTCATCATGCCGGGGAATTTGAAACACGCCGAAGCCTTCCTGAGGCATGGAAATTCCGTTGTTAAGGGTGACCGAAGGAACCATGACCGTCCGCCTTTCTGCCTGTGCCCGCGCCCTTGCATGGACGGGCTTTTGTTTCCGGTATTTCCAGCCTAGTCGTTTCCCCTCCCTTTTTCACTTTGGGCTGGAATGGCCTTGGATGGGATGACTTTGGGATGGCCTTGGCATGAATTTAGGATGGGATGGTCGGAGGTCTTACCCCATCCCCAAAAATCATGAGGGCGTATACGAAACGAGGTTACAGAAAACAGGCCGCCATTTCCAACCTCGATTTTTTGTAACCTCGTTTCGTATACGCCTAGGGGAGGTAAGGCCTGGATTTGAGGTGTGAAATGGGGTGGGATGAGGGATGAGGTGATGAAATTGGGTGATGAAATGAGAAAGGGAGGGATTATGGATTGTGAGAGGAAATAAAGGGGATGGAAAATGATGAAATGAAAATATGGGAAATCAGGGAGGAAATATAGAGGGAAGAAAAATGGGAACACCCGCAAAACCATCAATCCCCTAAACCCATAAATAGGGGGGAAGCCAGCGCCCCTGAAGGCGCTGGCTTCCCTTAATTTTTTCCTCGGCCTGATCCAGACAAAAGCCTTGATCAAGCCGGCAACCTCACCAATCAGGCTGAGTAATCAGGCTAAGCAATCAGACTGGCCACTCAGGTTGAGCGGCCCAATCGGCGAGGTGATTAACCGGCTAACCGACTGGCCGACTAGGCGGCTGATTGGCTAGGCGGCCTGATTATCCTGACCGTCCTGACCGGCATCACCCTGCCCAGACTTGTCAGCATCGTCCTGCTGGCCGGAAGCGGAGGCGGACTGGTCGGAGTCGAAATCAGACAAGTCGCCGAAATCAGGCAACTCCGTATTGTTCGGAGTCCCGTCGATTCCACCCAAGTCATTGAGGAAGTCATCAGGGTTGAAGTCATCCTCGATGTGCAGCTGGTTGAAATCAAGCTGGTTGAAGTCGATATCGCCATCGGCCGCCTCGTCGGAGACTTCCAGCTCCTTAGGCTCCTCGCCCAAGCCGAAGCTGGGGTAAATGGTGTCGCGGATGGTCTTGTCGGGCTCGACCTTGGCGTTGCGATACCGGGCCAAGCCGGTGCCGGCGGGGATGAACTTACCGATGATGACGTTCTCCTTGAGGCCCTTGAGGTCATCCACCTTCTGCTGGATGGCGGCTTCGGTGAGCACGCGGGTGGTCTCCTGGAAGGAGGCCGCGGACAGCCAGGATTCAGTCGCCAAAGAGGCCTTGGTGATGCCCATCAGCTCGGGACGGCCATCGGCCGGCTGCCCGCCTTCAGCGGCGATCCTCTTGTTGGTCTCGCGCAGGATCTGACGATCCACCAGCTCGCCTTCCAGATACTTGCTGTCTCCAGGAGAGGTGATCACGGCGCGGCGCAGCATCTGGTGGACGATCACCTCGATGTGCTTGTCATGGATATCCACGCCCTGGGAACGGTAGACATCGTGAACGCCGTCCACGATGGACACCTGGGCGGCGCGGGGGCCCAGCACTTCCAGGATGCGCTTGGGATCCACGGAGCCTTCGATCAGGGCGGTCCCGGCGGCGATGTGCTCCCCGTCCTTGACCAGGAGGGGCACGCGGCGGGTCACCTTGTACTCGTAGCTTTCGTCGCTGTCATCGGAGGAAACGGTGATGGTACGGCCGCGGTCGCTGTCTTCGATATGAACGGTACCGTCGATATCGCTGATGGGAGCCTCGCCCTTGGGGGTGCGGGCTTCGAAAAGCTCGGCCACACGGGGAAGACCCTGGGTGATATCGGAAGCCGAAGCCACGCCGCCGGAGTGGAAGGACCGCAGGGTCAGCTGGGTGCCAGGCTCACCGATGGACTGGGCGGCCACGATGCCGACGGCCTCGCCCACGTCCACCAGACGGTTGGTGGCCAGGGACCAGCCATAGCACTTGGCGCACACTCCCCGCTTGGATTCGCAGGTGAGGACGGAACGGGCGCGCACGGAGGTGACCCCATGGGCCACCAGGTCGCGCAGCACATCCATGTCCAGGGCCTGATCGCGGCGGTAAAGGACGGT
The DNA here is from genome assembly GCF_001042675.1 of Parascardovia denticolens DSM 10105 = JCM 12538. NCBI lineage: Bacteria > Bacillati > Actinomycetota > Actinomycetes > Bifidobacteriales > Bifidobacteriaceae > Parascardovia > Parascardovia denticolens. Next base: position 1,604,557 of record NZ_AP012333.1, read on the forward strand.
CTTGCCGTCGGCCGGATCGACCACGTCGGCGGCCAGCAGACGGGAGTAAGGGCCGCCGTCGGCGTTCTTGACCAGCCGCAGGTCGCCGTTCTCGTCGGGCTCGGCCACCACGACCTTGAGGCCGTGCTTGGTGCCGCAGTCCTCTTCTCGGACGATCACGTCCTGGGAGACGTCCACCAGACGTCGGGTCAGGTAACCGGACTCTGCGGTACGCAGAGCGGTATCGGCCAGACCTTTGCGGGCCCCGTGCTGGGAGATGAAGTACTCAAGCACGGACAGGCCGTCGCGGTAGTTGGACTTGACCGGTCGAGGAATGATCTCGCCTCGGGGGTTGGCCACCAGGCCTCGCATACCGGCGATCTGACGGATCTGCATCCAGTTTCCACGGGCTCCGGACTGAACCATGATGTTCACGTTGTTGTCCTCGTAGAAGTTCCCCTGCATGGCGTCAGCCACCTTGTCGGTGCATTCGGTCCAGAGGTTGATCAGCTCCTGGCGGCGCTCCTCTTCGGTCAGCAGACCCATGGCGTACTGGTCGTTCACCTTGTCGGCCTGCTTCTCGTAGTCGGCCACGATCTGCTTGTGCTCGGCCGGGGCCACGATGTCGGAGAAGGCGATGGTCACGCCGGCCCAGGGGGCGCGGGTGAAGCCCAGATCCTTCAAGGCGTCCAGGGTGGCGGCCACCTGCTCGGTCGGATAGCGGGAGGCGATGTCATCGACGATGCCGGACAGCTTGCCCTTGGGGACCTGTTCGTTGATGAAGGGGTAATCCACGGGCAGGGTCTCGTTGAAGAGCATGCGGCCGAAAGTGGTGGAGAAGAGGATGCTGCCGTCGGCCAGACGCTCCTCCTTGACCACTGGGTCTTCGCCTGGACGAGGGTCCAGGACTTCCACTTCGCCCGGTTCCCAATCCTTGGGCAGGACGAAGTCGGAAGGCATACGCAGGAGAATCCGGGTCTGCATGTCGATCTCGTGCAGGTCCAAAGCCATGCGGGCCTCTTCCATGGAGTTGAAGATCCGGCCCTGGCCCTTGGCCCCCTTCTTCTCAGTGCTCAAATAATAGAGACCGAGGATCATGTCCTGCGAAGGCATGGTCACGGCATGGCCGTCGGCGGGCTTGAGGATGTTGTCGGACCCCAGCATGAGGGTGCGGGCTTCGGCCTGGGCCTCGGCTCCCAAAGGCAGATGGACCGCCATCTGATCGCCATCGAAGTCGGCGTTGAAAGCGGCGCAGGCCAGAGGAGGCAAATGGATGGCCTTGCCTTCGACCAGGATGGGCTCGAAGGCCTGGATGCCCAGACGATGGAGGGTGGGGGCTCGGTTGAGCAGGACGGGGTGGTTGGCGATGACCTCTTCCAGGACATCCCAGACCACGGAGTCCCCCCTATCGACCAGACGCTTAGCGGACTTCATGTTCTGCGCGTACTGCTGCTCGACCAGACGCTTGATGACGAAGGGCTTGAAAAGCTCCAAAGCCATGGACTTGGGCAGACCGCACTGGTGCATGCGCAGGCTGGGGCCGACCACGATGACGGAACGGCCGGAGTAATCCACGCGCTTACCCAGCAGATTCTGGCGGAAGCGGCCCTGCTTGCCCTTGAGCATGTCGGACAGGCTCTTCAGGGGGCGGTTGGAGGCCCCGGTGACGGCCCGGCCACGACGGCCGTTGTCGAAGAGGGAGTCCACGGCTTCCTGGAGCATGCGCTTCTCGTTGTTGAGCATGATCTCCGGGGCGTGCAGCTCGATCAGGCGCTTGAGGCGGTTGTTGCGGTTGATCACGCGGCGGTAAAGGTCGTTCAGGTCGGAGGTGGCGAAACGGCCACCGTCCAGCTGGACCATGGGGCGCAGGTCGGGCGGGATCACGGGGATCACATCCAGGACCATGTTGGCCGGGGACTTGCCGGTGTTGATGAAGGCCATGATGACCTTGAGGCGCTTGAGGGCCCGGGCCTTGCGTTGGCCGTTGCCCTTTTCCACGTCCTCGCGCAGCTGCTCGGCGGCGGCCTGCAGATCGAAGTCCTGGAGGCGCTTCTTGATGGCCTCGGCTCCCATGCTTCCTTCGAAGTAGTCGCCGTAGCTGTCCTTCATCTCGCGCCAGAGGTCGACGTCGCCTTCCATGTCGCCGGGCTTCAGGCTCTGGAAACGGTCCCAGACCGCTTGGGAACGGGCGATTTCGTTGTCGTAACGCAGGCGGATGGCCTTGAGATCGCGCTCGGCCGAAGCGCGCAGCTTGGCCTTGGCCTTGGGATCGGCCTCGTCGGCCTCCAAAGCGGCCAGGTCCTCCTCGATCTTCTTGGCCCGGGCCTCAAGCTCGTTGTCACGACGGTTGGTCAGACGCTCGATCTTGGAATCCAGCTCGGCCTGCAGGTCGGGCAGGTCCTCCTGGCGCTGCTTCTCATCCACGGAAGTGACCATGTAAGCGGCGAAGTAGATGACCTTCTCCAGGTCCTTGGGGGAGATGTCCAGCAGGTATCCCAGGCGGGAAGGGGTCCCCTTGAAGAACCAGATATGGGTGACGGGGGCGGCCAGCTCGATGTGGCCCATACGTTCGCGGCGCACGCGGGAACGGGTGACTTCCACCCCGCAGCGTTCGCAGACGATGCCCTTGAAGCGCACGCGCTTGTACTTGCCGCAGGCGCATTCCCAGTCGCGGGTGGGTCCGAAGATCTGCTCGCCGAAAAGTCCGTCTTTCTCGGGCTTCAAGGTTCGGTAATTGATGGTCTCTGGCTTCTTGACTTCCCCGTGGCTCCAGCTGCGGATGTCGTCAGCGCTCGCGAGACCGATACGTACAGTATCAAATGCATTAACGTCCAGCACTCTATGTCCTGTCTGTTGAAGTTTCTTTCTTACGATTTCTTATGGTCATGATGGCTTGATGCCATGCAGGCTTGATGGATCGGTCGGGGCCTTAAAAACTCGCGTTTTCAGAGGTGTCGATCGGTTCCACCGTGTCGTTGGCGGCCATGGAGGCGTCGGGGCGGGCCCCGATGTTGAAGCCGAGCTCATCGGTCTGGGATTGGGGATCGTCATCCTCTTCCTTCATATCGATGGCCTGGCCTTCAGCGTTGAGCACTTCCACGTTCAGGGCCAGAGACTGCATTTCCTTCAAAAGCACCTTGAATGACTCAGGGATGCCGGCCGGAGGAAGGTTATCGCCTTTGACGATGGCTCCATAGGCGCGCACGCGACCGTCCACGTCGTCGGACTTGATGGTCATCATCTCGTGGAGGGTGTAGGCGGCGCCGTAAGCTTCCAGGGCCCACACCTCCATCTCGCCGAATCGCTGACCACCGAACTGGGCTTTACCGCCCAAAGGCTGCTGGGTGATCATGGAGTAAGGACCGGTGGAGCGGGCGTGGATCTTGTCGTCCACCAGGTGATGGAGCTTGAGCATATACATGTAGCCCACGGAAATCGGCTTGGGGAAGGGTTCTCCGGTACGGCCGTCGAAAAGCTGTGCCTTGCCGTCGTCGCCGACCAGGTAGTTGCCGTCGCGATCAGGCAGGGTGGTGTGCAGGAGGCCATGCATGGCGTCGGTCCGCACGCCGTCGAAGACCGGGGTGGCTACATGGCTGCCCGCCTCGCCCTTTTCGGCTCCGGCGGGGATGTGCTTCTTCCACTCGGCTTCCAGATCGGGGTCGATGCTGATGTCCCAACCGGAATGAGCGATCCAGCCCAAATGAAGCTCCAGGACCTGGCCCAGGTTCATACGGGAAGGCACTCCCAAGGGGTTGAGCATGATGTCGATCGGAGTGCCGTCGGCCAGGAAGGGCATGTCTTCTTCCGGCAGGATCCGGGAGATGACGCCCTTGTTACCGTGGCGGCCGGAGAGCTTGTCGCCCTGGGTGATCTTACGATGCTGGGCGATGTAGACGCGGATCACCTGGTTGACGCCGGTGGGCAGCTCATCGCCTTCGTCCTCGGCCTGTTCCTTGGTCATGGACTTGATGGAGATGACGGTGCCACGCTCGCCATGAGGCACGCGCAGGGAGGTGTCGCGCACTTCGCGACTCTTGGCCCCGAAGATGGCGCGCAGCAGACGCTCTTCCGGAGTCAGCTCGGTCTCGCCCTTCGGAGTGACCTTGCCGACCAGGATGTCACCGGCTTCCACTTCCGCGCCGACGCGGATGATGCCGTTTTCGTCCAAGTTGGCCACGGCGTCATCGGAGACGTTGGGCAGGTCGCGGGTGATTTCCTCCGCGCCCAGCTTGGTCTCGCGGGCGTCGATCTCGAACTCCTCAATATGGATGGAGCTCAGGGTGTCATCGCGGACAAGGCGCTGGGAGATGATGACGGCGTCTTCGTAGTTGTAGCCGTTCCAAGGCATGAAGGCGACCAAGAGGTTCTTGCCCAAGGCCATCTCGCCCTCCTCGGTGGCGGGGCCATCGGCCAGGACGGAACCGGTTTCCACCCGTTCGCCCTTCTTGACGACCGGCACCTGGTTGTAGCAGGTCATCTGGTTGGAACGCTGGAACTTAGTCAGCTTGTAGGAGTTGCTGCTGCCGTCGTCGTTCATGGTGCGAATCAGGTCGGCGGAGACGTAGGTGACCACGCCATCCTTCTCAGCCAGGACCACGTCGCCGGAATCGACGGCCGCGGCCCATTCGCCGCCGGTCCCCACCAAGGGGCGCTCGGAACGGATCAGGGGGACGGCCTGACGCTGCATGTTGGCGCCCATCAGGGCTCGGTGGCCTTCGTCATGCTCCAGGAAGGGGATGAGGGAGGAACCGATGGAGACCATCTGGCGGGGAGAGACATCCATGTAATCCACGTCGGCCACGGGTACATCCTCCGCTTCCGCCTCGTCATCCCTGACCAAGGCGGACTTGGTGAGGAAGTGGCCTTCGGCGTCCAGCTCCTGGTTGGCCTGGGCGATCACGTGACCGTGTTCCTGATCGGCGGTCATGTAGACCACGTCGTTGGTCACCTGGTCCTCGACCACCTTGCGGTAAGGGGTCTCGATGAAACCGAAGGGGTTGATGCGGGCGAAGGTTGACAGGCAGCCGATCAGACCGATGTTGGGACCTTCAGGGGATTCGATCGGGCACATACGTCCGAAGTGGGAGGGGTGCACGTCTCGCACTTCCATGGAAGCGCGGTCGCGGGAAAGGCCGCCTGGGCCCAGGGCGGACAGACGACGCTTGTTGGTCACGGAGGCCAGCGGGTTGTTCTGATCCAGGAACTGCGAGAGCTGGGAGGTTCCGAAGAACTCCTTGATGGTGGCCGCCACCGGGCGGATATTCAGCAGGGACTGAGGGGTGATGGCCTCGGGATCCTGGGTGGTCATGCGTTCACGGGCCACACGTTCCATCCGGGACAGACCGGTGCGCAGCTGGGTCTGGATGAGCTCGCCCACCTGACGGATGCGCCGGTTGCCGAAGTTGTCGATATCGTCGGTATCGACGGGCAGGTCCACTTCCTGGCCGTCGCGCTGGCCCTTGAAGCTGGTCTTGCCATCGTGCAGGGTGACCAGGTACTTCATGGTGGACAGGATGTCCTCCCGAGTCAGGCTGCGGTTCTGGTAGTCGGTGTCCAGGCCAAGCTTGCGGTTGATCTTGTAACGGCCGACGCGGGCCAGATCGTAACGCTTGGTGTTGAAGTAGAAGGACTCAAGCAGGTTGCGGCCGGCCTCGGGGGTGGCGGTGTCGCCAGGGCGGATCCGGCGGTAGAGCTCGATCAAGGCCTGATCCTGGCTGATTTCAGGCTCCTTGTTCAGGGCCTCCATGACCAGGGGATAGTCTTTGAATTCGTTGGCGATCTCCTCGCGGGACATGCCGATGGCTTGCAGGAAGACGATGGCGGACTGCTTGCGCTTGCGGTCGATGCGGACGCCCAAGACGTCACGCTTGTCGATTTCCAGCTCCAGCCAGGCTCCGCGGGAGGGGATAATCTTGGCGTCGTAGACGTCCTTATCGGACGTCCGGTCGGAGGTGCGGCCGAAATAGACGCCGGGGGAACGCACCAACTGGGAGACGATCACACGCTCGGTGCCGCCGATGATGAAGGTGCCATGTTTGGTCATCAGGGGGAAGTCCCCCATGAAGACGGTCTGGGACTTGATCTCGCCCGTGTCATAATTGGTGAACTCGGCGTTCACGTACAGAGGGGCGGAGTAAGTCTGGTCCTTATCGCGGCACTCCTGCACGGTATGGCGGGACTCCTCGAAATAAGGGTCGGAGAAGGTCAGGGACATGGTCTGGGCGAAGTTCTCGATGGGGGAGATCTCATCGAAGACCTCCTGCAGACCGGAGGTGTGATCCACGGTATAGGCGCCGTTCTTCTCATCCTCCGCCACGCGCTGGGCCCAGCGGTCATTGCCGATCAACCAATCGAAGCTGTTCGTCTGCACGCCCAAAAGATCGGGCACGGAGATAGGCTCACGAATGGATCCGAAATTGATGCGGTCACTTGCTTTACGAAGCTCAATGTCATGCTCGTCAGCGCGGGCGTAAGGAGCCATTGTGCTTTCTTGTTCTTTCGCAGCCAAAGATATTCCTATCGTTTACTGTATGGTTCTTGAAACTACTTGCAAACGCAGGCGATGTGCCGCTATATACATCATCGCGGGCGTCAGGGAGAGTGCCCGCTATATGACACTACTCAAAACTCCAACAGTCTAACGCCTGGCAGAGACATCCCAAGCCTGCAGCAAAACCGAAGAGGAACGTGGCATGGGTCGGCGGCCATGGCCATCGGCATTCGCGTATCTCCCAACTCACACAGACGGCAAGCCCTTCATTCCCGCTTCATCACTGCATGCGTCAGCATCGTCGGGGCCACGCCCGGCTTTGATCTGCAACTCGAACAGATCCTGGAAAACCTTGCTATGCTCGCACAGGCTTTCGTAGGTGCCTTGATCGACTATCCGGCCGGCCTCGAACACATAAATCAAATCTGCGCTTTTCAAGGTCCAGGCCCGATGGGTCACCAAAATCGTTATGCGCCCTTGCTTGTGCCTCACCAGATTGCGTAAGATCTCCTCTTCGGACTGGGAGTCCACATTGCTGGTCGGTTCATCAAGAATCAGGACCGGAGCTTGAGCCGCCAACGCCCGGGCAAGGGTCAACCGTCGCCATTGCCCGCCGGAAACGTCCACGCCGCCCCACTGCGAGCCCAGCTGGGTATCGATCCCCTGCGGGAGCCCCTCCACGACCTCCTTCTGCCCGACCTGGTCCAAAGCATCCCACAGGACCCGGCTGTCCTCGATTTCGGAGACCTCCCCCTCCAGCGAAGCGAGATTCCGAACCTTCCCCAAAGCCACGTTTGTCTGACGGTGAGTTCGAACCGGTTATAGTCTTGCACCATGACGCTCATATACGGTCGGCGAGAGAAGAAATCCATGCTCCCTAAATCCAAATTCCTCCCCTGAGGAGCCCCCTTCTCCCCCTCAAGAGTCAGGGTGATGGTGCCCTGCTCAGAAGCCAGCATACCGGTCAGCGCCTTCACCGTCGTCGTCTTACCCGCCCCGTTCCGTCCGACAAAAGCCACGATCTGCCCTTTGCGCGCGTGTAGGGACACCCCTGAGACGCCCACGCGCCTTTCTTGGTCATAGAAAGCTGAAAGACCGTCCACATCCAGTCCGACGACCTTCGCCGGGGCGGCCGGATCAACCATCGAACCAGCGTGCGAGGAAGCCGCCGAGTCAGCATCAAGCATATGCAGGAAGCCGCTGATCGACACAGATGCGCGTATCATGTTCCCCAGTTCATAGCCTACGTCGCTGGTGGCGGAGATCCCTGAAAGCACGCCGACCACGGTGCCGGCGACCATAGCCACCGACGCATGCGCATCGACCAAGGCGACCAAAGCGAAAATTATCAGCACCGCCGTCATGGCCGTGGCCGCCAAAGCCAAGAATAAATCAACCAGTTCCAGGCGGCGGGACATCCGCGACCGCCGACGGTAACCTTGGGAAGCCAGACCGGCGACATATCCTCCAGCATCATCATGGGCCAACTCCACCGCTGGCTTTTCATAAGCAATATGTCTTCGAAATAGCGGGCCCGACGGGACACTTTCATGATCTTCGGCCACTGCGTCTGCTCCACATCGGCAAATATCATATATTCAATTACGCTGGGGAACAAGGAAAGCAAAACCAGAACCGCCGACACCCAGCTCGACCGCCAGATGGTCACCGTCAAGGAGATGCAGACGATCGCGGAGGAAACCAAAGATAAAAGGGAGAAGGCTTGCAGAGTCAAGCTTCCCGAACCAATGGCATCACGCGCTTGCCGCGCCTGGTCGCCGGTATCGGAATTCTCCAATTCTTTCGGTTCCTGATGATACAGATAAGAGTTGACGGCTTCGTTGCACCAGGTAGCCATGGGAATCTGAGCAAGCCTTTGCATGGAGAAACCGACGCTGTTCAACCCATATGAAGAGGCGACCATGATTCCGGTGACGATGGCCCAAGCCAAGGACGTGGCGAAGTCATGCCTCATCAAAGCCTGGTCAGCTGGTTCACCAAGAGGACTTGCGCGCTGGGAATGAAAGCGACAAGGATACGAATGATGACGGTGACCGTCATGGAGACAGGGGCCGTACGAAAAGCAAGCCCTGTGCACCATACGATCGATCGGGCGACCTTGGCCAATCTTTTCATTGCCGCTCCCCTGTCTGCCGTTCTAAAATCGGCTTGACGTTTTCATCTTCCCTACCAACTTATCATAGAATTCAGATTGATATTCATCCCCTAGGAAGGTCTTCGCATACGGCCAAAGGCGCTGCCACCTCATACCGAAGAATATCTAAGCCCGAACCTCCATGTCTGTCATATCCCCATGTCTGCCGTATCACCAGCCGATCGTATTCCCAGCCTGCCGCATTCCAAGCCTGCCGCATCACATGGTCCAACTTGGCCAGAAGAGGGGGGGGGATGAAAAAAGCCATGAAAGAAACCTAAAGAAATGAAGCAAAAAAGCGCCCCCGGAAAATCCAAGGGCGCTCACGGGAAAGAAGGTCAACCGGACGGGGCCGGCCAGCCGGCTGAATTAGACGTACTGCATGCCGCCGTCGACGATCATGGCTTGGCCGGTGATGTAATCGGCCTTATCGGAGGCCAGGAAGGAGACCAGGTTGGCCACGTCGGCCGGGGTTTCCCCGCGGCCCAGGGCGATGCCTTTCATGGTTTCCTTCAACGACTCCCCTACCGGCACATGGTTGATTTCGCCCAGCCGGCGATCGATCTCATCCCACATGGGGGTGAGGACGATTCCCGGGCAATAGGCGTTGACGGTGATCTGGTACTTGGCCAGCTCCTTGGCCGCGGTCTGGGTCAGGCCGCGTACGGCGAACTTGGAAGCGGAGTAGGCGGCCAGAGGGACGAAGCCTTCGTGCCCGGCGATGGACGAGGCGTTGATGATCTTGCCCTTGGTGCCCTGCTTGACCATCTGCTGGGCGGCCTCATACGTCCCGTAGAAGGCGCCTTTGATGTTGATGTCCACGATGTCGTCCAAGGCCCTTATCGGTCATCTCCAGGAAAGGCTCGATGCGGCGAATGCCGGCATTGTTGACCATGACGTCCAGGCGCCCGTGATCGGCCACCACGTCGGCCACGAGTTTCTTCACGTCTTCGTGGGAAGCCACGTTGACGTAATACCCTTTGCCTCCGATTTCAGCGGCGACCTTATCCGCCTGTTCCTTGTTGATGTCGGCGACGGCGACGGCGAACCCATCTTCCGCCAATTGACGGGAGATGCCTTCACCGATGCCTTGCGCGCCACCAGTGACGATAGCTACTTTTGTCATGCGTTCTCCTTTGAACTTCTTTATGCGAATGAACTTCGCCCTACGAATTGTATTTATGCGGTATTTATGGATTGATGAATCAATCGGCTGCGCGGCCCCTTCGCTGGAGCCGCACCTTCGTTATATTACACGATGCTCCGCCCGTCACCGGACCCGCCTTCTCCCGGGGACGAACGCGGCCGCTTCCGCGCACGTGACCGCAGCCTTTCCGCAAGCTTCGGGCGAAAAACAGGCTCATTCCTTAGAGAGGAACATGCTGACACGCCCGTTGGTATCTCGACTGTGATACGATAAACGCGTAGCTCCCCATCGTCCTACGGGACTGATGGGGTTTATTATATCTGGGGGCCAACATGACTGACCTGCAAAAAGTCGCGATAGTGATTGACTATCAAAACGTTCATATGACCGCTCGCGATGTTTTCATGCCCAATGACCCTATACATTTCGCCCTGATTGACCCTGTGAAGTATGCAAAGCGCCTTATCCAAGTCAAGAATGACGACATCAAGTTCTCACGTGCAGAGAAAGGACTCACCCTTCCCGATTGTCAGCTGGCATGCATTGAAGTATTCAGAGGAATTCCAGTCGCCGAAGCTGACCCGGACGGTTATCGCAGAAATCTGAAACAAAAATCGACTTGGGAAAGGGAAGCCTGCCTCAACCACCTTGATTTACATATTACCTATCGACCTCTGAAATACCGATCTCGAATGCTCAACGGGGAATCAAGAATCGATACTTCATATCCTCCCCAAGAAAAAGGAGTGGATGTATTGTGCGCGTTAGCCGTCACGCGCCTAGCCAGATCAGGAGACTATGATTGCGTCATTCTTGCCTCCCGAGATACCGATCTCATCCCTGCGCTTGACGAGGCCCATCAGACTCAGACGAAGACACGCATTGAAGCCGCGAAGTGGTTTTCGCCGACTGTGGCATTTACTCGTGGCGCCCTCCATGTAGATAAATCGTGGAAGCTATGGACGACATCCATGGATGAGGCCGACTTTGAGGCAAGTCGAGATCGGACCAATTACGATTACTCTTGATACTCGGCGTCCGCTCATCGCCAAAACAGCAAAGAGCGCCATCCACGTTTTGATAGTATCCTCACATATATATAATCCCGAAACCGTGTTTATGCTTAAACCAGCATATAGGTTTGAACCCAGCCGATTTATCGATGAATTGTAATAAGAGAAGACCTGATTAAATCACTACCGATAAGATAAAGCATGGGGAGTGGTGGAAAAGAGTTTCACCACTCCCGGCAAGCGGATGATAAGGGATTTGAACCCTTGGAGGTATTTGGCCTCACACGATTTCGAGTCGTGCTCCTTCGACCGCTCGGACAATCATCCATAGCCACCGCCTTCGCGGCCCCTGACGGTTCCCCGTCAGAGCACGGAAGATGGGCAGCAAGAATCCATTATGCCATAGAAGGCCAACCTGGGCAAGTCCCGCAAGGCGGAACGCTTCCGGTCCCCATCCTAGTCCCCTCTCCGTCCCTTTCGACCTCCTCAATCCGCTCCAACCGCCTCCGGCCTCTTCCCTTTTTCAGTCCAAGGTGCGTTTGGCCCTGATCGCCTGCGCCCGGGCTGCCAGCAGATCATCGGCCGGATAATTCACCTTCTCCAAAGTCAGCCCGCAGGCCGGAGCCGGGCCGCTAGCCCCTTCCCGGACGGGATGAGCCAGCTTGCCGGCGAACCAGTCCAGGCCCTTCTTCCCCATGCCCACTTGCAGGCAGGCGTTGACCAGGGATCGGACCATGTTCTTGGCGAAGGCATCGGCGATGATGGTGAAAATCAGCAAGCCGGATTCGACCGAGTCCACCCGGTAGGGGGAATCAGGGTTGGATCCCGAGCAAGATTCAAAGCCGGAGATCGAGCCGGCGGCAGAAGGGTCGGCCCCGATGGCCTGAGTCGGAGAAAGGCTCGCTCCCCCGGCGTAGGAGGACGATCCCAAAGGATGGGTGGGAACCCGCTCCCAACGGGCGAATTTCACTTCGCGGATGGTGGTGCCACCGGGATTAGGGCTGGAGAAGGAGCCGAAATCATGAAGACCGACCAGGCTTTGGGCGGCCTGATTCATCAGGTCCAGGTCGAGCCGACGGGGAAGGTTGAGGACGAAGCCGCGCAGGCGAGGGTCATAGGCGGATGATTCATCGGCCACACGGTAGACGTAGACCCGGTCCGAGGCCGAGAACCGGGCGTCGAAGCCGGCCGGGGAGGGGAAAATCGATCTGACGGATATATCAGCGGGAAGGATTCGGCGCAAACGATAAGCGAGCGCCTCCCAAGGGCGATAGGTGGCCGGATCCAAATGCCCCATGGCCACGGACAAGACCTCATCCTCCAGGTCCAGGTGGCAGACCTGGCCGCTGGCATGGACCCCGGCGTCGGTGCGCCCAGCCACCACCAATGTGATGGGATGTCCGTCATCATCAGGCTTCCACAGATGAAGGACCTTGGCTATGGTGGCTTCCAACTCGCCTTGGACGGTCCTCTGCCCCGGCTGCCGGGCCCAACCATGAAAGGCTGTCCCGTCGTAGGAGCAATCAATCCTTAAACGCATACCCCCATAGTGGCAGACGGCCTTGAAAATAGCCGATCATATGGATTACAGCTGGAGACCTGAGGCCTGAGACCTAGCTAATCCTGAACCGCCACCGAGCTAATACCGCATGTTTATCCCGTTTTTGCGGCCATGCCGGAGGATGATGGCGAAGAGCAGATAGCCAATAGCCAGATAAGCCAGACTCTGCCCGGCAACCGTCAACCATTGAGCCGCCGAGACTCCATGCGTCCAGGCCCTCTCAATGAGTTCGAACCCGTATTGCAGGGGGAGAATCCGCCCAAACCAAACGACGGGCGTGGGCAAGACCTTCAGGGGGACGACAACCCCGGAGACGAGCATGAGGATATAGGTGAAAAGGCTGGAGTAGGACTGGGTGCGGGTATAGACCACAGTCAAAGCCACAAAAATCAAGGTGAAACCGAAAAGCCCAGCGAAGATAATCGGGCAGAGGCCAACGATAGCCCAGTTGAGGGCCATGGGGATGCGCAAGATCGCGAACAAGGCGACTATGAAAACCGCATCCAATATGATGGAAATCAAACTCCAAGTCAGAGTCTTCACAATGACCTGCTGGAAAAGGGAGGTCGGCTTGAGCATGAGTTGGGTGAAAGTCCCGTCCTGCTTATCCGTGGAGATGGAGATACTGGATTCGGTGATCATAGTCGATGAGGCGGTCCACAAGAAGTACCCCAGCCAAGCCGTCGGGTTCGACCGCGCGTCCGTGGACAAGGCGAACATGGCGATGAGGATCCCGGTCAGAAGCAGGTCGGAGACATAATTGCTCCAATACATCCTCAACTCGAAAAGATAGCGGCGGATCTCCGCAAGCAAAAGAATACCGAATTTGCGCATCAGTCGTCCTCACCTTCTTCTCCTGCGCCAACCTGTTCATCGAAAAGGGCCAAGAGGATTTTCTCCAAATCGTAGGAGACCCCTTCCGCAGCTCCCATCTGCTGACTATGAGCATCAATGAAATCCTGATAGACCCCCTGCCACTGGATATGACCGTGGGAGATGAGGGTGATGTCGTCGGCCACCTCCTCAATCACTTCGGACTGGTGGGAAGAGATGATGATTCCCATCCCTCGCCGAGCAAGTTCCTTGATGGCGTTCAGGAAATCCCGCTTGGCGACCACGTCCAGGCCCAACGTCGGCTCATCCAAAATCAGGACCTGGGGACGCGGCAACATGGCCGTGACCAGAGCCAGTTTCTGCTGAGTCCCCCGGGACCAGTCCCCGACCGGCTTATCCATGTGCTCGGCCAAGGCTAAAGCGTCCATGAGAGACTGCGACCGCGCGAAAGCCTCTTTGCGGGAGAAGCCGTAGAGGGCGCCCTGGTAAGCGAGGTTGTTCCACCCAGTCAGGAACATATAAGTCAGAGAGGAATCCTCCAAGACGCACGACAAGTGGGTATAGAGGGAGCTTTTCCACTTCTCCAAAGGCTCGCCTTTGAAGTCGACGCTGCCGGATGTCGGTTGGATGAGGCCGCACATCATGCGCAAAGTCGTGCTTTTACCCGCCCCGTTCGGGCCAAGCAGGCCCATGATCCTTCCGGACCTGACCCCGATCGTGACATGGGAGACCGCGGATTTTCCTTTGAACTCTTTGCTGACATCCTGGGCCACAAGGATTTCGTCCATTAGCTATGCCCCAATCCATATTGACCCATACCAATCTCATACTGACTCATCAATCGCGCCGATACTAGTTAATATACCCCCGCAGATGGACAATGTTTCCCATTAATTGCATATTTTCTCTGAAGCCACCAGAAAGTCTGCATAAAATGCAAGTTGCCACCCTCAGTCACCTCATATCCATATCTTGACGTGTATACGAAACGAGGATAGAAAAAAGAAGCCCCTATTTCCAAGGCTCAAAATTTCTATCCTCGTTTCGTATACGCCAATCAAAAATCACCCTCAAAAATCCCCTCCAAACCACCCAAACTCCACCAAAACACCCCAAAAACCACCTCCAACACCCAAAAATCCCACCACCCAAAAAATAATCCCTCTCCAACACATCCAAAAACACCTTCAAAGCCAAACCAGCCCCAAAATGGATAAAGAAAAACCCGGAGTACAGTTCAAAACCGCACTCCGGGCTTGTCATCAGCGATTAATTGCCGGATTTGCCGAGTTTACTCAGCCTTCTCAGCCTTATCCTTAGTGGCCTTAGACTCCTTGGCTTCAGCCTTGTCTGCCTTGGCTGGCTTCTCAGCTTTCTCAGCTTCAGCCTTGTCAGCCTTGGCTGCCTCAGCAGGAGCCTCGGTAGCCTCAGCCTGCTTGACAGCGGCTTCAGCTTCCTTGACGGTCGCCTTCTTGGCGGACACAGGCTCGGTCACCAGCTGGATGATGGCCATGGGGGAAGCATCGCCCTTGCGAGCGGAGATCTTGATGATGCGGGTGTAACCGCCTTCACGCTGCTCCATCTGCTCGGCGATTTCCGTGAACAGCTTGTGCACCACGGACTTGTTCCGCACCACGCGCAGGACGCGACGGCGGGAAGCGAGGTCACCCTTCTTGGCGAAGGTGATCAGGCGCTCGGCCAAAGGACGCAGACGCTTGGCCTTAGGCAAGGTGGTCTTGATCTGACCGTGTTCGAACAGGCTCGTGGCCATATTTGCCAACATCAGGCGCTCATGTGCTGGGCTGGAAGCCAGACGCGGCCCCTTCTTTGGTTGTGGCATAATTCTCCTTTCCGAGACAGGTGGGCATCAGCCCGAACATCCGCTCGGTTTGTTCTATGATCTGGATTGAGATAGCCTCTCAAAGTCCCGAAGATTCGATATCTGGTATTCAATACCTGATATCCAATATCAGTCATCAGATGTCTTCAGGGCTGAAGAAGTTATCACCTTCAAGATCGATCTGGCCAAGGCCCAAGGGGGACTGCTTCAAGGAAAGGCCCATGGAGTCGAGCTTCTCCTTCACTTCGTCGATGGACTTCTGGCCAAAATTACGAATATCAAGCAGGTCCTGCTCAGACCTCTTGACCAATTCACCAATGGTGTGGATTCCCTCGCGCTTCAGGCAATTGTAGGAGCGCTGGGTCAGGTTCAGGTCCTCGATGGGGATCTCCATCTGGGGATCGACCTCTTCGACCACGGGGGCCGGGCCCACCTCCACGCCTTCGGCCTGGTTGTTCAGCTCATGGAAGAGCCCGAAGAGCTCGACCAGAGTGGAACCGGCGGAGGCCACCGCGTCGCGGGGGGAGATGGAAGGCTTGGTTTCCACATCCACAGTGAGCTTATCGAAGTCGGTACGCTGTTCCACACGGGTGGGGTCGACCTTGTAGCTCACCTTGAGCACTGGGGAGTAGATGGAGTCCACAGGGATGCGGCCGATTTCATCGCCTTCCTGCTTGTTCATCTGTGCGGGGACATAACCACGTCCACGTTCCACGGTGAATTCGATTTCGAGTTCGCCATCTTCGGCAAGAGTCGCGATGTGCAGGTCGGGGTTGGCGACCACCACACCGGCCGGAGGGGTGATGTCAGCCGCGGTCGCCTCACCCTCGCCGCTCTTGCGCAGATACATCACGACGGGCTCATCATACTCGGAAGTAAGAACGAGCTCCTTGATGTTCAAAAGAATCTCAGCGACGTCTTCCTTCACGCCTGGCAGAGCGGTGAACTCATGCAGGGCTCCGGAGATACGCACTGATGTCACTGCTGCCCCAGGGATCGAACTCAGCAGGGTGCGGCGCAGGGAGTTGCCCAAAGTGTAACCGAATCCTGGCTCCAGAGGCTCGATGGTGAAGCGGGAACGCTGGGGATTGATTTGTTCCTCAGTAAGTGACGGACGCTGTGCAATAAGCACTTTGTTATCCTTTCAGCTAGATCGGCTGTGCACATGCCGATCTGTGCGGGTTGGATCTGTTTTTTATGTCTTAGTGCTTCAGACGCGACGACGCTTAGGGGGGCGTACGCCGTTGAAAGCCTGGGGGGTCTTGTCGGTGATGGAACCGACTTCGAGACCGGCAGACTGCAAGGAACGGATGGCGGTCTCGCGACCTGAACCGGGTCCCTTGACGAAGACGTCAACCTTCTTGACGCCATGCTCCTGAGCCTTGCGGGCTGCTGCTTCTGCGGCCATGCCCGCGGCGTAAGGAGTGGACTTACGTGAGCCCTTGAAACCTACATCACCACCGGATGCCCATGCCACGACGGCACCGGACGGATCAGTGATGGAGACGATCGTATTGTTGAATGTTGATTTGATATGCGCTTGGCCGACGGGGACCGACTTGCGGTCCTTGCGGCGAGGCTTGCGCGCGGCTTGCTTTGTAGCTGCCATTGACCCTCGTTTCCTTTAGCGATGATCGGCCGGACTCTTCTGAATCCCGCCGGAACGCTCAAGCTCTTCTGAGCCTAAGCCTTCTTCTTACCTGCGACTGTGCGCTTCGGTCCCTTGCGGGTGCGAGCGTTGGTCTTCGTACGCTGACCACGGACAGGCAGATGCCTGCGATGGCGAATACCTTGATAGCAGTTGATCTGAACCTTACGACGGATGTCCGCATCGATTTCACGACGCAGGTCACCTTCGATCTTGTAATTACCCTCGAGGTAATCACGCAGTTGGATGAGCTGCTCGTCAGTCAGATCCTTGACGCGGATATCTGGAGAGATTCCAGTCGCTGCGAGTGTCTCTTTGGCGCGAGTGCGGCCTACACCGAAGATGTAGGTCAAAGCCACTTCAATGCGCTTATCGTTGGGGATGTCGACTCCGGCAAGACGTGCCATTGCGATTTCCTTTGTTCCACGGAGATCGTGCACCCCATCGCCCACTTATGTGGCCTAAGTCTCCGTACTTAGGGTTCAGCTCACGCTGTGATGAAGTGCCTTACTGTGCCGCTGTGTCTGCTAGCCCTGACGCTGCTTATGACGCGGGTTTTCACAGATCACCATGACGCGGCCGTGGCGACGAATCACGCGGCATTTCTCGCAGATCCGCTTCACACTTGGACTAACCTTCATGGCTTTCCTTTTCTACTTGGCTGTATTACTGGTACTTGTTACTCGTGTTCACTTGTAGCGGTAGGTAATACGTCCACGAGTCAAATCGTAAGGGCTCATTTCAAGCACTACCCGATCCTGGGGAAGAATGCGGATGTAGTTCTTCCGCATCTTTCCGGAGATGGTAGCCAGGACGATGTGCTTGTTCTCGAGTTCCACACGGAACATAGCGTTAGGAAGGGCCTCGACGACCCGCCCCTCGACTTCGATCACATCATTCTTTGCCATAACTCTTTTTCCTCGTTGTGAATAACTGCATGCCCTCCGGCCGAGGGCACACCGAGTTCAAATGATAACACACCAAACGGACTGGGCGACATCAGGCGCCGAAATCGACCTTCGGGGCCTGACGGTCCGCTTGATCCGTCACTTCGAAGGACTGGGCCTGCTGGAAGTGGAAGAGACCGGCGATGATGTTGCTGGGGAAGACCTCCTGCTGGGTGTTGTATTTCATGACCACGTCATTGTAGAACTGCCGGGCGTAGCCGATCTTGTCTTCCAGCTGCTTGAGCTGGGCCTGCAGGTCCAGGAAGTTCTGGTTGGCCTGCAGCTGAGGATAGTTCTCAGCCGTGGCCAGGACGTTGACGATAGCCCTGCCGAAGGCGGCTTCCGCCGCAGCCCGGGCCTGTAATTGCTCGGCGCTGGGCGCGTCGGCGGCCGAAGAAGAGGCGAAGGGGCTTTCCCCGCCCGCGGCCTGGGAAGCGTTATAGGAGTTGAGGACGCTTGCCCTGGCCTTGGTCACCTCCTCGAAGACGCTGGATTCATGCTGGGCGTAACCTTTGACGGTCGCCACCAGGTTGGGGACCAGGTCCGCCCGCTTCTTCAGCTGCACGTCGGTCTGGGCCCAGCCGTTCTTGACGCGGTTGCGCAAGACGACCAAGGCGTTGTACTGTCCCACTCCCCAGACAAGCAGGGCGATGATGAGGACGATGATGACGATAAGAACAATCCAGCCTGCGCTCATTGCTCATCCTTTCTTTTTGAAGCGATATCCGCGATATCCGTCCTTCTGATTTTACCGGAACAGCGGCATCTCGCGCCACGGTCCTGAGCCGACTAGAAGCCGGCACCGGAGCCCCCGGCCGGAATCGGCCAGAGACCAGCCGGCGCGAAAGCAGCCGACACTGAATCAACCAGTCGCCAACCCTGGCTAACGGCCCCCGAAGGAACCGCCGCCGCCGCCGCCTCCGCCGCCGGAGAAGCCACCACCGGAGAACCCTCCCCCTCCTCCGCCGCCGGAGCCTGACGCTCCGGAGGTGGCGTTGATGGTGTTGATCGCGTCTGCCACTGTCCCTCCGAAAGAGGAAAGGCTGTCGGAGAAAGCGGACCCGAAATCGGAGAAATCGGTCAGTGAGGAAAGGCCGGCCCCAGCCAAATCGTTGGAGAAGCCTCCGAAGGACCACTCCCCTCCTGGCATCAACCCGCTCTGGTCCCCTCCGGTCACATCGGACGGCCCGAACGAGGGTGTGGACAGGCCGAACATATAGTTGGGAGCCCAAATCCAGCCAGTGGAAACCGCCCCCATATCCGCGGCGGTGACCTTCCCCAGCGAAGGCAGGACTTGACGGAATTGCTTCATGACCTCTTTCGACATGCCGAAAGCGGCAGCGTAAACCAGGTAGTCATCCCACAAGACCAACTCCTCCACTCCTCGGTCGGTGAAATCGCTGAAATCCCTCAGATAGTTGCTGAGCCTTTCCACCTGGTGCAGGATTTTCTCGCCCCCAGGCAGGACGGCATCAACCCGGCCATAAGCCCAAGCGAACCGGGCGACGAAAATGCCGGCCAAGCCCAGGACGAGGAAGTAGGCGAAGGGGCTGAACCAGAGCGTCAAGGCGAAGGCGCTGACCACGGAGGAGAGAGCCAGGAGAGAGACGGGCCAGGTCAGGTTCCGGGGGGCCCTATCGCTCAGGTAGCGACGCCGTTTGGAGCTGTCCGACTCCAGCAGGGCGTTCAACTGTCTGATCGACTTGGCCGCCAAGGTACCGCCGCGAAGAAGGAACTTCAGGTCATCCCCGGAGAAGGCGGGACCAATCTCCTGACTCACTTCCAGGAAGATGGATCGCAGCAGCTCCTCCTCGTCGCTCAAAGAATCCGCCTTGCCCGGCATGCCCTTCCACTCCTCGTCCGGCACCACCACATAGGTTATCTGGAAGGAACCGGATTTCTGGTCGAGGGAGGATGAAGATCCTTCCTGACCAGCGGCGGCAGCGGTCAGCATCGCCTTGCCAATCCGCTCTTTGCTCGGGTTCAAGGGATCCAGACCTTGGTAATAATCGGGGGACCCGGGATAGACGGCGACGGCCCCTTTGGAGATCAAAGACAGCAACAAGGCGGCCATCTGCCTCTTTTCCACGTTGGCATCGGTGGGAATCCCCTGGCTGACCTGCAGGCTCTGATAGACGGCGGCGGCTTCGGTCGCGGGGATGTCCAAGGGGACATCGCGCACGTATTCGCCCGTGGGCTTGTACCGGTTCGCCCGATAAGCGCGGATGGCGTTGACTATGGAAGCCACACTCAAGAGGATGATAAGAACGGCGGGGACGATGATCAGGGCCAGGTTCCGGATGGCTTCGCCCCGTCTCCTGCTTTGATCATGCTCGAAGGCCCTGCGCTCAGATTCGACTGTGGTCGAGACCGTCTTGTCGGTCGTTTTCCGGCTCACTTCCATGCCCGGGGTCTGGAACATGGCAAGGATGTCCAAGTATTGATAAGGACGAATGTTCTCGGCGGTGAAGATCAGGGAACCGTCTTTCCCCCTCCTGCTGGTCGACTGTCCGGAGAAATGATACCAGCCCCAGGATTTATCCGTCCCCGAGGGAAAGAAAATCCTGCCTTGCAGGTGTTTGACGGGGACGGTGTTGCTGGAGTCGATGATCTCCCACAGGAGCTTGTTCGCGTCGGTGTAAGCGGTGACGGCGTTCTTGAAGGTGAGGGAAATCTGGAAAGTCCGGGTGCCGGAATCGGTCACGGGGATGTTCCAGCCCAATTCCACTTGTTTGGACTCGCCTATTTTCAAGGAGGGAGGGATCGGGTCCAGGCCATGGGAGGAGAGCGGGTCGGGGTCATCCCCGGTCAGGGGAACCAGATACCAAGTGTTGGAAGCCTTTTCGTTCCACTGGTCCTCGTCGATGATGTCGGCCTCCGTGTCCCGGTAATCCACCTGCCGGTAAGGGACCTCTTCGCCGTCGACGATTTCGGACACCGATACATCGCTGATGGCCGTGGCCTTATCGGCTGACAAAGTGTAATGGCTGAAAAGCTGTCTCCAGACGCGGCCCCGATCCGACAGGTCGATGGTCACCTTCTCCTTCACCTGGATATCGCCGTTCTTCAACAGCCAGGCCTGATAGTCCATGTTCTGGTAGACCATGCCCCCGGATTGCTCGGAAGAGGACTGGACGGCGGCGAAAATCAGATAAAAGACGGCGATGAGGGCGACCACGACGGTGGTCAGGATGGCCTTGGATAAGGCGTAACGGGAACGGGAAGACTTCATGCTCTTCCACCCTTTCATCGTTGATACGACCGGGTCACCGGACGGTCTCCCGGGCGGTCACTCGCACAGTTGTAAAAGACAGCATACCAAAAGGGAGCCGACCGGGGAAAGGGAGGGGGGGAAGGGGAAGCGGAGGAGAGCTGAGGCGGGATGAGCCGAAAGGAGGCGGGGGAAGAAAATCAAAAAGGGAAACCCCGCATGATGCGCTCATGCGGGGTTCCTCTCCCATAGCTCGGATGGCCGACCAGGGTTTAGGTGACCTGGCCCAGCTGAGCTTAGGCGACCTGGTCCAGCTGGGAGATGATCGTCCGGCTGATCTCGTCAATCCGGCCGACCCCATCCACGCTGAGCAGGAGACCGCGTTCCTTGTAGATGGCCAGAAGGGGCTCGGTCTCCTTGGCGTAAACGTCCAAACGCTTGGCGATGACTTCCGGAGTGTCGTCGGCCCGGCCTTCGATCTCGGCTCTCTTCGTCATGCGCTCCATCAGCACGTCGTGGTCGGCATGCAAGGCCACCACCCGATCCAAGGGGGTGCACAGGTCGGTCAGGATGGAATCCAAGGCCTCCACCTGGGCGGCGTTGCGGGGGTATCCGTCGAGGATCCACCCCTGCTTGGCGTCATCCATGGCCAGGCGGTCTTTGACGATGGCGTTGGTCAACTGATCGGGGACCAGCTCGCCCTTGTCCATGAAGGCCTGGGCCTGCTTGCCCAGCTCCGTCTGGTTCTTCAGGTTATAGCGGAAGATGTCGCCGGTGGAGATGGCCGGGATGCCATAATGCTGGGCCAGAAGGGCGGCTTGGGTGCCTTTGCCCACTCCTTGGGGACCCATGATCAACAGACGCATGTTGCTCCTTTATTTGATATTCTTTGCTTGCCTTGCTTGCCTTGCTTATTTTGTTTGCCTGGCTCGCCTTACTTGTTCAATTCCGCCGCGGCGCTGGCCTCATCGGCCTTGAGCAGGAAGCCTTCGTACTGGAACTGCTCGGTCTGGGCCGCCGCCTGCCGCAAGGTATCCAGACCCACGCCGGCGATGATCAGGATGGTGGTTCCGCCGAAAGGCAGGTTGGAACTCAGCTGCAGGACCATGATGAGCACGGTGGGCAGCAGGCAGACGAAAAGCAGGTAGAGGGACCCGACCGTGTTGAGACGGTCCACCACGTACTTGAGATACTCGGAGGTGGCGCGGCCTGCACGGATGCCGGGGATGAAGCCGCCATACTCCTTCATGTTGTCGGCCGTCTCATCCGTGTTGAAGATGATCGACGTGTAGAAGAAGGTGAAGAAGACGATCATGACCAAATAAAGGACGATATACCAGGTGCTGGTCGTATTGGCCAGGTTGGTGTTGACCCAGCCGACCCAGGACTGCTTCGGATTGCCGAACTGGGCGATCAGGGTGGGGATGGCCAGGATGGAGGAGGCGAAGATGGGCGGGATGACGCCGGACATATTCACCTTGATAGGCAAGTAGGTGGAGGTGCCGCCGTACATCTTGCGGCCAATCATACGGCGGGTGTACTGGACGGGGATTCGACGCTGCATGAGCTCGATGTAGTCCACGAAGATGAGGATGAAGATGACCACGGCCGTCACGATGCCGAACTTGAGCCACTGACCGTCTTTGTAACCGATGTCCCAGAGCTTGGGAAGGAAGGACGAGCAAATGGAGGTGAAGATGAGGATGGACATGCCGTTGCCGATGCCTTTATCGGTGATCAACTCGGCCATCCACATGATGAAGCCGGTGGCTCCGGTCATGATGAGGACCATGACGGACAGGTTCCAGATGGAGCTGTCCGGCACGACCTGCTTGTTGCAGGAGCCGGCGAAGAGCTGGCCGGAGCGGGCGGTGACCAGGATCGTGGTGGATTGGAGCACAGCCAGGCCGATGGTCAGATAACGGGTGTACTCGGTCAGCTTGGCCTCGCCCGATTGGCCTTCCTTATGCAGCTCCTCGAAGCGGGGGATGACCACGCGCAGGAGCTGGATGACGATGGAAGCCGTGATGTAGGGCATGATGCCCAAGGCGAAGATGGACAGCTGCAGGAGGGCGCCGCCGGAGAAGAGGTTGACCAACCCGACGAAGTTCTCCTGGGTGGCGGCGGCCACGCAGGAATGCACGGCCTTGTAATCCACCCCAGGGGTGGGGATGAAGGATCCCACGCGGAAGATGATGATCAAGAAAATGACGAAGAAAATCTTCTTACGAAGTTCCTTCGTCTTCAACGCCTGAATGAGAGTTCTCACCGGACCTCCTCAGTATAGGATCCTTGCCATGAGGATATGTGCAATCCCTATATGATATGGTGTTTCTATCTTACCGATGCCGTCTTCGAAGCCATTGTCAGGGCCGGCCCCAGGTCTGCTTCCGATGACGACACACACTAGACTCACAGTATACAAAAAACGATAGACCCCACGCGCTTGAGACGCATGGGGCCTATCACAAATCTCAGCTCTGGAGGAGGAGACCATGGGGATTCCCTGGAATCCCCTCCCCATCTGATCGCTATTCAGCGGACACAGAGCCGCCGGCCGCCTCGATCTTCTTGAGAGCGGAGGCGGAAGCCTTGACCCCCTTGAAGTTGAGAGCCACGGACAGGTCCCCTTGACCCAGGATCTTCACGGGCTGGTTCTTGCGGACGGCGCCCTTGGCGACCAGGTCCTCCACAGTGACGTCACCGCCTTGGGGAAAGAGCTCAGCTACCTTGTCAAGGTTGACGACCTGGAACTCCACCTTGAAGGGGTTCCGGAAGCCACGCAGCTTCGGCAGACGCATGTACAGGGGCAGCTGGCCGCCTTCGAAACCAGGACGGACCTGGTAACGGGCGTGCGTGCCCTTGGTGCCGCGGCCGGAGGTCTTGCCTTTGGAACCTTCACCACGACCGATGCGGGTGCGGTCCTTCTTGGCGCCTGGGGCCGGACGGAGGTCATGCATCTGAAGAATGTTCACTTCTTTTTCATTAGCCATGACTAGGCCTCCTCTACAGTCACGAGATGGGCTACCTTACGGACCAGGCCACGGACGGCGGAAGAATCGGGACGTACGGTGGACTGCCCGATCTTATGCAGACCGAGGGTGCGCACGTTGTCCTTCTGACGTCGGGTGGCGCCGGCGACGCCCTTGACCAGGGTGATCTTCAGCTGGTTTTCCTTAGCCATCACTCACCATCCTTTGCTGTCTTGGCGGCCTGAGCCTCTTCACGGGCTTTGCGCTCCTCGTCGATGCCGGCGGCCTGCTCGCGGAGCAGACGGTCGGGGGCGACTTCCTGGAGGGAAAGGTCACGACGAGCGGCGACTTCCTGCGGCTCTTCCAAGCTCTTGAGGGCCTGGACGGTGGCGCGCACGGTGTTGATGGCGTTGCCGGAGCCCATGGTCTTGGTCAGGATGTCGCTGATGCCGGCGCACTCAAGCACGGCGCGGACGGCGCCACCGGCGATGACGCCGGTACCGGGGGCCGCGGGGCGCAGGAAGACGGTTCCAGCGGACTCATGGCCGATGACGGGATGAGGGATGGTTCCACGCAGACGAGGCACGGTGAACATGTGTTTCTTGGCGTCCAAGTTGCCCTTGGCGATGGCCGCGGGGACCTCGTGGGACTTGCCGTAACCGACGCCCACGTTGCCCTTGCCGTCACCGACGACCACCAGAGCCGCGAAGCTCATGGTGCGGCCACCCTTGGTGGTCTTGGAGACGCGACGGATGGTGACCACGCGTTCCAGCATCTCATCGCGCTTATCGTCGCGGTCGCGACGGGAACGACGCTCGCCACGGCCACGGCCGCCACGACGTCCGCGGCGCTCGTTGGACTCTTCGGCTGCGTCCGCCGCAGGGGTCTCGCCGTTCTGAGTGGCGGCCACGACCTCTTCGGTCTCTTTTACAGTCTGATCATCGCTCACAGCTGCAAACCTCCTTCACGGGCGCCGTCCGCAACAGCTGCGACGCGGCCATGATACTTATTACCGCCACGATCGAAGACGACCACGGAAATGCCGGCCTCCTTCGCCTTTTGGGCGACCTGTCCGCCGACCTTCTTGGCGGCTTCCGTCTTGGTGCCTTCGAAAGGACCGAAGTCATTGGCCAAGGTGGAGGCGCTCACCAGGGTGACTCCCTTGGTGTCGTCGACGATCTGGGCGATCATGTTGCGGTTCGTGCGGGTGACGACAAGACGCGGGCGCTCTGCGGTGCCGACGATCTTCTTGCGAAGACGAGCATGGCGACGCAGGCGGGAGATTTTCTTGCCCTTACCGAGAATATTGACTGTCATTACTTACCAGCCTTTCCTGCCTTGCGGGCGATGTGCTCATCGCTGTACTTGATGCCCTTGCCCTTGTAAGGTTCAGGAGCACGAAGCTTGCGGATGTTGGCGGCGACCTGGCCGACGGCCTGCTTGTCGATTCCCTTGACGATCACTTCGTTCGCGTTGGGGATCTCGAATTCGATGCCTTCAGGCGGGTTGACGGTGATCGTGTGCGAATAGCCCAGGGAGAACTCGATGCCCTTGCCTTTGGCGGTCGCGCGATAACCGGTGCCGACGATCATCAGGTGCTTGCTGAAACCTTCATGCACGCCCTTGACGATGGAAGCGATGATGGAGCGGCTCAGACCGTGGTTGGCACGGGTCTGACGCTGGTCATCGACGGCTTCGACCTGGATCTCGTTGCCCTCGATCTTCAGGGAGATGCCTTCGGGCATGGTATAGGAATCCGTGCCCTTGGGGCCTTTGGCGGTGACGGTCTGACCGTCGACCTTGACTTCTACCCCAGCCGGGATGGTGATGGGGAGCTTACCAATATGTGATGCCATTATCGCTCCTCCTTACCACACGTAGGCAACGATTTCGCCGCCGATGCCCCTGTCGAGGCATTCCTTCTGGGTCATCAAACCAGCGCTGGTGGAAATGATGGCGATACCAAGACCACCCAGGGGCATAGGCAGAGCGTCGGACTTGGCGTAACGACGCAGGCCTGGCTTGGAGACGCGCTTGATGCCATTGATTGTCTGTTCGCCGCGGGGACCGTACTTGAGAGTAATCTCAAGGGTCTGGCCGACGCGGGCATCCTTGGCGGCGAAGTCCTTGATGTAGCCTTCGCGCTTGAGAATCTCGGCGATATGCGCCTTGAACTTCGAGTAAGGCATATCCACGGTCTCGTGTTTCGCCGCACTCGCATTACGCAGACGCGTCAACATGTCTGCGATTGGATCTGTCATTGTCATTGGGCTTATGCCCTTCCTCGCCGTGGTTTCCGTCGCTTGGCACCTCACAGGTGTATGGGCCACGGACCTTCAGCGTCAATTTTTACCAACTGGACTTCGTTACGCCTGGGAGCTCACCGGCGTGGGCCTTGTTACGAAGGCATACGCGGCAGAGGCCGAACTTACGATAAACGGAATGAGGACGTCCGCACACCTGGCAGCGCGTATAAGAACGCACAGCGAACTTAGGCTTACGGGCCGCCTTGTTCTTCAGAGCGGTTTTTGCCATATTAGTTCTCCTTGAAAGGGAATCCAAGATGCTTCAGGAGGGCCTGAGCCTGCTTGTCATCCTTGGTGCTCGTGACGACTGTGATATCCATACCACGACGGTGGTCGATGGAATCGGGATCGATCTCGTGGAACATGGACTGTTCGGTCAAACCGAAGTTGTAGTTTCCATTGCCGTCGAACTGGTTGCCGCTGATGCCGCGGAAATCGCGGATGCGGGGCAGGGCCAGGGTCAAAAGACGATCCAGGAACTCCCACATGCGGTTGCCGCGTAGGGTGACGAAAGCGCCGATTTCCTGGCCTTCGCGCAGATGGAATTGGGCGACGGACTTCTTGGCCTTGGTCACCTTGGGCTTCTGCCCGGTGATGAGGGTGAGGTCGCGGATCGCGCCTTCGATGAGCTTGGAGTCGCGGGCCGCGGCGCCAACGCCCATGGAGACGACGACCTTCTCCACACGAGCGACCTGCATGGGGTTGGAATACTTGAATTCCTTCTCCATTTCGGGCACGATTTCCTTGAGATAACGTTCCTTGAGGCGTGGAACAGCTGGTGCTTCCACAGTGGTGCTCATGCTAGCTCCTTACCTGACTTCTTGGCGAAACGAGTGCGGACCCGCTTCACCTTGCCATCACGCGCTTCTTCGGTGACCTTGACTCCCACGCGGGTGGGTTTCTTGGTCTCGGGGTCGATCACCATCACGTTGGAGCGATGGATGGGGGCTTCCACGGAAACGATTCCGGCCTCCTGACCCTGCTGATTGGCGCGGACATGCTTCTTGACGATCTGAACGCCTTCGACGATCAGACGATCGTCCTTGAGGACGCGAAGGACCTTGCCTTCCGCTCCACGGTCTTTGCCGCGGATGACCTTGACCTGGTCGCCGCTCTTGATCTTAGCTACCATCAGATCACCTCCGGAGCGAGGGACACGATCTTCATGAAGCGCTTATCGCGCAGTTCACGACCGACCGGTCCGAAAATACGGGTCCCCTTAGGCTCACGCCCGCTGCCGAGGATGACCGCAGCGTTCTCATCGAACTTGATGTAAGAGCCGTCCTTACGACGGTGCTCTTTGACTGTACGGACGACGACAGCCTTGACGACGTCGCCCTTCTTGACCGATCCACCAGGAATTGCATCCTTGATGGAGGCGACGATGATGTCGCCGATACCGGCATAGCGTCGCTTCGAACCACCGAGCACTCGGATAGCCAAGATCTCCTTGGCACCCGTGTTGTCGGCGACATGAAGCCGTGATTCTGGTTGAATCATTGATTCTCCTTAGCCGAGCTGGTCCTCCCGGCACACCACAAGGGTGTGCCGGGAGCCTTGCCGAACTTATTTACTTAGCACGCTCGACGATAGCGTTGAGACGCCAACGCTTCGTCTTGCTCAAAGGCCGTGTCTCCATAATTGTAACAAAGTCACCGACATGTGCCTCGTTATTCTCATCATGGACCTTGACGTTGCGATTGCTACGCACGACCTTACCATACAGGGGGTGGGTGGAGCGCTGTTCCAGCGAAACGGTGATTGTCTTGTCCATGGAATCGGACACGACATAACCGCGGCGGACCTTGCGCTCGTTACGCTCAAGCTTTTCAGCCATGTTTACTTCTCAGCCTTTCCGCTTGTCTCTTCGGGAGCTGTGGTGATACCAAGCTCACGCTCGCGCAGAACGGTGTACATACGGGAAACGTCCGCCTTCACCGCCTTGATGCGAGAATTGTTCTCGAGCTGGCTGGTTGCCTTCTGGAAGCGCAGGTTGAAGAGCTCTTCCTTGGACTTCTTGATGAGGTCCTCAATCTCGGCATCAGTCTTCTCGTTGAGATTCTTGATACTGTAATCTGGAGTACCGATAGTCATTAGTTGTTACCGCCTTCACGCGCGATGATCCTGCACTTCATGGGGAGCTTGTCGATCGCTCGACGAAGGGCCTCACGTGCGACATCTTCCGAGACACCGGAGATTTCAAACATAACACGTCCAGGATGCACATTGGCGATCCAGAACTCGGGAGCGCCCTTACCGGAACCCATACGGGAACCCAGGGGGTGCTTGGTCAGGGGACGGTCGGGGAAGATGGTGATCCACACGCGACCGCCGCGCTTGATGTAACGGGTCATGGCGATACGGGCGGCCTCGATCTGACGGTTGGTCACGTAGGCAGGCGCTAGGGCCTGGATGCCGAAATCACCGAAATTGATCTCATTGCCGCCTTTGGACATGCCGCGGCGGGCAGGACGCTGCTGCTTGCGGTACTTGACACGCTTTGGAATAAGCATCCGTTTACTCCTTTACTTCTGCTTGTTCAGCCGCTGGAGCTGGTTCGGCGGTCTCAGCCTGAGCCGGGGCCGGAGCGGCCTG
This sequence comes from Parascardovia denticolens DSM 10105 = JCM 12538, assembly GCF_001042675.1. Lineage (NCBI taxonomy): Bacteria > Bacillati > Actinomycetota > Actinomycetes > Bifidobacteriales > Bifidobacteriaceae > Parascardovia > Parascardovia denticolens. Next base: position 1,633,255 of record NZ_AP012333.1, read on the forward strand.
CTGCTGGGGCTGGGCGCCGCCGCGGTTGCCACGACGGGGACGGTTGCCACGACGGGGACGGTTGTTCTGGGAAGCCTGCTGCTCCTCGAACTCGCGCTCGGTCATGTCGCCCTTATAGATCCAGACCTTGACGCCGATGCGGCCGTAAGTGGTCTTGGCCTCGAAGAAGCCGTAATCGATGAGGGCGCGCAGGGTCTGCAGAGGCACGCGGCCTTCACGGTAGAACTCGGACCGGCTCATCTCGGCGCCGCCGAGGCGACCGGAGAGCTTGATTCGAATGCCGTGGGCGCCGGCGCGCATGGCATCCTGCTGGGCCTTGCGCATGGCGCGACGGAAGGTGACGCGGTTGGTCAGCTGCTCGGCGATACTCTGAGCGACCAGCTGGGCGTCCAAAGCGGCGTTCTTCACTTCGAAGATGTTGAGCTGGACCTGCTTGCCGGTGATCTTCTCGAGCTTGGCGCGAACGCGGTCAGCCTCGGCCCCGCGGCGACCGATGACGATGCCGGGGCGGGCGGTGTGGATATCCACGCGGACGCGGTCACGGGTACGCTCGATGACGATGCGGGAGACGCCCGCGCGTTCGAGGTCCTTTTCCATCTCCTTGCGGATCTTGTCATCCTCGAGGACGAAGTCGCGGTAACGCTCCCCCACCTTGGTGGAGTCGGAGAACCACTTGCTGCGATGATATTCGGTTACGCCGAGGCGGTAGCCGAAGGGGTTAACTTTTTGTCCCATTTAACGGGCTCCTTCCTTGTCGGCGACGACCACGGTGATGTGGCTGGTCCGCTTGTTGATACGGCCGGCGCGTCCCTGGGCGCGAGCACGGAAACGCTTCAAAGTCACGCCTTCATCAACGTAGGTTTCCTTGACAACAAGCTCATTCTCACGGAATGGGGCGTTCTCCTTGTCGGCCAGCACGCGGGCGTTGGCCACGGCGCTTTCCAAGGTCTTGCGGACCGGGACGGCCGCAGCCTGAGGAGCGAACTTCAGGATGGTGATGGCTTCGGTCGCCTTCTTGCCTCGGATGAGGTCAACCATGCGGCGAGCCTTGCGTGGCGTCACGCGTACGTGACGGGCGATTGCTTTAGCTTCCATATGACTTAACTCTTCCTGCCTTAACGGCGTGCCTTCTTGTCGTCCTTCACATGGCCGCGGAAAGTACGCGTGGGAGCGAACTCGCCGAGCTTGTGACCGACCATTGCTTCTGTTACAAATACTGGGACATGAGTGCGCCCATTGTGCACGGCGAACGTGTGACCAATGAAATCGGGCGTGATCATGGAACGACGGGACCAGGTCTTGATGACGTCATGGGTTCCCCTTTCGTTCTGGACGTCGACCTTTTTCTGCAAGTGGGCGTCGACGAAGGGGCCCTTCTTGATGCTACGAGTCATATCTTACGACACTTCCTTACTTGCGATGCTTACCGGATGGACGGCGACGGACAATCATCTTGTTCGAAGCCTTCTTAGGATGACGGGTACGGACCTCGCCTTTGCCCCACGGGGACACAGGCGGCTTACCACCGCGGGTACGACCACCATGAGGATGGTCCACAGGGTTCATGGACTCACCACGGGTGATGGGTCGCTTGCCGATCCAACGGGCGCGGCCGGCCTTACCCAGCTCGATGTTGGCGTGTTCGGAGTTGCCGACCTCGCCAACGGTCGCGCGGCAGCGGGCGTCCACGTTGCGGATCTCGCCGGAAGGCATGCGGAGCTGCGCGTACGCGCCGTCCTTGGCGACCAGCTGCACGGCAGCGCCTGCGGAACGGGCGATCTTGGCACCGCCCAGAGGACGCAGTTCGATGGCGTGCACGATGGTACCAGTGGGGATGTTACGCAGAGGCAGGTTGTTGCCTGGCTTGATGTCCGCGTTCTCACCGGTCTCGATGGGGTCGCCCTGCTTGATTCCCTCCGGGGCGATGATGTAGCGCTTCTCGCCGTCTGCGTAAGTGAGCAGGGCGATACGGGCGGAACGGTTGGGATCGTACTCGATCTCAGAAACCTTGGCTGGCACGCCATCCTTGTCCCAACGCTTGAAATCGATGAGACGGTACTGACGCTTGTGCCCGCCGCCGCGATGACGGCTGGTCACGCGACCGTAAGAGTTACGGCCGCCAGTCTTGCTGAGTTTACGAAGCAAGGACTTCTCAGGAGTGGAACGGGTGATCTCCGAGAAATCGGAGACGGAGGCGTTGCGGCGTCCTGGAGTCGTCGGCTTATATTGACGGATAGCCATAATTTAGTACCTAACTTTCTCGGCTAACCTTTAGTTACCGAAGATATCGATCGTCTGGCCCTGGGCCACGGTCACGATCGCCCGCTTCTGGGCGGCGCGGTGGCCAAGACCGGTGCGGGTGCGCTGGGTCTTGCCCTGACGATGAAGAGTGTTGACGTTTGTTACCTTGACCTTGAAGATCTCCTCGATGGCGCGCTTGATCTCGATCTTGTGGGCGTCAGGAGCAACCACGAAGGTGTACTGGCCGCGATCGGAGTTGGCGTAGCTCTTTTCGGAGACGACAGGGCGAAGGATGATGTCATGTGCAGTTTTACGGGTTACGGCCATTGTTAAGCCTCCTTGACTGACTCGTCGCCAGCGACGAAGGCTTCGAGGCCTTCCTTGGTGAAGACCACGTCTTCAGCGGTGACGACATCGTAGGTGTTGAGCTGATCGGCGAAAAGCACATGCACGGTCGGCAGGTTACGCACGGACAGCCACTCGTTGATGTTGTCGCGGGACACCACGATGGTGGCGAAGCGGGATTCAACCACGGGCTGCAAGGCGGCGACGGCTGCCTTGGTGGAAGGTTTGTCGGAGATGGCGAAGTCGACCACATGCACGCGACCGGCGTTGAAGCGGTCGGAAAGCACATAATTCAGGGCCGCCAGCTTCATCTTCCTAGGAGTGCGCTGGGAGTAATCACGAGGCACGGGACCGTGGACCACGGCACCGCCAGCGAACTGGGGAGCGCGAATGGAGCCTTGACGGGCACGACCGGTGCCCTTCTGCTTCCATGGCTTCTTGCCGCCGCCGGAAATCCGGGCGCGGTTCTTGACGGCGTGGGTACCTTGGCGGGCAGCGGCCAGCTGAGCGATGACCACCTGGTGGACCAAGGGGACATGCTTGACCACGTCTTCCTGAGCGATGCCGAAGACCTCGGAAGGAGCCTCGACCTGGCCGGAAGCCTTGCCGTTAGCGGAAGTGACCTTCAAAGAAATGTTTGCCATGGTACTACTTTGCTCCCTTCACAGCGGAACGGACGAGAACGATGGCTCCCTTAGGCCCGGGGATGGCGCCCTTGATGGCGATCAGGCCATTCTCGACATCCGCGGAGACGACGGTCAAACCCTGGGTGGTGTGGGTCACATGACCCATGCGGCCGGCCATGCGCTTGCCCTTGAGCACGCGGCTGGGGGTGGCGCAAGCGCCGATGGAACCAGGGCGGCGTTCGTTTTTGTGAGAACCGTGGGTGCGGCGGTAGGACTTGAAGCCCCAACGCTTGATGGTGCCGGCGAAGCCCTTGCCCTTGGTGGTGCCGGTGACGTCCACCTGATCCCCATCGGAGAAGGTGTCGGCTGCCAGTTCCTGACCGGGCTGATAGCTACCGGCGTCCTCGGTGCGCACCTCGACCAGGTGACGGCGAGGAGTCACGCCGGCCTTGGCGAAGTGACCAGCCAGAGGCTTGGTGACCTTGGTGGGGTCGATGGCCCCATAACCAAGCTGAACGGCCTTGTAACCGTCGCGGTCTTCGCTCTTGACGGCGGTGACCACGTTGGTGGAGACGTCCACCAGGGTGACGGGGACGAAGAACCCGTTCTCATCCCAGATCTGTGACATGCCGAGCTTCTTGCCGACAAGCGCAGTGCGATTGATATTCGATGTCATTCTTCCTCCTCCCCTACAGCTTGATCTCGATGTTGACGTCCGCAGGCAGATCAAGACGCATCAGGGAATCGACCGCCTTGGGGGTCGGGTCCACGATGTCGATGAGGCGCTTATGGGTGCGCATCTCGAAATGCTCGCGAGAATCCTTGTACTTATGAGGAGAACGGATAACAACGAAGACGTTCTTCTCAGTAGGAAGAGGAACGGGGCCAACCACGGTTGCGCCTGCGTTCGTGACCGTTTCGACAATCTTCTTTGCCGACTGGTCAATGACCTCATGGTCATAGGACTTTAGCCTGATGCGGATTTTCTGTCCCGCCATTGCTGTCTGCCCTTTCTGCGATTCGTTACATTACCGACCTGTTATTGGGCACTTCAGCACACTCTCCCCCGAAACACCGGGAGGCGAGACCACATCAGTGCGCAGCTCGCAAGTCTTCCTTGCGTCTACGCTCGCTATTCATAATTCAAATATACGAGCCTTGAACAGGCAACTCGTCCATTTAAACACAGCCCCTGGCCAAAGTCAGAAGGCGTGTTTCCCCTTCATCCTTCCGTCCCTCCACGCGCCCGCCGACCTCCACGGCAACGGCACATGGCGTTCATATCCTTCCTGGCAATCGAGGCGCTCGCATATCTCCCGGAGTTCGCGGCAATCCTGGCGCTCAACCAGCGGGGTCAAAGATCGTCTTGGTCCCATGCGGGACGGTCGATACCAGGACGCCGCTTCGGGAATAGTAGGTGAGGGTGCAGGCGGCCGGCCCGAACTCCAGAGTGTACCACCGCTTACGATCCACGGAGTCCACCGTCACCTTGATCTCTTTCTTCGTCTTGAGGTCCTTATAGATGAGGATCAGATCGCCTGGCTCCTTCTCATGCGTATCCGTCTTGGCCTCGATGAGGACCGCCTCCGTGGTCACCGGCCCCAGAACGAGGTCATTGATGGCATGGGATAAGGTGACGAATCCGAAAGCGCCAAGCGCGACCATAGCCACTCATAGCCACTATGGCGACGATATCCGCCAGCGCCTTCCAGACGCCGCTGCCGCTTTTCCATCCGCCGGACCGCCCCCCGTTTTTTCCCCTGCGGAGGCGATCGGGGACGTTCAGCCTGAGGATGACGATGAGGACCGTTACCCCCAAACCGAAGAAGAAGAGGCCGCCCAGACCTTTGCGGATCAAACCGACCAGGCCGATGGACGACATGAAGAAATAGGCCAGGACGAAGCCGAAGATGGCCAGGACGTAGAGGCCAAGATCCAGTAGGGCCAGGAGCCCGGAATCTTTCGGGTCCCCTTCGCCGGCGGAGAGGAAGGGGACGACGATTGCGGGGTCCGGCCGGAAAGATCAGGGGACAAAGCCTGAGGGGTGTCGAAAGGTTTCTGGTCATCTGCGGCCATGGCGTTCTCCAGTCTTCCGTGACGCGATCTGTCTTTCCTTCCATGATACCCGCCTGACCGGTACAGGAAAAGACGACAGTCAGGAGGCGAAGAGAGGAAGATGGACGAGGAAGACGAAGAAGAAGACGGAAGGCGATCCAAGAGGGCAAAGAAAGACCCCGCCCCCGCAGGATCCCTTCAAGAAGAAGGTCACATGCGAGGCGGGGCCAGTCAGCCAAACCTATCCGATCCAGGCCCGCGGTGCCTAAGCGACAGACGCAGGCTGGGTCTTGGCCTCACGTTCCTGACGAAGCTTGTGGCCTTCCGCCTGGGAGACACCGTAGTAAGCGGCGATGGCGATATCCTTCATATCCTCGATCATGGGGATGCGGGGGTTGGCCGGGGTGCACTGGTCCTCATAGGCGCGCATGCCGATGCGGTCCAGCTGCTCCCAGAAGTAGTCCTCATCCACGCCGGCGGCTTGGAAGCTCTTGTCCATGCCCAAACGGTTGTCTCGGTAATCCTCGATCCCGCGGGCCAGGGACTCCACTCCCTCTTCAGGGGTGTCGGCCTTGAGGCCCAGGTACTGGGCGACCTGCTGATAACGCTGGGGAGCCACGTACTTGTTGTACTTCGGCCACGAAGTCGGTTCATCCGGAATCTGCCCGTTGTAACGGATCACATAAGGCAGGAGGATGGAATTGGTACGGCCGTGAGCCACGTGGCAGACGGCCCCGATGGTGTGAGCCATGGAGTGGCACATGCCCAGGAAGGCAGAGCCGAAGGCCATGCCGGCCATGGTCGCCGCGTTGTGCACATGCTCTTCGGCCATGGTGGCGTTCGGCCCCTTGTTGACCGACTCATCCAGGTTGTCCCAGAGGAGCTTCATGCCGTGCAAGGCCATGGCATCGGTGAAATCGTTGGCGTAGCAGGAAACGAAAGCCTCCAGGCAGTGGGTCATGGCGTCTATGCCGGAGTCGCAGGCCACCTTGCGGGGCTGGGTACGGGCCAGCTCGGGGTCAATCACTGCCACGGAAGGGGTCAAGGCGTAATCGGTGATGGGGTACTTGAAGCCGGTATCCTTGTCGGTGATGACCGCGTAAGGGGTGACTTCAGACCCGGTGCCGGAAGTGGTGGGGATGCAGACCAGCTTGGCCTTGTGCCCCAGCTCGGGCAGGCGGAAGGCGCGTTTGCGGATATCGAAGAACTTCTCCTTGATGTCGCGGAATTCGATTTCCGGATGCTCGTAAAGGAGCCACATGATTTTGGCCGCGTCCATGGGGGAACCGCCGCCGACGGCGATGATGGTATCGGGCTGGAAGTCCTCCCTCATCATGGTGGCGCCGCGTTCCACGGTCTGCACCGAAGGCTCGGGCTCCACATAGTCGATGATGCGCCACTCCACCTTGTTCTGACGGAGCTGGAGCTGACGGATGGTCTTGTCGATGACCCCCAGCTGCAGCATGGTCTTATCGCAGACGAAGCAGACCCGGTTGACCCCGACCATATCGCGCAGATACCGGATGGCGTTCGGCTCGAAATAGGTCTTGGGCGGGATCTTAAACCACTGCATATTGTTGTTCCTTCGTGCGATGCGCTTGATATTGATCAGATTGACGGCCTGGACGTTCCCGGAGATGGAGTTGCCGCCATAAGAGCCGCAGCCCAGGGTCAGGGAAGGAGCGATGGCGTTGTAGATGTCGCCGATGCCGCCCAGGGACGAAGGGGAGTTCCAGATGATGCGGCAGGCGTGCATGCGCAGGCCGTATTCGCGCACCAGGTCCTCGTTGTTGGTGTGGATGGCGGCCGTGTGCCCTTCGCCGAACCGCAGCATCTGCTCGCACAGGTCGAAGGCCTGGTCCTTGTCCTTGGCCTTGAGGATCGCATGCACTGGGCTCAGCTTCTCCAGGGTCAGGGGCTCCTTGGGGCCGACTTCCTTGCATTCGGCGATGATGATGGTGGCGTCATCCGGAATCTCGAAACCGGCCTCGTGAGCGATCCACTGGGGGGATTTGCCCGGGACGATGGAATTCAGACGGGGGGCGGGAGCTCCTTCGGCCGGGTAGGCGGCGACGCCGAACATGTATTGTTCCAGCTTGGCCTTCTCCTCCCCCTCGACGAAGTAGGCCTTGCGGCGCTTGAGTTCTTTGATCAACGAAGAGTAGATGCTCTTGTGGGCGATGATCCCCTGCTCGGTGGCGCAGATCATGCCGTAATCGAAATGCTTGGACAGGACCAGGTCGTTCGCCGCCCGTTCGATGTCGACATCCTCATCCACATAGGCGGGGGCGTTTCCGGGGCCGACGCCCAAGGCTGGCTTGCCGGACGTATAGGCCGCCTGGACCATGCCAGGGCCGCCGGTGGCCAGGATGGTCGCCACACGGGGGTGCTTCATGAGGGCGCCGGTCGCCTCGATGGAAGGATGCTCGATCCACTGGATGCAGTTCTTGGGCGCCCCGGCTTCAATGGCCGCATCCCGCACGATGCGGGCCGCTTCGGCCGAGCACTTCTGGGCGAAGGGGTGGAAGCCGAAGACGATGGGGCACCGGGTCTTCAAGGCAATCAGGCACTTGAAGATCGTGGTGGAAGTGGGGTTGGTCACGGGGGTGACGCCGGCGACGACGCCGACCGGCTCGGCCACTTCGGTGATGCCGTCGACTTCGTTCTCGCTGATCACACCCACCGTGCGCTGGTTCATCATGTGATGGGTCACATGCTCGCAGGCGAAGATGTTCTTGGTCGCCTTGTCCTCCACCAGGCCTCGGCTGGTTTCCTCCACGGCCATCTTGGCCAAGGTCAGATGCTCATGCAGGGCGGCCAGGGAGGCCTTCCCCACGATGTAATCGATTTTCTCCTGGTCGTAGGATCCGTACTGGTCCAAAGCCGCCAAGGCCTTGGAGACCAGGTCGTCCACTTCCTTTTCCGCTTCCAGGACTTTTGCGTTGTCTTTTGTAGCCACAAGGGCTCCTTTCTTATACGTCCTCAACACGTCTGTTGCGAAGGAATGCCAAGAACGTTGAAACTACGGTATTTCTGTTCTTGATGGGCATCGCTGCCCATAACCCCTAATATGAATTACATCACATTCCACAGATATCATTCGGCCTTTGTGTCTTTGATCGTTTTGCGGCGTCTTGGAACTCATCATGAGATTCGCCGTACACTCAAACGGATATACAAGACATACAAAAAGACCCCGTGGCTAAAACCATGGGGCCCTCCCGTCGTAAAGGCGGAAACGCGAGGCGAAAGCCTTAACGCTTGGAGTACTGAGAAGCCTTGCGAGCCTTGTGCAGACCGGCCTTCTTGCGCTCGACGACGCGGGCGTCGCGGGTCAGGAAGCCAGCTTTCTTCAAAGCGTGGCGGTTGGCGTCGCGGTCGATCGCGTTCAAAGCGCGGGCCACGCCCAAACGGACGGCCCCGGCCTGACCGGTCACGCCGCCGCCATCAACGCGCACCTTGACGTCGAACTTGCCTTCGAGCTTCAGAAGCACGATGGGCGAGTTGACCTCGCGCTGCTGCAGGCGGCTGGGGAAGTACTCTTCCAGAGTGCGGCCGTTGATGGTCCACTTGCCGGTGCCGGGAACCAGACGCACGCGGGCGACGGCTTCCTTACGACGGCCAGTGCCATAACCAGGGGCGATGGCGGAAGCGCCGGTACCGGCACCCTGATTGGTCTCAGAAGTATAAACGGTGGTTTCCTCGGCTTCGGCAACCGTGGAGTTTTCTTGATCAGCCATGAGTTGATTCTCCTTTCGGTTTCCTACTTAGCCTGCTGGGAGACCTGATCGATCTCGTAGGCTACTGGCTTGTTGGGTGTATGAGGATGCTCTTCGCCACGATAGACGTGCAGACGGGTCAGCTGCTTACGGCTGAGCTTGTTCTTAGGCATCATGCCCTTGACGGCGGCGGTGACGATCCGCTCCGGGTTGCTCTTGAGCAGCTCGGCGTAGGAATCGGCGCGCAGGCCTGAAGGGAAGCCGGAATGATGATAGAGATTCTTGTCGAGCTTGTTGCGGCTCAAAGAGATCTTATCGGCATTGAGGACGATGACATGATTGCCCGCATCCGCATGAGGAGCGAAAGAAGGCTTGTTCTTGCCACGCAGCAGGTTCGCCACTGCCACGGAAAGACGGCCCAGGACCACATCGGTGGCGTCGACGACGTACCACTCATGGCTCAGATCGTTTGGCTTTGGTGAAAATGTTTTCACTGTATTGACCTTTTCTTGTATTGTGTTCCAGACGCGCGCCGAGAATCCGGGCGGTCCGGCCGTGGTTAAAAGCCGGCGAACGCCCTGTTTCCAGGCATACGTCACTTACTGTGGGCTCCCTGAAAGTCCTTATGCGAGTGGGAAGCGCTTTGAAAGACCCCTGAGGGAACACAACAATGGAATATCATAGAGCAGAATATCGACTACTTCACCCGGTTCATCACCTGAGCCAGACTCCGGGCGCGGGGAGAGTCGAAAATGCCCTCCACGTAAGCCACATGACCGTCGTGGTCGGCCAAAGGGACGCGCCAGTTGGGGTACTCGTTGTTGGTGCCGGGCTGGTTCTGAGCCCGACGCTCCCCCACCGCGTCCACCAGGCAGGCGCACTTGAGCTTGGAAGGCGAATCCATCAAGGCCCTGTGCAAGGCCTCGATGATCTCCTGCTCATGGGCCGGCTCATCGGCCAGCAGCCCCTGGTCCAGATATCCTTCCTGGACCAGCATGTCCATCATCTGCTTGTGCTCATACCGGGCGGAGGCCATGAAGTCCTCCACGGGGACGGTCAGCAGGCCCAGCTTCTCGCGGATCTTCACATGCTCGTAGTTGAGGTATCCTGCGGTCGGAGGCAGGTCGTGGGTGGTGACCGAGGCCAGGGCCATGGTCCTCCACTTGGACGGAGGGACGAATTCCCCGTCATACTGCTGGTACCATTCGATCACGCACCCCATGAGCCCATGGGACTTGAGGGAGTCGGCCACATAGTCGGGAACCACGCCTAGGTCTTCGCCCACGACGGTCCCATTGACCCGGGAGGCTTCCAAGGCCAGGATCCCCAGCATGATGGAGGAATCATAGTGGACGTAGGTGCCTTCGGAGGCGGGACGGCCTTCGGGGATCCACCAGAGACGGAAAAGCCCCAGGATGTGGTCGATCCGGACGGCCCCGGCCTTGGCGAACATGCCCGCCACCATGTTGCGGTAGGTGGCGTAGCCGTTCTCCTCCAAGTTGACCGGGTTCAAAGGCGGCTGGGACCAGTTCTGCCCCTGCTGGTTGAACATGTCCGGCGGGGCGCCCACGGTGGCCCCGCGGGCGAAACGCCCGGGATTCCACCAGACCTCGGCCCCTTGCGGATGCACACCCACGGCCATGTCGGACATGATGCCGATCTTCATGCCGGCCTGGCGCGCGGCCTGCTGGGCCTGGGCCAGCTGGTCCGTGGCGATCCATTCCATCCACATGTAGAATTCCAAAAGCCGGGGATACTTTTCGCACAGCTCGGCCACTTCAGGCGAGTCCTTGGAATAGGTCTTCTCCCAGCATTCGGGGTCGTCGCTGGGGGCTCCCCATTTGTCGTAGGCCAGGCACCAGACGGCGTAAGCGCGCAGGTCCTCGCCTTCCTTCTTGCAGTAAGCCTCGAAGGCTTCCCTGCGGGAGGAGGACAGGCCGGCCTGGAAGATGGTCCACAAGGCGGGCTTCTTCAGGTCCCACATGGCGTCGCGGTCCAGACGGTTGGGGTTTTCGTTGAGTTTGCGGGCTTCCTGATGGAGTTGGTCGACCTTGGCCTTGTCTTGGGCGGAAAGCGACCCATACTCGGCGATTGCTTCGGGCCGGATATAAGTGAAGTTGATGTAGCGGCGGGAGATTGGCAAGTAAGGGGAAGGAGTCAGCGGGGGAACCGGCTCGGCCGCATGGACCGGGTTGACCAGGAGGAAATCGGCCCCGCTCTTCTTCTTGGCGTCCACCAGCAGGGTGCGCAGGTCGGCGAAATCACCCACCCCCCAGGAATTCTCGGAACGGACCGAATAGAATTGGGCCATCCACCCCCACAGGTCCCCTTCTTTCAAGGGGTCGATGAGGTCGATCTTCTCGGGGACGCAGATCAGGAAGGCCTGGGTGGTCCGTTTGCCGACGGTCACCCGCAGCTTATGATAGCCCAGGGGGACATCCTCAGGCAGGACGGCGTAAGAGGTGTCCATGCTCTTGCCGTCGACCTCGACGGGCTCGTCTCCGGGGGCGTAACCGGCTTCCAGGGCCAAAGGCTCGCCGTTTTGGTAGAGGTCGCCGTCTTCCAGGGCCACCGTGACTTCAGGAGTCTGGTCAGCCGGATGATGCAGCTTCACCTTATCCACCGTGCCGAAAACATGAAGGACGGTCGGCTTGATGAGCCGGGTGGCTTCCTCTTTCTCGTGCTCTTTCAGGGCCTTGAGCATCTGTTTTTCGGATTCGGCCTGCACCCCCAAGGCTTTGAGGACGGCCACCAGGACGGGATCGCTGATTTCGTTGAAAGCCCCATCCTGTCCGGTGTAGGCGGTTGCCACCCCGTAAGCATGGGCGAGTTTGATCAAAGGACGATTGCTGCGCTCTTCGCTCTCCTGCAAAACTGCCTTAGTCTTGGGTCGAGCCTGAGCTTTCTCTTTATTTTTCACCATAAGTCCTAGATTAACTTATTCAGAAGGCGACATGCGCACGTTCAAATAAATCGGACGAAATCATCAGGACCTTCGATTCAGCCCCGGTCCAAAGCGGCTTGGGCCGCATGCTGCACGTCAGGGACGGGGTCGCCGGCCAAGGCTTTGAGGGTTTGCTCGCTGGCCTGGGGATTCTCCGCCACGGCCCGCCGGACCATGGCCGACAAAACCAGGTCCTGCCCCTCCTGGTCGCCCCTGCCGAGCGAACCCAGATAATCCAAAGTCTTCGCACTGGTCCGAGGGTCTTCCGCTCCTTCCATCCGCATCTTCCACGAAGTCTTGGGGTTGACCAGGGCGGCCTCCCTCACGACAGCGTCCTTGTCTTTGGTCAGACGCCCGGCCAGCCAGTCCTTGACGTCATGGTTGCCGGCCACGGCCGCCCTCACTTGGGCTTCGGGGTCGGTGGACAGCTTGACCAGGATGTTGGGAAAGGGCATGGTCGTGGCCAGGAAAACGCGGTCTTCCACCGGGGTGTTCAGGTTGCCGGCCACGGCCTCCAGCAAAGCGGTCGCCCGGGAGAAAGCGGCCCCGTCCTCCCTGTCCGGCAAAGGACGCCGGGCCTCTTCGCTCAATTCCTGGGAGTCCTCGGAATGGCGCAGATGTTCATAGGTGGTGGTCAGGGTCTCCCCCATCGGCTGCTGGGCCCCCTCCGGCTGGCTGTTTTCCTCGGTCATAGACTCCAGCCTAAATCCCCGAGCCGACTTGCACCGTCCGCTCCAGCTCCTGGCCGGCCACGGCCCCTTGGAAGGCGGAATCGACCGCCGCCTCAAAGGCTTCCTTCCCCGCTAGGGGGACCTGGGCCCACAGGTTGACCCGGTCGGTGAACTCCTCGCTCCGGACCTTCCCCCCGGCCTGCTCCAGCAGGCGACGCAGACGGTCATGCTGAGGATAAGTCAGGCGGAAAAGATAGGTCTGGCTGAGGATGAGCGGGGCTTTCCCCGCGGCTGACAAAGCGGCTGACGCGGCGGCCGAGTAGGCCCGGACCAGGCCCCCGGCCCCCAGGAGGATCCCTCCGAAATACCGGGTGACGGTGATCAGGCAGAAACTGGTCCCCGACTGCTGCAGGAGGTTGAGGATCGGCCGACCCGCCGTCCCCGCCGGCTCGCCGTCATCGCTCATCCTTTCGGCCGCCCTCCCTTGCTCGGCCCCCACCAAGGCGGCCCAAGCCACATGCCGGGCTTTGGGGTTGTCCCCTTTGACCCGGTCGACCAGGTCCTGGCACTGATCCAGGCTATCGACATGGCAAGCCAGGCCGATGAAATCGGATTTCTTCTCCTGATAGAGGCCCCGGGCGGGATGGTCGGGGGGATTGGTCACGGTGAGCATGGGTCAGACCTTCTGTTTGGGGGAAGGTTGCGGGTTCTGCGGGGTCCGTTGATTCGGCCGAAGGCCGGGGAGGGTCGGGGGGAGGATGGGAGAGAAGAAATTGCCTATCATGGATGGGATCAGCATGGCGATGATGTCCTTGACGGCGGCCAGGACGATGGATTTGTCCCCCGGCTCCAGCTGTCCTATGACCGCGGAAATCTTGGGCCAGGCAGAGGAGAAGTTGTCCTTCAGCTCCTGGATGTTGTCGTAGCCGCCCGCCTTCAAGGCCTGGTAGACGGTGGTGACGATGGTTTTGCGCTGGTCGTAGGGGCGGGCCTGCAACCAGTTGCGCAGGGAATTGTCGAAACGTTCGGCGTTGGGGTCGATCTGTCCGGCGGGCACGAAATCCCTCTTCTCCACCAGCCAATTCAGGCAGTAATGCTGGGAGACGCCGGTCGTGTTGCTCTTGACCAGGTCGAAGCGGCTCTCCGGACGCATGAGCTGGCCGATGACCGTGTATTGGGGGCAGGTCTTGTCCTCTTTCGGCCCGATCCTCTTCCAACCAGGCAGGTCATAGAACTCCTGGTGGAAACCGGGCCCGTCGTGGGAATAGACGGCCTGAATCCTGTCTTGGACAGCCTCCTCGGCCATGACGGCCGCATAAACGGCCATGTTCCCGCCCTTGGAGTGCCCTCCCACCAGAAGGGGGCGGGCGGATTGGGCCGCCACCGCCTGGGTGTAAGCCACGGCTTCGGTCTGGGAGGGAATGACCGGGCTATAGGTCATGGCGAAGTCTTCCTTCCAACCGACCAGGCTGGGTTCCGTCCCCCGGAATGCTAGATACTCCCGACCGTCGGGAAGCAGGTAGGTGACCGCGGCGAACTGCTGTTCCTCCCCGTCCAGGGTGTTTTCGTTCTGGGTGTAGTTCCCCACCCTCAGCTGGCGGAAACGGGGCGAGGCGCACACGGCTTCCAGAAGAGGTCGATGTTCGCTGGTCAGTGGATCCCCCTTGAACATGGAGGCGAATTCCTCAGCCCGATAAAGCTCGGCCAAGGGGAGGAAATTATCCAGGTCGCGGGGTTCCGACTCGGGTTCCGATTCTTCGGGCTTTTTCGACCCTTTCGGTCCTTCTTCCTTCCTTTCTGATTCAAGACCCGATTGGAAGAAGGAGAGGAGCGAGCCCTTCCACCGATCCCACCAGGTAGGGGAGGGGGCGGGCGAGGGGGAAGGGACCGGGGCGGGTAGGGGACTGGTGTAGCCAGGCAGGTCCAGATGCGGGACGTAGGAGGGCAGGGCCAAGTAGGTCAACTGGGATAGGACCAGGGAATCGACCCGGGAAAAGGGACGCTGATCGAATGTCTCCATCATCGTCTGAGCGTAATCGACTATATTGCCCATCATGCCTCCCGGCTTCATGAGGTCAGACGGGCCCACGCCCATCTTGTTATACAGAATTATAGTCGTCTTGCTGGATGCTTCCTGAATCCGACCTGAACAGGTCAGGGGAACTCAGACGGTCTCCCCCCCACCACCGCTTTTCGCGCGATTGTCGTCATGATTTCCGTCGGAATCCTTGCGCGGATCGTTCGGTTCCGCTCATGTTTCATTCAATCCGGTCTCACTGGTCGAACAAGGCCTTAGGACTCGATTTCCTTTGAACCAGGTGGTCTGATAGACTGGAATGGTCGTTGACTGAGATCATGAAAGGGAGGAAGTCTATGCACTGCCCTCAATGTGGAACGCCTGTAGATCCACAAGCGAATAATTGTCCTAACTGTGGAGCGCCTTTGCCCCACGCCAACCAGAACCAGCCGGAGCAGGCCGGATTCCAGAATCAGCAACCTGCGCAGCCGGCCTATCAAGCGGTGGGCCAACCTGCCCAGCCGGCCTACACCCAGTCATATCCTCAACAGGGTCAGAGCCAGCCTTCCTACTCCCAGCAGCAGTACTCCCCCTACGGGCAGACGGCCGTCCAAGCCACCCCAAAGAAAAAGATGAGCCGCGGGCTCAAACTCGGCCTCATCATCGGCGGCGGCGTCCTGGTCCTCCTCCTCGTCCTCGGCGGCATCTATCACTACCTCAGCACTTCGGTCTATAGCCCCAAGAACGCCGCGAACGAATACATCACCGCCCTGTCCAAAGGCGAATTCTCCAAAGCCACGTCCTTGGTCAAGCCCAGCGGCGGCGATACCAGCCTGTTGACCGACTCCGTCGGCAAGGGAATGAAGTACCGGATCTCCGACCCTCAGGTGATTTCCACCACCAAGATGGGCGATCACTGGAACGTCGTGGTCTCCTTCCGACTCAATAGCCGCACCGTGCGTGCCACCTTGCAGGAGAAGGAGAACGGACGGCAGGCCGGCCTGTTCGCCAAGTATGAGGTGACCACCAGCCTGGCCAAGAACCTGACCATCACCGCCCCCGGCATGCTGAGCAAGTCCGCTCTGAAAATCAACGGGGTGGAAGTGAAGCCTTCCGGCTCCTCCACGGACGCCACGGCCGCCGGCGACGCCACCGACCAGCGCTCTTATCTGGCTTACCCCGGCTCCTACTCAGTGGATGCCTCCAGCTCCAAGTTCTATACGACCAACTCCCCCTCCACCAGCGTCTATGGGAGTGATTACCAGAGCAATTACGCCATGGAACTGCGCATCAACCCCACCTCCGCCTTCGCCTCCGCCCTGCAGGACGCCATGAAGACCAAGCTGAACGAGTTCGCCAAGAACGCCGGCCCCCAGGTCGCCGATCGCGTCAAGAGGGAACTGGGCAGCCGGGCCAACGGTTTCGGGATTTCCGTGGAAGTCAAGATCGTCAGCATCCCTGACGTCCCCTCCACTTCCAACACCTACACCTGCCGCTACAACACCTACTCCTCCTGCCTGTGCATGGGGGACGGCACCGTGACCCTCAAGGGCATCAACATGCAGGACGTGATCACCATCACCTCCCCTAAGGGAGAGAAGAAGACCCAGACGCAGGACATCCCCAACGCCTACGTCCGCGGCAACTTCACCATCGATGGCGACACGATCAACCTGACCTTGAACCCAAGCGACACCTCGGTGAACTAAAACAGGCCTCGAGACCTGGGATTCAAGCGATTCCCAGGTCTCGGGACTAAAGCTGAAGAACTGAAAATCCAAACTGCGGTTCGTCGAATCAAAGTTTGAAACTCAAAACCGAAAACTGACTGAAGATCAAGAAAAGTTTGATTGAAGATCGGTCGAAAATAAAGGAAAGCCCAAGGAATCCCGCTCACAAGGCGGACCTGGGGCTTTTCTGTTTATTCCGGTTGGTCCCGGCCATCCCTACTGGGCGGGGAGGAAGACGGTGGCGGGCTTGGCTTGATGATGTTTCCATGGTTCCAGAAGAGCCACCAGCTCATGATCCGTGGCCGTGATCGCGGCGGTCAGCCCGGTCACGGGGATGGGGAGGGCGATTCCGTGGGAAAGGGCCACCTTCTCCTCTTCGCTGATGGGAACGACCGGCATGGTCAGGCTGGCGGCCTGGGCCGGGCTCAGACAAAAGGCGGCGGGGTCTTTGACGACAGGCGGGTCGAAGACCACCTCCGGCCGACAGATTTCCTCCCCCCTCCTGTTCACGAACCGATGCTCCCCCACGGTCGCGATGGCGGCGGAAGTCAGGCCGAATTTCCCCACCCGCAGCCGGCGGAGCATGATCAGATGGGCGCCGACGCCCAGAAGTGAGCCCAGATCCCGCCCTAAAGAACGGATGTAAGTGCCGGATGAGCAGGTCACCCGGGCATGGACGTCAAGCACGGGAGTGGCACCGGCCTGGGCCTCGTCCACGGACAGGATGGTGAATTCCTCGATGGTCACCGGCCGCGCGGGCAGATGGACTTCCTCCCCCTGCCGAGCCAGGTCATAGGACCGCCGCCCATTGACTTTGATGGCCGAATAGGCGCTGGGGACCTGCTGGATCCGGCCGGTCAGTTTTTTCGCCGCCTCCCAGATCATCTGCCTGCTGATGGCGGACAGGTCAAAGAATCCAGTCAATTCGCCTTCGGCGTCGTCGGTCGTGGTCGCTTGCCCCAGGCGGATGACGGTCTCGTAAGTCTTATCCGCATCCGTGATGGCGTTGAGCAGACGCGTGGCCTTGCCAAAGCCCAGGACGAGGACGCCGGTGGCCATCGGGTCCAAAGTGCCGGCGTGGCCGACTTTCCTGGTATGCAGCAGCCTGCGGGCGGCGGCGACCACGTCATGGGAGGTGACGCCTTGGGGCTTATCCACCACCATGACGCCGGAATCAGGAAGAAGGGGGCTGGGCATCAGAAGGATTCTACCTGGTCGGCCTCATTTTCGGCCGCGCTTTCGCCTTCGGCATCATCCTTGTCCTCATCCTTGTCCTCATCATGACGATAAGGATCGGCATCGCCGGCGTAATGGGCCTGCTCCCGCAGCTTGGCCAGCTCCTGGTCCCGCTTGTGGGCGGCGGCCATGATGTCCTCTACCGTGGTCGCCCTGGACGGTACCTGGTCGAAGATGAATTCCAGCTGAGGGGTAAGGCGAAGACCAGTGGAACGGCCGACCAGGCTCCGCAGATGTCCGCGGGCCTGGTTCAGGGCCTGGGCCGCGCGCTTGCGTTCGCCCTCCTCGCGGCCTTCTTCGCCCAGCTGGGTCCAGTAGATTCGGGCCAGCTGCATGTCGTTGGTGACCCTGACCTCGGTGACGGTCACCCGTTCCAGGCGGGGGTCGTGCAGATCCGTAGCCAAGGCCGAAGCGACCACGCGCTGGATGACTCCGGATATACGGGCGGAGCGGGGGTTGACTTTAGCCATTATTGACGCTCGACTTCCTGCATCTCGAAGGTCTCAATGATGTCTCCCACTTCGATGTCATTGAAGGTGCCCAGGTTGATACCAGCCTCGTAGCCTTCGCTGACCTCTTGGACGTCGTCCTTGAAGCGACGCAGGGAGGAGATCTCCAGGTCGTTGACGGTGACCACCCCATTGCGCATGATCCGGGCCTTGATGCCTCGCTTGACGGTGCCGTCCTGGACCATGACGCCGGCGATGTTGCCGAACTTGGAGGAACGGAAGATCTCGCGGATCTCGGAGTGGGAGGTGACCACCTCTTCGAACTCCGGCTTGAGCATCCCCTTGAGGGAGGCCTCGATTTCTTCGATGGCCTGGTAGATGACGGAGTAGTAACGGATGTCCACGCCTTCGCGCTCGGCCAGGTCAGCCACCTGACGGGAGGGGCGCACGTTGAAGCCGATGATGACGGCCTTATCCACGGTGGCGAGATTGACGTCGTTCTGGGTGATGGCGCCGACGCCGCGGTGGATGACCTGGATGCCGACCTCGTCGGAGACCTCGATCTTCATGAGGGAGTCTTCCAAGGCTTCCACGGAACCGGACGAGTCGCCCTTGATAATGACATTGAGCATGTCGATCTCGGACTTGGCGAACTGCTCCTTGAGGTTCTCCAAGGAGACACGCTTATGGCGGCGGGCCAGCTGGGCGGCGCGCTCGGCGGCCTCGCGCTTTTCGGCGATCTGACGGGCGGAACGGTCATCAGGGGCGACCAGGAAGAGGTCGCCGGCCGAGGGAACGGAAGTCAGACCCAGGACGGCCACGGGGGTCGAGGGGGTGGCGGCTTCCACGTTCTCGCCGTTCTCGTCGAGCATGGCGCGGACGCGTCCATAGGAGGTGCCGGCCACGATGGCGTCGCCCACGTGCAAGGTCCCTTGCTGGACCAGGACGGTGGCCACGGCGCCGCGGCCCTTATCCAAGCGGGCCTCCACGGTGGCGCCCCGGGCGTCGGTGTTGGGGTTGGCCCGCAGGTCCAAGGTGGCGTCGGCCGTCAGGAGAACCGCTTCCAGAAGCTTGTCGATGTTGGTCCCCTGCTTGGCGGAGATATCCACGAACATGGTGTCGCCGCCGTATTCCTCAGGAACCAGGCCGTATTCGGTCAACTGGCCACGGACTTTCTCCGGGTTGGCCCCTTCCACGTCGATCTTGTTGACGGCCACCACGATGGGCACATGGGCCGCCTGGGCGTGGTTGATGGCTTCCACGGTCTGAGGCATGACTCCATCGTCCGCGGCGACCACCAGGATGGCCACATCGGTCAGCTCCGCGCCTCGGGCGCGCATGGCGGTGAAGGCCTCATGACCAGGGGTATCGAGGAAGGTGATCTTGCGGTCGATGTCGTTGAGCTTGACATGGATCTGGTAGGCGCCGATGCGCTGGGTGATGCCGCCAGCCTCATGCAAGGAGACGTTGGATTTGCGGATGGTATCCAGCAAGCGGGTCTTACCATGATCGACATGGCCCATGACGGTGACAACCGGAGGACGGGGAACCAGGTTCTCTTCATCCTCTTCCTGATCCAGATCGATATCGAACTGCTGCAGGAGGGCCTTGTCTTCCTCCTCGGCGGAAACCAGCTGGATCTTCCAGCCAATCTCATCGCCCAGAATCTGGAAGGTGGATTCGTCCAAAGACTGGGTGGCGGTGGCCATCTCCCCCAAATGGAAGAGGACGGTGACCAAAGAGGCGGTAGGCACGTTGATCTTGTCGGCCAAATCGGACAGGGTCGCGCCTTGCTGCAGACGGACGACCTGGCCATTGCCGGCGGGGATGCGGACGCCGCCAATGACCGGCGCCTTCATCTCCTCATACTCCTGCCTCTGCCTCTGGCGGGCCGCCTTACGGGCCTTGGAAGATTTTCCTCCCTGACGGCCGAAAGCGCCTGCCGCGCCGCCGCGGCCACGGCCGCGACCGGCAGGGCCACGCCCTGGAGCGCCGCCGCCGGGACCGCCAGGAGCTCCCGCTCCCCCGCCGAAACGATTATGATTGTCTCCGCCAGCGGCACCTTGATGCCCCCAACGGGCGGCGGGCCCTTGACCAGCACCCTGACCGGGCCGGGCGCTACGAGCCGCCGCCTGGCCGGGGGTCGGCCTGCCGGGACGGCCTCCGTTGCCCCTGCCTGGGCGGCCGTTCCCGTGACCTGCCCCGAAGCCCTGGCCCGGACGGCCTCCACGGCGTCCGCCGCGACCTTCGCCTTCGCCAGCCCCGTTGCCACGCCGGTTCATAGGGTGGGGCCGGGGGATGTCACCTGGGGTGGGCACGCCCATACGCTGCTTGCTCATGAAAGGATTATTCCCCGGACGAGGGGTCCCCGGCTTGTGAGGACGGGGGGCCGGAGCGTGATCGCCTTGGTTTCCTTGCCCTGGACGGCCGCCTTGTTGCCCGGAAGCAGGCTGGCCTTCGGCCTGACGACGGGGACGGGATTCAGGGGTCTCCTTGCCGCGACGGACGTCATCATCGGCCCGGTTGACCGTGGCCTGGGCGGCGGGATTCACGGACGACATGGCCGCCCGCAGGGTCGCGCTGCGCGGATTGGGGGCGTTGTTGTGACCTTTGTCGTTCTTGTTGCCCTGAGGGTTGCGGGGGCCATGGGAACCCTTGCCCGCATTCCCCGCATGGGCGTTGCCAGCCTGGGCGGACCCTGCGCCCGAGCCCCCTGCCCCGGCGCCGGACTGGGCGAAAGCGGCGCGCACTTTGCGCACCACAGGTGGTTCCACAGTGGAGGAAGCAGACTTGACGAATTCGCCCATGTCCTTGAGCTTATTCAATACGTCTTTGCTGCTGACGCCAAGTTCCTTGGCTAAATCGTACACGCGTGCTTTAGGCACTCAAATCTCCTGTTCTATGGCCGCGCGCACGTCGGCACGGCTTATATGATACGGCTGAATTCCCGTCTCATCGTGCGACCATATTTCTTTACCTTAACTTTCCCAGCTTTTTAAGCCTATCAGCCCTTTACTTTACTGCATCCCATAGAAGATAGGGAGGGCGGAAGGCGGATGGAAAGCCGGACTGCTGCCTTGCATCAACCCGGCTCCCCTCTCCTGATCGTTTCAGGCTCATTTCAAGTTCATTTCAGACTCAATCCAAACTCATTCCAGCCCGCCTTCAGGAAGCATGAAGCCGGTCTCCACCAAGCCCGAAATCCGCGTGGGGATCATGCTAGGCCATCGAGTCGAGCCCCGGCGTCTCAGACCCGCCTTCTCCCTCCCCCCCCCCCGGCTCTGTCCTAGGCGTAAAAAATGGGGAGTCACGAGACTCCCCATGCCCGATTTCGAGCGGTCAGCGTCCGATCTCAGTCGGCCTGTCCAGCAGGACCTTCCCCTTTGCCGGAGGCGGAAGAGGCCTGTCCATCCGAAGCGGCAAGACCGTTATTCCCGGCTTCTTCCTGGGCTTTCTTGGCCTGTTCCGCCTTGGACTTCTCGTAAGAGTCGATGGCGATCTTCCACCCGGTCAACTTGGCGGCCAGGCGGGCGTTCTGCCCTTCTTTGCCGATGGCCAAAGACATCTGGTCATCATGGATGAGTGCCAGGGTGGTTTTGTTCTTTTCGCTCACCACGGTCACTTTGACGGCGTGGGCCGGGGAGAGGGCGGCTCCGACGAACTTGGCCGGATCCTCCGACCAATCGACGATGTCGATTTTTTCATCGCCCAGGTTCTCCATGACGGCCCGGACCCGCTGCCCGGCCGGTCCGATGAGGGCCCCCTTGGGGTTGACCCCTTGGGCGTTGGCCCGCACGGCGATCTTGGTGCGCTCCCCCGCTTCACGGGCGATGGACATGATCTGCACCGCGCCGGAAGCCAGCTCCGGCACTTCGCGTTCGAACAGGCGACGGATGAGCTCGGGGTGGGAGCGGGAGACGATGATCTCCGGCCCTTTCAACCCCCGGTTGACGGAGACCACATAGACCCGGATGCGCTGTCCATGGCGGAAACGCTCGCCTGGCACCTGCTCTCGCCGCGGAAGGATGGCTTCCACGTCGCCCACGGCGATATGGAGGTTGCCCCGGTCCCCGCTGTCCTGCTGGACGACGCCGGTGATGAGCTTGCCCTTCTGCCCGGCGAAAGCACCAAAAATCTTGTCATCGGCGGCTTTGCGGAAGAGGGCGGTGATCACTTGACGGGCGATGTAGGCCGCCTGACGACCGAAGTCTTCAGGGGTGTCATCGTATTCCTCGCCCAAGGCAGGCCGGGGATGGGGGTCCTCGGCGGTCGGCTCCTGAGGAATCTCGTCCTGGGCCCACACGGTGAAGGACCCGGCCCGCTCATCCAACTCCACCCGGGCGTGCTTGGCGGCGTGAGGGTTCTTCAGGTAGGCCAATCGCAAGGCTTCAGAGAGGGCTGCATCCAAACGTTCCGCATCGATCCCCTGTTCTGCGGCCAGCTTATGCATTGCCGCGATATCAAGCTTCATTTCGACCCCTCTTTCACTGTCATCATTTTCACTTTGCATGCATTCACTTATATCAACTTACCTATGAAAATCATGGGCTCAGGGCGTTCGACGCCCATTAACGGCAAAAGTCTAACAATCGAGTCTGACAGTCTGCTGATAACCGTTTGGGTCCTTCTTCTCGTTGTTTCCCAAGGGTTTTCGCCCTTGCCTGACCGGGCATGGACCGGTTCGGGCGAGGAGGAAAACAGAAAGGAACCCACGCCTAGGGTGTGGGTTCCTGAAGGCTTCATCCCACCATCTCAACCGATTCCCGGGCCCTCTCCTTGAAAGGGGAAGGCTGGAATCCGTTTCGACGGTTGATAAGAGCGGACGTATCCTATTCGAGGATCTTGGTCACACGACCAGAACCAACGGTGCGACCGCCTTCGCGCACGGCGAAGGTGAGGCCCTCTTCCATGGCGATAGGCTGGAGGAGCTGCACGGTGAAGGTGGCGTGATCGCCAGGCTGAACCATCTCGACGCCTTCAGGCAGGGAGATGATACCGGTCACGTCAGTGGTACGGAAGTAGAACTGAGGACGGTAGTTGGAGAAGAACGGGGTGTGACGACCGCCTTCGTCCTTGGTCAGAACGTAGACTTCGCCCTCGAACTTGGTGTGAGGAGTCACGGAACCAGGCTTTGCGACGACCTGGCCACGCTCGACGTCTTCACGACCAAGACCGCGCAGGAGCAGACCGGTGTTGTCGCCGGCTTCGGCTTCGTCCATCTGCTTGTGGAAGGTCTCGATGGAGGTGACGGTGGTGGACTGGGTGTCGCGCAGACCAACGATCTCCACAGGAGTGTTGACCTGGAGACGACCACGCTCCACACGACCGGTGACCACGGTGCCGCGGCCGGAGATGGTGAACACATCTTCGATAGGCATCAGGAAGGGCTTGTCCAGGTCGTGAACGGGGGTGGGGATGTACTCATCCACGGTGTCCATGAGCTGCTTGACGGTCTCGACCCACTTCTCGTGGTCAGGAGCGTCATCGTGCAGGGCGCCGTAAGCGGAAGTGCGGATGACAGGGGCGTCGCGGTCGAAACCGTTCTCCTCAAGCAAGTCGCGGACTTCCTCTTCGACCAGCTCGAGCATTTCTTCATCGTCGACCATGTCGCACTTGTTCAGGGCGACCAGGATCTTCGGGACGCCGACCTGCTTGGCCAGCAGGACGTGCTCGCGGGTCTGGGCCATAGGACCATCAGTGGCGGCGACCACGAGGATGGCGCCATCCATCTGAGCGGCGCCGGTGATCATGTTCTTCACATAATCAGCGTGGCCGGGGGCATCCACGTGAGCATAGTGACGCTTGGCGGTCTGATACTCGATGTGGGCGATGTTGATAGTGATGCCGCGTTCCTTCTCTTCAGGAGCGGAATCGATCTGATCGAAATCGTACTCTGGGTTCAAATCAGGGTACTCTTCGTGCAGTACCTTGGAAATAGCAGCGGTCAGAGTGGTCTTGCCGTGATCCACGTGACCAATGGTACCGATGTTAACGTGCGGCTTAGTGCGCTCGTACTTGGCCTTTGCCATATTTTTGTCCTCCTGGACGTCTCGTAGTTTTTCACTTGCCGGACTTGTTCAAAGAGACGAATCCCCTTGACGGCCATCCGAAAGCCTATTGCTACATATTACTTGTTTTTGGGTTAGTAGTCACTTCGTGTCCCTGACCCCAGCAAACACCATCATTTTAATGTTTGCGTAAGACCAGGGACGGAGGAGGTGTCTTTCGTTTTCCTTGAATCAGGCGACCGCGCGATTCAGGCGACCGCAAGGTCTCCAAGGAACGGTGCGGGACTACTCGCCTCGCTGCGCCTTGATGATCTCATCGGACACGTTCTTGGGGACCTCCGCGTAGGAGTCCATCTGCATGCTGTAGACGGCGCGGCCCTGAGTGCGGGAACGCAGGTCGCCGATGTAGCCGAACATCTCGGACAGGGGCACCTTGGCGTCGATGACTTTGACGCCAGTGGCGTCGGTCATGGACTGGATGGTGCCACGACGGGAGTTCAGGTCGCCGATGACGTCGCCCATGTACTCTTCAGGGGTGCGGACTTCCACGGCCATGATGGGTTCGAGGATGACGGGGCCCGCCTTGGGGGCGCCCTCCTTGAAGGCCATGGAGCCGGCGATCTTGAAGGCCATTTCAGACGAATCGACTTCGTGCATCTGACCATCGGTCAGCTCGATCTTCACGCCTACGACCGGGTATCCGGCCAGAATACCGGATTCCATGGCTTCCTGTACGCCGGCATCCACGGAAGGAATGAATTCCTTGGAGATGTGGCCGCCGGTGACCAGGTTGTCGAACTCGTAGGTCTTGCCTTCGGAGGTGTCCAAAGGCAGGATGTTCATGAGGACCTTCGCGAACTGGCCGGAACCACCGGTCTGCTTCTTGTGGGTGTATTCCACATTCATGACAGGCTTGCGGATGGTCTCGCGGTAGGAAACCTGAGGGTTGCCCACGTTGCATTCCACATGGAATTCGCGACGCATGCGATCGATCAGGATGTCGAGCTGGAGCTCGCCCATGCCGGCGATCAGAGTCTGGCCGGATTCCTCGTCGGTGGTGACCTGGAAGGTGGGATCTTCGTCGGACAGGCGGGCAAGAGCGATGCCCATCTTCTCCTGATCGGCCTTGGTCTTGGGCTCCACGGCCACCTGGATCACGGGATCGGGGAAGGTCATGGATTCCAGGACGATGGGGTTCTTCTCATCGCAGAGGGTATCACCGGTGGTGATGTTCTTCAGGCCGATGAAGGCGTAGATGTTGCCAGCGGTCGCCACATCCACCGGCTCTTCCTTGTTGGAGTGCATCTGGAAGAGCTTGCCCACGCGTTCGCGCTTGTCCTTGGTGGCGTTGAGGATACTGTCTCCAGGGTGCACGGTACCGGAGTAGACGCGCACATAGACCAGCTTGCCGTAGAAGGGGTGGGCGGCGATCTTGAAGGCCAAGGCGGAGAAGGGCTCGTCAGCCGAAGGCTTGCGATCAATCTCGATGGCCGGATCATGGATGTCGTACCCCTTGATGGCGGGAACGTCTTCGGGGCTGGGCAGATAATCCACCACGCCGTCGAGCATGGGCTGCACGCCCTTGTCCTTGAAGGCGGAACCGCAGAAGACGGGGTAGGCTTCGGAACGGATGGTCAGCTCGCGGATGCCCGCGCGCATTTCCTCTTCGGTCAGCTCGCCGGCTTCCAGATACTTCTCCATGAGGGTATCGTTGGCCTCGGCGGCGTTCTCCATCAGTTCGGTGCGGTACTCCTCCGCGCGGTCGCGCAGGTCGGCGGGGATGTCGACGGTATCGTAGTGGGCACCCAGGTCGGACGTGTCCTTCCAGACGTAAGCGACCATGCGGACCAGGTCGACGACGCCGGTGAAGGTGCTTTCAGCGCCGATGGGGAGCTGCATGACCAAAGGCTTGGCCTGGAGCTTCTCCTTGATGGTATCCACGGAATAGTAGAAGTCAGCGCCCAGCTTATCCATCTTGTTGATGAAGCAGATACGGGGGACGTTGTACTTATCAGCCTGGCGCCAGACGGTCTCGGACTGGGGCTCCACGCCTTCCTTGCCATCGAAGACGGCGACGGCACCATCGAGGACGCGCAGGGAGCGCTCCACCTCGGCGGTGAAGTCTACGTGGCCGGGGGTGTCGATGATGTTGACCTGGTAACGGTCCTTGGTGTCATGGGACTGACGGTTCCAGAAGCAGGTGATGGCGGCGGAAGTGATGGTGATGCCACGTTCCTTCTCCTGATCCATCCAGTCCATGGTGGAAGCGCCATCATGGGTTTCGCCGATCTTGTAGTTCACGCCGGTGTAGTAGAGAATACGCTCAGTGGTCGTGGTCTTACCGGCATCGATGTGAGCCATGATGCCGATATTACGGACATGAGTGAGGTCCTTAAGCACTTCTTGTGCTTCAGCCATTTTTACCTAACTTTCGTAAATAGTAGATAGTAGATACTCGAAAAATACTTAAGGAAAATTACCAACGATAATGGGCGAAGGCCTTGTTGGCCTCTGCCATCTTGTGGGTATCTTCGCGACGCTTGACGGAGGCGCCGAGACCGTTGGAAGCATCCATGATCTCGTTCGCCAGGCGCTCGGCCATGGTCTTCTCGCGACGGGCGCGGGAGAAGTCGGTCAACCAGCGAAGGGCCAGGGTGTTGGCGCGGGCGGGCTTGACCTCGACAGGCACCTGATAGGTGGCGCCGCCGACGCGACGGGAACGAACCTCAAGGCTGGGACGGATGTTGTCGAGAGCACGCTTAAGAACGGCCACGGGCTCCTGGTCGGTCTTGGCCTTCACCTGCTCAAGGGCGGTGTAGACGATGTTCTCGGCGATGGACTTCTTACCATCGAGAAGAATCTTGTTGATGAGCTGAGCTACGACTGTCGAACCGTAAATGGGATCGGGCAGGAGCTGACGCTTTTTTGCGGGTCCTTTACGTGACATGATTACTTAGCCTTCTTTGCTCCGTAGAGGGAACGACCCTGCTTACGGTCCTTAACACCCTGGGTATCGAGAGCGCCACGCACGATGTGGTAACGGACGCCAGGAAGATCCTTCACACGACCACCGCGCACGAGCACGATGGAGTGCTCCTGCAGGTTGTGGCCTTCACCTGGGATGTAGGCGGTGACTTCCACGCCAGAGCTCAAGCGAACACGAGCGACCTTACGCAAAGCCGAGTTCGGCTTCTTCGGGGTCGTCGTGTAAACACGGGTGCACACACCGCGGCGCAGTGGGCTGCCCTTCAGTGCCAAAACCTTGGATTTCTTTGGCTTCGGCTTGCGTCCTTTACGGACCAGCTGTTCAATAGTAGGCAACTGTTTCTCCGATTCTTATATCAGATTGTCATCAGTTCTTTTCGCGTGGCCGCCACACTGCGCCACACCCCAAAAAAGAAACCGCAGATCCTCGCTTTACGCGGGACTCATGCGGCTTGCCATAAAATGAGTTAAGCCACAGTCCACCGGCCCGATGGCCCCTCTCCTGACTCCTCCATCGCTGAAGGAACGTCATAGGATTCAGGGATGTCCCGCTGCCGTACACCTTCACATAGGCATACCAGCGGCACACACAAGAAGCGATTGTAATCGGCTCCCCCGACAAGGCGAAAGGCCTCGGACGCATCAAGGGAGCCGACGGTTTCAAAGGGAGTCTCAGAGGATCTGCTTCATCTCCCCCGACCGCAGCCGGCTGACGGCCACCCGCATCCCCAGGAAGCCGAAGCTGGTCCAAACGATGGCCTGGACCAGCTCGATCAGCAAGGCCTGCCCCAGAGGGGTCCGCCCAGTCAAAGCCTGGACCAGGGAAGACAAGGGGAGAAAGCGCAAAACCGAGCCCAGATGCCAGGGGTAATATCCCAGCGGGACCACGGTTCCTGCGGTGATGGGCAGCAGGAAGCCGCAAGCGTTCGACAAGGCGTAAGGGTCGCTCATGAGCAAACCGAAAGCCGAAGTGAAAGCGCCCAGGGCGATGCCGACTAACAAGGCCAAAGGCACGGCGGCCAGGGCGGTCAGGAGCAGAGAACCGCTATGCGAGGCATCAAAGGCGAAAGTCCCCAGGAAAGGAACCAGCCCCATCCCCAGGGCGGCCGCAGCGGCCCAGAAGGAGATCCCCAGCCAATACACGGGGTACGGACCCCGCCGCTGGATGACATCCTGGATGATCCCCACCCAGCGGGCGTAGACCACGCTCTGGTTGATGAAAGACATGGCGGTAATCCCTATCCCCACCAAGGTGCTGGCGTAACCGATCCGAACCAGACTGTCGGCCTGAAGGCTGGCCCCCATGAGCAAGGAGAAGAAGAGGTCGAAAAGAGGAATGAGGACAATGGAGACCAGGGCGGTCATCCGCGTGGCCATGGCCTGAGAGGCGTGGCGGCTGACTTTGATCGCCGTTCCCAAACGGGCGAAGAAGGCGGTGAAAGAGTTCATCAGATCACCTCCACGGTGCCGAAGGTGCGCATGGCCCGGAAAGCCCGCCCGGCGGATAGTCGGGAGCCGACCATCCATAAGGCGGTCACTGGCAGGCAAAGCGAAGCCGATAAGACCATGGCTCGAGGATTCCGATAGGAATAAAGGAAAGTCGTGGCCGAGGTCGTGGGCAGGAGGAAGGAGAAAACGGTCTCGAAGCCCCGGTAGACCGGCGAAGCGATGGGGAAGATCCCGGAGAAGAAAAGGGCCGGAGTGAGGATGAGCCCTTCATAAGCCAAGGCCCGCGGGGTGATGACCGAGATGAGGGCCATGACGAAGGTGATGGACAGGGTGGCCAACCAGAAAAGGAGCATCCCGACGATCAGAAGCGGGAGATGCACCCCCAGGAAGGCCGGACTGACCGCTCCCCTGCCCGGTATCAGCCAGAAGAGGCAGGCCAGGGGGAAAGAGTTGAGGCTGAAAGTGGCTACGGAGGACACCAAGGCGACCAAGGTCATGACGATATTGGTTCGGCCGGAAACCAAGTAGACCAAAGTTCCCTTGGAGCGCTCGAAGCCGATGATCCCCGTCGCGCTGATGGCCGAGGTCCACATACCGATGGCCGCGGACCGCAGGAAGCACAGGTAGGGGTCGCTATGCCAGGCCAGGACGCCCAGGCGCTGGACTATGCAGGCGGAGAGGGTGGCGAAAATGACGGTTTGAACGAAGTAGCCCACGCTGGCGAACTGACCGAGCTCGAAGCGGGCTATGCGAAGAAAGCGGGACGGGGTCATGCCTGGCCCTCCTCATCATCCGACATCTGGGCGATGGCCAGGAAGGCGTCTTCCAAGTTGGCCGTCCGGGTGAAGACGGATTCGGTCCGGAATTTTTCTTCCAAACCGGAAACCAACCGCCTGATCCGGTCCTCGGTCATGCCGGCCGAATCCTTCCACATGACCGTCACCCTCCACAGTCCGCCGAAGGCCCGGGACATGACCCTGCCGAAATCCCCTACATAAGACTCAACGGCGGGCAGGTCATACGAATCGGTCGGGCTGAAATCAAAGGTGGTCGTCCAGGACAGATGGGCGTAAGCCGCCACATCAGCCAACTGACCAGCCACTTTCATCCGTCCGTGGTTGATGACGATGAAAGAGTCGGCCAGTTCCTCCACTTCCTCCATGGAGTGGGAGGTCAACAGGACGGCCGTCCCTTTGAGGGCGATGGACCGGATGAGGCTGCGGATGCGCAAGGCCACGTCCGGGTCCAGGCCGGAAGTCGGCTCATCCAGGAGAAGAATGTCGGGCGACCCCAGCAGACTGCGGGCGATGTGAAGACGCTGATACTGCCCCCGGGAAAGCTCATAGGCCTTCTTGCCGGCCAAGTCGGTCAGCTCCACCTCGGCCAGGACCCGGTCCACCTCGCTTTTGCGCTCTCGAGCCGGGACATTGGCTATGTCCGCAAAGAAAAGCAGATTGTCCCTTACCGACGTGCGCGGATAGAAGCCGGAACTTCCTCCGAGCATGAGGCCGATGCATTCGCGGGCGGCCGCCGGATTAGTCACGGTGTCAACTCCGTGGACTAAGACCTGTCCCGAGCTGGGGTTGAGCAGGGTCGCGCACATTTTGATCGTCGTCGTTTTTCCTGCCCCGTTGACGCCGATCAGGCCTGTAATATGGCCTTTTCGAAGGCGAAAAGACAGATCGCTGACAGCGGTGAACCGTCCCTTCTCGAAAGTCCTGGTGACATGCCGCGCCTCCAGAACCACTTCCTTATTTTTATTCCGATTTTGTTGATTCATCATCGATTTTCCTGAAATCGTCTTTATGCGGCGGCGATTCCCAGTGATTCGGTTCATCGCCCGAGCCGCGTATCATCATCTTTTTTTCATCGGCTGCGCCGATGGTCTATCCACTCGACGGAGGCCCTGGCTCTTCTGCCTGTCAAAGTCAACAAGTCCTTGGAAAGAAAACCACGGGGCCCCTGAAAAAGTTCCAATGGTCCCTAAAGGCCACAAGAAAGTCTGCAAGAAGCGTCGACTTGTCCGGTGACAAGCCCTGATCGCCGAGGGGAGCCGTCTTCGAGTTCGTCTACCCGGCGATCGCCTCTAGAAAAGCGTCAGCGAAGTCGTCAATTCACCGCGCACAGCCGTTGGAGGCGAATCGCGAGGCGGACCCTTCCGCCTTCATCATTCCCATGCTCATATTTCATTCCTCCGTACGCTGCCTTGACGGTTTCCCGCGGGATATCCACTATTTCATCCCATGCGGTTGTTTCCATACTATCCCCACCCCCCTGATTTCATCCCGCTGACCGTATACCCCAGTCACAGGTCCTTCCTGACTTCGTCCCCATCGTGGCCAAAAGATAAAAATAGGGGGCGGACCGCAACCCGCTTTCACCAAGCGAATCGCGGTCCACCCCCATAGGGGAAACATCACACGTCCAGCGCCACTGCCGGACGGAAACGCTTAAGCCTTCCCCTTCGGGGAGCCATCCGCCTCCTCTGGGAAGCCATACTCCTCTTGGGAACTGTGCTCCACGGCCACCGTCACCGTATTGGAGTCGAAGGAGACGAAACCATCGCGCACCAGGAAACTGTGCTTGTTTCCAGACGGCTCGGTCACCACCAGCTTGCCTTCGGTCAAGAGGGAGAGAATGGGCTCGTGGTCGGGCAGGATGCCCATGGCGCCGTTCGTCGCCGGGACGACCACGTAGGTGGCCTCCCCCGACCAGATGGGCCGGTCGGAAGCGGCGATGTCCACTTTCATGACGGACTTATCGGAGTCAGCCATCGCTACTCACCCAGTTCCTTCTGCAGGTCATGCCACTTGCGTTCCAGGTCCTCGATGCCGCCGATTCCGGAGAAGGCCTGCTCGGGAACGTTGTCGTAAACGCCGTCGCAAATGCGGGTGAAGGCCTCGATGGTCTCGTCAGCGGGCACGTAAGAACCAGGACGGCCGGTGAACTTTTCAGCCACGTAGAAGTTCTGGCCCAGGAACTGCTCGATGCGACGGGCGCGGGCGACGGTGGTCTTATCCTCTTCGCCCAGCTCATCGATGCCGATCAGGGCGATGATGTCCTGGAGCTCCTTGTTACGCTGCAGGATGGCCTTGACGCGGTTGGCGCAATCGTAATGGGCCTGGCCCACGTAGCGGGGGTCCAGAATCCGGGAAGTAGAAGACAGGGGGTCCACAGCGGGGTAGATACCCTTGGAGGCGATGTCACGGGACAACTCGGTGGTTGCGTCCAAATGGGCGAAGGTGGTGGCGGGGGCCGGGTCGGTGTAATCATCGGCCGGCACGTAAATGGCCTGCAGGGAAGTGATGGAGTGACCGCGGGTGGAAGTGATGCGTTCCTGGAGGGAGCCCATCTCATCGGCCAGGTTCGGCTGATAACCCACGGCGGACGGCATACGGCCCAGCAGGGTGGACACCTCGGAACCGGCCTGGGTGAAGCGGAAGATGTTGTCGATGAAGAGCAGCACATCCTGGTTCTGCACGTCGCGGAAGTACTCGGCCATGGTCAGGGCGGTCAGAGGGACGCGAAGACGGGTCCCCGGAGGCTCATCCATCTGTCCGAAGACAAGCGCGGTCTTGTTGAGAACGCCTGCCTCTTCCATTTCGCCGATCAAATCGTTGCCTTCACGGGTACGCTCGCCCACGCCGGCGAAGACGGACACGCCGCCATGGTTCTGGGCAACGCGCTGGATCATCTCCTGAATCAGCACGGTCTTGCCCACGCCTGCGCCTCCGAAGAGGCCGATCTTACCGCCTTGCACGTAGGGGGTCAGAAGGTCGATCACCTTGATGCCGGTCTCGAACATCTCGGTCTTGGATTCGAGCTGGTCGAAACGAGGAGCGGCGCGGTGAATGGGCCACTTCTCCTTGACTTCGATTTGCTCGTCATCCTGCTTGTTGAGGATGTGGCCGGAGACGTCGAAAACGTGCCCCAAGGTCACATTGCCCACCGGCACTTCGATGGGGCCGCCGGTATCGGTGACCACGGCCCCGCGGACTAGGCCGTCGGTCGGCTTCAGGGCCACAGCGCGGACGATGGAGTCGCCCAGATGCTGTTCGACTTCCAGGGTGATAGTCGCACTGCTTTCCCCCTCGACAGACCCCACGGCGGGGATATCCACCGTCAAGGCATTGTAAATATCAGGCATGTGTCCGATAGGGAACTCGATGTCGATCACCGAGCCCTGCACGCGTGTTACACGGCCCTTGACCGCCTCAGCTTCATCCAGCTGTTCGGCCTGAAGGGACGTAGAAGCATATTCCTGTGCCATTGTGCTCCTATCTTTCCTATTCGATTTCCGTCTTCAACGCGTCCGCGCTGCCGACGATTTCAGTAAGTTCCTGCGTAATCGACGCCTGACGGGAAGCGTTCAGCTTGCGGGTCAGCTCATCGACCAATTTGCGGGCGTTATCCGTTGCCGTATGCATGGCGTTCTGCCGGGAGGCCGTCTCCGAAGCGGCGGCGGTCAGCAGGCATTCATGCACGCGAGACTGCACATACTTAGGCAAGATGTTGTCCAAGACCTCCGAAGCGCTGGGCTCGAAGGAATAAAGCGGAGAGGCTTTCACCTGCTTCTGGTCCGACTTGGACGACTGGCTCACGGCCTGCGCATCCTGGCTGGGCTGGTTGATTTCCTGGGGCTCGGCCGCATCCAAGCCGGCGAGGGCGTCATCCTCCCCGCTCAGGATCTTCACCTCGACGGGCAGCATCCTGAGGATACGGACCTTCTGCACCACCATGTTGACGAATTCGGTGAAAACGATGTAGAACTCGCTCACCCCGCCTTTGGAGGCGGGAGCCATGTAGGTGTCGAAGAGGGTCTGGGAGATCCTGGCGGCCATCTCTACCGAGGGGGCCTCGGATTCTCCTTCCCAAGTGCCGGCCACCTCACGGTTGCGGTACTTGTAATAGGAGACCCCACGACGGCCGTAGACGAAAAGCTCGGGCTTCTTACCTTCGGCCTCCAAACGGTTGAGAAGGGTTTCGGTCTCGCGGATGATGGAGGAGGTATAGGCTCCGGCCATACCCCGGTCAGCCGTCAGGGCGAGAACCGCGACCCGCGGGTTCTTCTCGCTCTTGCCCAAGATGGGATGGTTGATGTGGGTGTGGGCGGCCAAAGCCCGAACCGCGTCGAAGATGGCATCGGAAAACGGCTTGGCAGCAAGAGCGACACCACGAGCCTTCGCGATGCGCGATGACGCGATCATCTCCTGAGCGTTGAAGATCTTCCTCAAGGACTCGGTGGAGGCGATGCGCGATTTAAATGCCAGCTGTGATGCCATTGTTACTCAGCTTTCTCGCCCGGCTCGTTCGATCCGGAACGGTCGCCTGAAGGACGGGCGGAGATGACTTCCTGTTCCACCTTGGTGAGCTTGGCGGCTTCGGCCTTCACGTTCACCAGAGGAGTGCCGTCCTTCTTCACGTACACGCGACGGTAGGCGTCCACGGCCTGGGCCAGCTTCCGCTCGGTCTCGGCGGTGAAGTCCCCGGTCGTATGGATGACGTCGAGGATGTCGGTGTTGTGGTCCACGTAATCCAGAAGACCATGCTCGAAGGGGAGCACATCGGCCAAATCCAGGTCATCCAGCTTGCCATGGGTGCCGGTCCAGATGGAAACCACTTCCTGCTCGGAACTGTAAGGAGAGAACTGAGGCTGCTTGAGCAGTTCCATCAGGCGGGCGCCACGGGTCAGCTGGGCCTTGGAGGCCGCGTCCAAATCGGAGGCAAACATGGCGAAGGATTCCAGCGAACGGTACTGGGCCAAGGAGATCTTCAAGGTTCCAGAGACCTTCTTCAGGGCCTTGGTCTGGGCGGCGCCACCCACGCGGGAGACGGAGATGCCCACGTCCACGGCCGGGCGCTGGTTGGCGTTGAAGAGGTCGGACTGGAGGAAGATCTGCCCATCGGTGATGGAGATCACGTTGGTAGGAATATAGGCGGACACGTCATTCGCCTTGGTCTCGATGATGGGAAGGCCGGTCATGGAACCGCCGCCCATGTCATCGGACAGCCTTGCGCAGCGCTCAAGCAAGCGGGAGTGCAAGTAGAAGACATCGCCAGGGTAAGCCTCACGCCCCGGCGGACGACGCAGAAGCAGGGAGATCGAACGATAGGCCTCGGCCTGCTTGCTCAGGTCATCGAAGACGATGAGCACATGCTTGCCGTTGTACATCCAGTGCTGGCCGATGGCGGAACCGGTGTAAGGGGCGATGTATTTGAAACCGGCGGAGTCGGAAGCGGGGGAAGCCACGATGGTGGTATATTCCATGGCTCCGGCGTCTTCCAAGGAAGCGCGCACGGAGGCGATGGTGGACCCCTTCTGGCCCACGGCCACATAGATGCAACGGACCTGCTTGGAAGGATCCCCGGTCTCCCAGTTCTTCTTCTGATTGATGATGGTATCGATGGCGATGGCGGTCTTACCGGTCTGGCGATCGCCGATGATGAGCTGACGCTGGCCGCGGCCGATAGGGGTCATGGCGTCGATGGCCTTGATGCCGGTCTCCATGGGCTGGTCCACCGGATGCCGGTGCATCACATCGGGAGCCTGGGCTTCCAGGATCCGGCGGCCTTCGCTTTGGATCTCACCCAGGCCGTCGATCGGATGCCCCAAGGGATCCACGACGCGGCCCAGGTAGCCATCCCCCACGGGGACGGACAGGACTTCGCCGGTACGGCGGACTTCCTGCCCCTCCTCGATGCCGATGAAATCACCGAGGATAACCACGCCGATTTCGCGGGCGTCAAGGTTGAAAGCCAAGCCCAAGGTGCCATCTTCGAAGGTGAGCAGCTCGTTGGCCATGCAGCCGGGCAAGCCCTCCACCTGCGCGATGCCATCGCCGGCGGTCTTCACATATCCCACTTCCTGGGTCGGTGCGCTAGACGGCTTGTAGGATTCAACGAAATCGTTGAGCGCCTGGCGAATCGCGGCGGGATCGATGGTCAGTTCTGGCATTGATCACTCCTTTTCTACAGCACCCGCTGCAAATCATGCAGCTGTGCCACAACTGTTGTATCAGTCACCTGAGCCCCCACCTGGATGCGCAGGCCGCCGAGGACGGTCTCGTCGACGACCGAGTTGATGTGGACGGGATGATTGAGTTTCTGTGTATAAAGATCGGTAATACGCTGGGTCTGCTGGTCGGTCAGGGGAACGGCCGAAGTCACCGTGACGACCTCTTCCCCGGAATGGTCGGAGATCTTCTCGATCAACCAGGAAAGGGTGGAGAGATAACGCCGGTTGCGCAGGTCCCGGGTCGCGTGTTCGGCCAAGGTCATGGTGATGGGGTCCAAATCGTTTTTGCCCCCCAACAGGGTCCGCAGGCAGGCGACCCGCTTGTCCGGATCCACGGTGGGGTCGGACAGGTAGGAGCGCACGGCGGTCAGGTTGAGGATGGTGGAATGAATCTTGGCCAGTTCCACGGCCACGCGGCCGATCTTGCCTTCGGCGTCGGCCTGGTAAAGGACGGCGTCGATGGCCAGGTCCTCCACCCCGTTGGAGATGTCGGTGACCCGGCTCCACTGGCAGGCGACCAAGGCCCGCAGAATCTCCAAGGTCCTCGGTTGCACTTTGCCTTCGAGGATGGTGGAGACGAGCGCTTGCTTGTCTTGCGCCGAACGGGAGGGGTCGGTCAGGGCCCTTTCCAGCTTCCGGTTGGAGTCCAAGACCGCGGAGAAGCCGAAAAGCTCCTGGGAGATCCGGCCTGCGGACAGGCCGTCCTCCTTCAGACGGGAACCGAAGTACCGCCTTACCGACTGCTCAGACGCGAGTGATGTCTCTCCGTGCATGCCTCACCGACTCTCCTGGCTCTTCAGGCCTTCCGCGGATCCGGTGCCTTCCATGTTCGAAATCATGGAATCGATCATGGAATCCTGCACGGCGCTGCTCTGCAGCTGGGTATCCAGGATTTTGCCGGCCAAGGCGGTGGCCAAAGAACCGACTTCGCCCTTGAGGGCGACCAGAGCCTGCCTTTGTTGGGACTCGATGGACTTCTGGGCTTTATCAGAGATCTGCTTGGCCTCCGATTCCGCGCGGGACCGGGCGTCGGCGATGATGTTGGTCGCCTCGGCGCGGGCGTTGTCGCGGATCTTGGAGGCCTCCACACGAGCGTTCTTCAGCTGATCCTCATACTTCTGCTTGGCCGCTTCCGCCTCTTGGCTGGCCTTCTCTGCCTTTTCCATGTTCCCTTCGATGCGGCGCGCGCGCTCATCGAAGATCTTCTGGAACCTGGGCATGAAGAAGACGAAGAAGAAAACAGCAAGGACCACGAGGACCACGAGCGACCAGAACATGTCGTAGGTTTCCGGGACGAAAAGCGAGATACTGGATGAGCCTTCGGCTGAGATCACTGCGCACCTCCTTTACTGTGTTTGTTCAGCTTGTTCACTATCAATTGCACGACCGTTGCCTGTTGCTTTCGCGAATCCAGGTTGCTATCTGGCCATAAGGAAAGTGACGAAGCCCAGCAGGCCCAAAACCTCGACCACGGCGAAGCCAATGTACATGATGGTGTTGAGCTTGTTGCTCACTTCGGGCTGGCGGGCGGTGGATTCCAGAGCCTTGCCGAAGATCATGCCCAGACCGATACTGGGGCCTAGAGTAGCCAGACCGTAGCCGAGCACGCTCAAGTTACCGCCGACAGCTGCGAGTGTCACGAGATCCATGTTTCCTCCTTATGCGAATTTCGCTAAAGTGTTGAGACTCCCGGCGGATGCCCGGAACCTCGGTCTTAAGTTGCCTTAAGTCTTTAATTTTAAAACCGGACCATGTCCGGCAGCCCCGGGTTTATTCGGCCTCGGGGAAGCTTGAATTGATGTAGACCGTGGTCAGCACGGCGAAGATGTAGGCCTGAAGCAGGGCGACGAACATCTCGAAGCCCGTCAGAGCGAAACCGCCCAGGAACCAAACCACGCCCGCCAGCTTGATGGCGCCGAGCTGGGAGACCAGATAGAAATTGGTCAGGCAGAAGCAGATGGCAACCAGCAAATGCCCGGAGATCATGTTGGCGAAAAGCCGGATGGTCAGGGACATAGGGCGGAAGAGGAAGAGCTCCAGGAGCTGGATGGGGGCCAGGATGATGTAAACCGGCCATGGGATTCCAGCCGGGAACATCTCCCTTTTGAGGAATTTGAAGAAGCCCCCCTGCTTATGGGCCGTCCATACGTAGGAGCCGACCGCGATCAGGGCGAAGAAGAGAGGCATGACCACGGTGGCCGTGGCGGCGATGTTGGCGCCGGGGATGACCCCGCAGAGATTGAAACAGGCGATGGTCAGGAAGATGGCGGTGATCAGGGGGGTGTATTCCTTGCCCCTCAGCTCCCCCATGACCTGGTAGGTGATGTTGTTCTGCACGAACTCGATCACCCATTCCACGGCCCCCTGCCAGCGGCCGGGAACCAGCTTGGCCCGGGCGGCGGTGATGCCGAGGACGAGGATGATGAGCGCGGTCATGATCAGGCGGATCATGATGATGCGATTCATGCCAAAGACGGGGTTGTTGATGAAAGGCTTGGGAAGGAATTCATCCAGCCCAGGAAGCTTGCTGGGAAGTTGCAAAGCCGATAGGGTCACGGTCGATGCCAAACCGTTCATATCCGCCTCCTTACGTCTGCCTTTTTGTGCAAACTCGACTCACTATAGTCCCCTTGACCGAAAAGCCGCAATCGACACTTAAGTTCGAGCGTTTCTTCGAGGACTCGTCTGGCCAACTTCTAAAAACCTATGATATATCATATCGCATGAAAGGACTTTTCGCTGATTCGCGACATGCGGGGGACGGAAAGGTCACCTTCCGGCGCGCTTTGGGAAAGGCGGCTTTCCTCCCTCCGGCACCTCTTGGGAAGGGCCGCTCCCCGACCTGGTACCAACCGGGTTTCACCTGGTACCAACCGGGTTTCACCTGTCGCAAGGCTGAAACCCATTTTCGTGTGAAGGTTCTGTGAACCTCACTTATCCCCTGTTCATAGAAAGGCCTATCATGGGACGAAGTGCCTGGGCCGGACCCAGATGAAAAACCAAACCAAAGAGGTATCCCATGCCCACAACAGTCCCCATCTTCTATGCGACCGATGAGAAATACGCCCCCTTCCTGTCCGTTTCCCTCACATCTCTGATCGCCAATACGGACCCGACGGCGGACACCACCTACCGCATTCTCATCGTCCACAGAGGCCTGAGCGAGGAATCCCAGCAGCTCTTCCGCCAAATGGCCACGGACCGCATCGCCATCGAGCTCTACCCCATGGAGTCCTACCTGATCGAGGCCATCAATTCGGACCGGAACAAACTCAACGCCGACTACGTGACCATGACCATCTACTTCCGTCTCTTCCTGTCCGAGATGTTCCCTGGCCTTGATAAGGCCATCTACTTGGACGCGGACACCGTCATCAACGCCGACATCGCCCAGCTTTACCGGACCGATTTAGGGCATGACCTCATCGCCGCCGTGGCGGACAATTTCGTGGCCGCCAATCCCGAGACCGTCTATTACGCCGAAGAAGGCCTGGGCATCCCCTCCGACCAATACGTCAATTCGGGCATGCTGCTCATGAACCTCAAGGCCATGCGGGAGGGCCATTTCACCGAGCGGTTCGTGCAGCTGCTGAACAAGTACCACTTCGAATCCATCGCCCCCGACCAGGACTACTTGAACGTCATGTGCAACGGGCGGATCCATTACCTGGACCGGCGGTGGAACAACATGACCGGGGATGGAACTGAAGGGCCGGATCACCCTAAGATCATCCACTACAACCTCTTCGGCAAGCCTTGGCACTACCGCGACGCCCCTTTGGCGGACTACTTCTGGCGCTACGCCGAAGGGTCGGCCTACTATCCCAAGCTGATCGCCATCCTCAAGGAATTCTCCCAGCGCGACCCCTCTTTTGATGACAAGCGCAAGGCGACCATGATGACCGGGGCCGTTTCCATACCCAAAAACGAGGTGACTTTCAGGAAAGTGGCCGAAAGCGGGGTGGATCTGCGAATCCAGTGAAGCCTAGGGAGACCTAGGGAAGCCTGGCCTCAAACGATATGCTGGCCAATCAGCCAGCCAGACGAACCCTCACCCCTTCTTCCTCCAACTTGCGGAAGGTGACCTCATTCTTCGGCACCCGTAAAGCGCCGGCGATGAGCTTGGCCTTCTTACGCGCATCGGAATTGGCGTCGGTCTCAGTGAAATTCTCCACCCCCTCGACCAGCTGGGAGTAATAAGCGGACCCCTCGGCATACCGCCAGAAATAGTCGGCGTTGGTGGCATCCCTGTAATTCCAAGGCTTGCCGAAGAGGTTATAGTGGATGATCTTGGGATGCTCGGGCCCGGACGTCCCATCGGCCATCATGGTGTTCCACTCGTATCCCAGCATCAGGATCCGCCCCCGGCAGATGACGTTCAGATAATCCTGGTCCGCGGCGATGGATTCCACATGGTAGGCGTTGAGCAGCTTGACGAAGTGGTCCACGAAGCCCGCCTCCCGCATGGCCTTGAGGTTCATGAGCAGGACTCCGGAATTGACGTATTCGGATGAAGGGATGCCCAAGGCGTTCAGGGTGTAATAGGAGGTCTCCTCCCCCGCGGCCACGAAGTTGTCGTTGACGGCGGCGAAGAAGTTGTCCCCCAGATCGATCCGATAGAGCTGCGCGATGTCCACATTGGTGACCGTGTCCGCGTCTAGGTAGATGGCCTTGTCGATGTCCGGGAACATCTCGGACAGGAAGAGACGGAAGTAGATGGTGAGGGTCTCGTAATCGGCCCTCAGCTTGTTGTGGTCCGAATTGATGGATTGAATCATGTAGTCCCGCATGGGGTACAGTTCCACGGCGACCTTGTCCGTGGACATGGCCTGGAAGATCTCCTGCGCCTGCTGACTGAGGTCTTTGTGGACGACGATGACCCGGTAGGAGGTATCGGACGTGGGGTCGGTGTTGGCAATGAGCGACGTCAGGGCCACGGATAGGTAAGGAGCGTATTTCTCGTCAGTGGTGAAGAAGACTGGGACGATTTCACGGTTTTCACGCATAAGACACCTCGATTATGCACACGTTGCGAGAGCGGGTCAACTCGTTCAACCGTAGTCAGACAGGTCTACATACAGGCTCATATGACAGACCCACATAACAGGCCAACATTGCAGGCTCACATGACAAGCCCCCACCTGACAGGCTCATATTGCAAGTCCACATGATGGGCTCACATTGCATAGGCACACAGAGGCATGGCTGATTAGGCCGACCTTGAAGCAGGGGGAAAAGACAAGGGAAAGATAGTCAAAAGACAAACAGCCGTGTATACGAAACGAGGTTACAGAAAACAGGCCGCCATTCCCAACCCCGATTTTTTGTAACCTCGTTTCGTATACACGTCATCAGCCTTGGCCAACCTTTTGTCTACCTTGATCAACCCTGATCAACCTTGGTCTACACAACCCCATCCCCCCTACCTTATGCAAATCCACTTCCCGGCCCTGCCCAAGTCAAAAATTGATATGATGAGACCGGATGATTCCACTGTGAGGTGGAAATTCCACAGGAAATTTCTTATGAAGCCTTTTATGAAGGAGCGATCATGGCAAAGAGTGAAAGCCAAGCGGAAAACCAGCCAGAGAACAGGCCAAAGCCGAAAGGAAGAATCAAACAATCAATAGGGGGGGTTGACTGGCTTTCTTGTTGGTATCGTGGTGACTTGCATCCTGGTTAGTGTCGCCCCTCGCATGTTCAGCGCGATGCCGATTTTCTCGCAAGACAATTCAACCATCCAGACTTATGCCGTTTTCAAACAAATTAAATCGGAGAATGAGCTGACAACCGCCTCCCAAGCATATGATATCGCCGACTGGTATGGCGGTTCAACGAAGATCAAGAATTTCAGCATCCCCTTCACCTCCAGCGGCTTTGTTTACCGCTATTCCGGGACCATCAAGGCCGGGGTCAACCTTAAGACAGCCAAGTTCAAATTCCGGAAGAAGGACAAGACCATCGTAGTCACTCTGAACCAGCCGATGATACTGTCGAATACGATGGACCCCAAACGTACGGGCGTTCGGTATGAGGAAAACAACATCTTCCATCAGCTTTCCCCTTCTGATTTGGACATCCTGCAAAAGAAAATCATCAAACAGAGCGAGTTCGAATCAGTCAAGC
Source organism: Parascardovia denticolens DSM 10105 = JCM 12538 (assembly GCF_001042675.1). Classification (NCBI taxonomy): domain Bacteria; kingdom Bacillati; phylum Actinomycetota; class Actinomycetes; order Bifidobacteriales; family Bifidobacteriaceae; genus Parascardovia; species Parascardovia denticolens. The sequence continues at coordinate 1,674,871 of NZ_AP012333.1, forward strand.
TGGGGATTCTCAAACAGGCGAAGGCCAACGCCGAGAAGAACTTGAGTCTTGTTTTCACCAGTGCATTAGGCAAGGATTATCAGGTGCAAGTGATTTGGAGATAACAACCCAGAGATAGTCCAAAGGCAACCCAGAGAGAGCGCGGAAATTGCCTGAAGATGACAAATAACAATCGCCGATAAAACAAGGGGCGGTACGGAGAAATCCGGGCCGCCCCAAACTATGATTATTAGATCATTGAATAATCAAAATAGCCTAAAAATAGCCACGACCGACGAATCGCCCCTGGACTCTCTTGCCTTCCAAATTCTTGCGGAAGACGAAAACCAGAATCAGAGTGATGATAGACGCAGCCAGCATGATCCAGAACATGTTGGCGGTTTTGTTGATGGCCGCGTTCCCCGCCATGATCCAGCCATGAGAGGCGAAGCCCCTGTTGACCATCAGGCTGCTGTAAATGGCCAGACCGATGGAAGCTGCCGTGTTCATGGTCAGATCGCAAATGCCAATGCCTCGGCCATTCTCCTCGACCGGCAAAGCGTCGGACGCGGCGTCGTAAATCGGCGTGTAAACGATGGTGATGCCGGCGATGAAAAGGCAGGCGAAGAAGGTCAACAAGACGAAGCTGGTCTTGATGCACAAGGCGCTGCCGCCGAAGCCAACAATCATGAGGACGCTGGAGAGAACCATGGTGTTGAATCTGCCCAGCTTATTGACAATCGGCCCGGAAACCACGCCAAGGACAGTGGCCACCAGATAGACGAAAGTCAGGTAGAAGGAGACCTGGGTCAGCGAAATGGAGTAAATCCCCTCGCCAATGACCTGATAAATGGGCACGCAGGCGAAGTTGAAGAAGTAGTAAACAAAGAGGATGAGGATGCTGCTCATATAGGCTTTGTTGGTCACGAACTTCTTACTGAGGAAGGGATTCTTGCCTTTGGCCACGTAGAAACCGAAGACCAGGGAGAGGACGACCGCGGCCACGATGTACCAAACGCTGGGATAAGAGAAATAGATGGCGATGAAGGCGGCGATCAGGGCGAAAATCAGGATGCCCAGGACGTCGATTCTGGATCCCTTCATGCTGATGTCGGGCGTGTTCTTGAGCAGCAGGGGCACAAAAAGCACGGACAGAGCCGGAATGAGCAGAAGCCACTTATAGCCGATGGATTCCAGCAGGCCGCCGGCGAAGACTCCGATGGCTGCGGCCAGGTAATAAGCGGCGTTGTAGATGCCCAGATAGATGGCCTTCTCCTTATCGGTCAGATATTTGACTGACATGACCAGGAAGACCGACCCCGCAACTTGGCCGCCGGCCACCTGGATGATGCGGGCGACGAGAATCAGCCAGAAATCACCGGAGCCGAAGAAGCCCAGAAGACTGCCCAGAGTCAGGGCGCTGACCCCGAAAATGGTCATATGCTTGGGTGAGATGAAGTCGCACAGGGTTCCGTAAAGCATGCAAACCACCCCCAGGATGATGCCGGGCAGGGTGCTGATCAGGGAGGCGCTGGCCGACATGTGCAAGGAGTCGCCGATGTTCTGGTAGACCAGGTTGAAGGCTTGGATCATCAGGGTTCCCAGCACGAAGATGATAAGCAGAGCGGGAAGGGCCTTCTTCGTCTTGGCCCGGTTCTCTTCGAAATCAGATGGTTTGGCTTCGGAAATTCTGGTATCGGAAACCCTAGTGTCGGAAGGCTTGGTTTGATTTGCTCCAGTCATGGCCTACCTCCTACTCCTCGGCCTTGCCAGAAGTGCCAGCAGCGCCAAAAGTGCCGGCGTTGCTGACATTGCTAGCCTTCCCAGCACCGCTTGCGAGCGCGAAAAGATGCTTCATGAAGAGGCCCTTGAAGCGTTCACGGTCCAGCTGCAAAGCCACCTTGGTGTTCTTGGGTTCGGCCAGCAGACGTCTGGGGTCGCCGATGGTCCGACCGGCGGAAGGGCCTTCCGTTTCGCACATGAGGTTGATGGGGAAGGTCTTCACCAGGCTGGGGTCGATGGCCACGGCCGCGGCCAGGGGATCGTGCAGGTTGCAGCCGCCCAGGTAGGAGGGGTCGTACTTCTTGCTGACGCCCAGGTAGTAAAGCAGCATGTCATGGAGGAATCGCGCGGTTCTGGTGGGGATTTTGCCCAGCTCATCCACGTCTTCCTCCGTCATCAAGGCCTGCATGGTGACGTCCAGGCCGACCATGGTGATATCGGCCGCGGTGGAGTACATGTAGTCGGTGGCCTCAGGGTCGACGGTGGCATTGGCTTCGGCGAAAGGGCTGGCGTTGCCGGGCTGGGTCAGGGATCCGCCCATGGTGACGATGGTGATCTTATCGATGATATCCGGCGCTTTCTTCAGAGCGGTGGCGATGTTGGTCGAGCAGCCGGTGGGGACGACCACCACTTCCCCCTCCGGATCCCCTTTGGGATGCTTGCGAACGGAATCGATGATGAAGTCGACCGCATTCCCTGCGGCCGGCCCGTGCTTGGGGGTCGCCGGGATGGTCACATCGCCGACTCCGTTATGTCCATGCCAGAGAGCGTGTTCTTCCCACGTCGGCTCGTAAGGCTCAGTCGCCGACAAGCCGCGGTCGCAGCCACGGTACACGGGCACGTCATCCCTACCAAACATGGCCAGAATCCCGAGGGCGTTCCTCACCCCCCGATCCACGTTGACGTTGCCGAAAGCCCCCGTGATTCCGATCAGCTCGGCGTCCGGCGCGGCCAACGTGTACACAATGGCCAAAGTGTCATCAATGCCTGTGTCAAGATCAAGGATGATCTTCTTCATTTTCAGCTCCTCTGCTGTTTGGATCTGGCTTTCCCATCATACTCATGGCGCCGCGACCCTCTTCCTCTTGAACCGCCTGGCCCGCGTTCTGGCCGATCCGCGTCGCCGATGGGGTGGGCCGACAACCTCGGCAACCCCGGCAAGAGGCTGGCAAGAGGGGTGAAGACCGGGGAAGGCATCAGGAGGAGGAGTGGAAAGACTTTCCGATGTTTCTTCCCTTTCGGATGTCTCTTCCCGAGAACCACTGCAATCATATTGTGAAAAGGGTTAAAATGATTGATAATGATAATAAGGACAGTTCATCGAGGGTCGCGGTCAGAGTGGACCGCATCAAGACGACCGAAAGGATGGCCTCCATGAAAGTACTCATCGTTCCTATGTTCGCCCGCGCGACTACGAGCGGACCATGGTCACGGGCGCTCGCGATAAGTAAAGCATTGGATGACGCAGGTCACGAGATCCTCATGGGGGTCGCAACGGACGGTAATTGCGACCCGCCTGCGGGAATGGCGACGTTCCAGATCCCCGCCCCATCGCCCCTGGGACTTCCGAGCTTCCTGTCGCGGAACATGCTCCCTGCCCTCAGCAAATTGGGAGTCGTTGGCAAAGTGCGGATAAAAAGTTTCGAGGAGGTGCTGCATTTCGCCGGAGCTCTGGATTATCGCTACATATGCGATAGCGTTGAGCCCATCCGAAAAGCGATCCGGAGGTTTTCTCCAGATGCGATTTACTCCGAAGTCAATATATCTGCGATACTCGCCGCCAGGATCGAAGGCGTACCGGTTTTTGGATCATCCTCATATACAACCCGTAAAGCCTATGCAAGCGCCCCGAAGTACGCGTCTGGCGTCAGGCGTTTCATAAGCGAGTTCTCCTTGCCTCCGATAAATTCCTCCCTGGAGCTGTTCGACTGGTTAGAGCGAAAATTTATTCCGAGTACTCCGTCTTTAGAACCGGTGGATGATCCGAACGTCGTGTACTGCGGGTTTATGAAAAAGCCGGTGGATTTTGATGAGCGACAAAGAAAAGACCTCATATTAGTGTATATGGGGAATGGTTCGGTGAGCTCGAAGAAGCTCGAGAAGACGCTGACGGAAGTTTTTTCGGACTCTGACTATTCTGGTTATAAGGTCATCGTCGCCGGATCAAAGGGGAAAAAGCGAATTGGCAATATATTTTTCGAGAAAAGAGCGGAGTTCTCCCGCTTATTTCCCAGGACGAAGGTGTTCATTAACCACGGCGGCCAGAATTCCATGATGGATGGCATCAGCTATTGCGTTCCGCAAATCGTATTCCCCAGTAAGGCGTTTGAGAGGAACTTCAACGCCCAAAGCCTTGAACGGGTTGGGGCAGGAATTAATTTGAGCGCAAAAGGACTGAATCCCGACTCACTTCATGAGGCGCTCTCTGCCATAGAATCGAACGAAGCGTATTATAAAGACAACGCTCGCAGCCTGAGGGAGGAGCTGATCAGCCTTGGCTGCACAGACACGATAATCCGTACAATGCTTGATGTCCTGGACCGCGCCTGATGGGGGCCCCTCCTGCCTCACCCGATCATGCGGATCCTGCAAATCTTGATTCATAACCCAATCCTTTCCTGGACATGTACGCTTCCATCCAAGCACGATCGACCAGCATACGGGGGACATAAAAAAGGGCTGTAAAAAGGGCTGTTCCCACTCAATCTCAAATGAAAACAACCCTAAAAAAACATTTCAGCAGCCCAACAGCCACCGTCATCTTTTTCTCAGATGATAATAGAGAAAACCCGCAGTCCAGATAACAGCAAATCCGCACGCATAAAGCCATGTAGTCGCGTCAACCCACGACCGCCACCGGAACAAAGGAAAACCGTGCCCAAGAAGCACAAAAACCTTCGCCACCAGCACGCCCCATACAAACTGGAGAACCATGCTCCCCAGCAATTTCATCCTATCGCTGCGCCGCATAGCCGCCTTCCTCGTGCATCATAGCGAACCTTCTTTAAACGAGCAAAAGGGATTTCATCCCTCATATACCAAATCCATGGTACAACATGCTTTCTCAAAGCTCATCGAATTCCAAACTCTCACGTCATTGTTTGCCTCCTTCTTCCTCAACTAATCAACCGGTTTCCGGCCGGTCGTCCGAAATCGGGCCTGTGGCCCGATTTCGGAATAGCAAGGATAGCCTAGAGTACGTACTCTAGGCGCAACGATAAAAATCGTTGTCCTTGTGGGAGACCCACACCCCTCGCGGTTTTTCATTGCCAGCAATGAAAGAAGATGAACGATCCCTTCGTATTTTATGTTCCTGATACGTGCGCGATCGTGTGCATGATGAGAATGTAGCTACGCATGAATAGGGGCATATAAATGAGTTGGAAAGGCAGCCGAACCAGAAATATTCGGAGAACGGTTCTCTTCACTGACGAGGAGTGGAATCATGTTTATGAGCGCTACCAAGTCGAAGCGGGGGACGGCCAATCCTTTAGTAAATGGGCGCGCTCCACTCTCTCGGAGCCTTTTGCCATCACGGTGGAAATCAACGCTGACACCGACAAGCTCCACGAACAAATCAGAGGAATGGCAAACAATATTAATCAAATCGCGCACGTCGCCAATGCGAGGGGAAACATCAGTCAGGAAACGATACGCGAGGCCACGCTCCTACTCCGACTCGTACAGGAAAAACTCGATAGACTCCATGAAGAGAATCTCATTCTCATTGAAAAACAAGCAGCCCACGCGTACGGGAAACAGGCGGAATAATCATGGCGATCGTCAAGGTCGGGCAGATAAAAACGAGTCTGAATAAAGCCATTGCCTACATCACCAGAGATGACAAAACACAAGACAAATACTACGTGACCGTTTCCTGGTTATTCCCCGATGACCCCGATATCTGGAATCCAAGCAATCTTGCCGAGGCGATGATGCCGGACGATAAAAACAGCATGGCAGGCGTGAAGAAGAACACGACCTTAGCCCGTCACGTGATCCAATCCTTTGACCCCAAAGACGATGTTGACCCGGTCACGGCGCATGGGCTGGGAATGGAATTCGCCAACAGAATCACGGACAATGGAGCCTACAAGTATGTGATTGCCACGCACATTGATAGGAACCATATCCATAATCACATCATCATCTGCAATACGAATGGCAAGACGCATTACAAGATGCGCTTGGATAAGAACACACTCATGAAAAGGTGGACACCCATCAGTGATGAACTGTGCCAGGAATACGGGTTCAGTGTCAGTCCACGCCACGGACAAGACATGAAGACGAGCCAGAACCCAACCTTGTGGCTGCGTAGTGGCGACTATTACGCGAGCCTTCGTGGGGAAGGGCAGAAGCAACGTATCCGTGACATGATTGACCGTGCATGCACGGAATCCAAAACCTTTACCGAGTTCAGCAATACGCTCAAAAAATATCAGGTGGAGGCGAACATTCGTGGCGCACACATCACCTATACTGACCTGGCAACGGGGAGAAAGTACCGTGATAATCGCCTCGGCATGGCCTACGATGAGAGTGCTGTGATGATGAAACTGAACCATCAAGCCTTGAAGCATATCAGTGTCAATCAGAAACTCATAGACTACGAAGACCCCGAAAAAATCCGCATCATCATCCCACACACCAAGGGCAACAAACGTATCACTGTGCCAAAGACCATGGCGACAAGAACCGGTACGACCATCCGTATCTATTTCGGACAGGACACCGGGATTCCTGTCTCCGACCGGCAGGGGAAGGGCATGGGAAAAATGAGTATGCGTGACTTGTACGCGGCATTCGGACAGCCTGCGCAAACCTGGAATGACCTTAAAGACGTGCGACGCCATATGCCACGGATCGAATTGCATGGAAGCGCGAAACAGAACGGATGGATGAGGCATCAGATGCGTATGGCGGGCGAGATTTCCAGGCAGGCAACAGCGCTATCCCTGATCGCACGCAATGGTGGCAGTGCGAATGACGTGATACGGGAATTGACCGGTACGCTCCAACAGGCTGATGAAACACTGACCAGTTTGATGATTGCGCGCCAAGACGTCATCAGCAGGATCGCGTTGGATGAGGATAACGAGGATAGTGGAATACAACTCTTTGAAATCGATGAGCACATGGACAGACTGGAAGACACCATCAGCACACTCCGGACACGGATTCAAGCCGTCGACGAGTCAATACGTGAACATGATCAGAGGCAAAGACCGGGATTCTCCCGCTAAAGATCCGTGTCCACAGGCAGGTGCCTTATGACCCTAAAATCATGAAAAAACGAGGACGATAAAAAGTAAAAGAGAACCAAGGAAATCAACGCTAAGGAGTCACAAATGCCATTGGAGGAACAAACGACCCAGGCCATCAAGGAAGGAACCGAGGCCGTGGCACGCATAGCGGTAAGACTGACAGCCCATGGTGCCCAGGCGCTTATCCAGGCGGTTTTCGGAATCTCGAAAGCAGCGGTCCATAAGACCCATCAGGCAATCAAGGAGCATCGGACGACAGGAAAGATGAGCCTGAAAACCTGAATCGGAAAACAGGCGGAGCCACCGCACGCCTTGACTTTGACTTCGAGCAAGGCAATAGACTCGCAGCCGAGCTGGGAAAGAGCGGGATCGATTTTCATATCAGCCAGAACAGGAAAAACGGTACGGCTCTTGTTGATTTCCCGCTGCAAGCATCGCAATTCGTGCAGGATACACTCTCGCGCATACACCCGACCATGAGCGCGGACGACATCAACCAAACGATCACCGACGCCCAGGAAACAGTCAGGGAACTGAATGATCCCGATATGGAAAAGGTCGATGAACAGTCCCTTGCCCGCGAAGAAGTCGGGCTGAAAGAAGCAGGAATCCCCATGGAAGCGGGGGAGTGCGACCGTGTCGGCCGAACGGCCGGATTACTGGCACGCGACTCCCGCCACCTCGCGGCAGAAAGAGCTTATCGGTGAGCAAGTAGCCCAAGGATTCATCCCGGAAAAAGAGGCGCGGGAATTCCTCCAAGGCGAGCCGACCATCAGCCAAGCGAACGAGTTCTTGAATCAGCATCCACAGACGGTAGACCATCTCGACCTGTACGGCCAAGACAACATCAGCCAGGTCAAAGCCCGGAAGAAAGGGCACAAGCTCACGAAAAAAGACGTGCAAAAAGCGGTAAGGAAAGGCGCCCAGGCCCGCTCGCAGGCACGCCGCACAACCGGCAACGCACAACGCCACACCATGAAGAAACCCGCAACAATAAAAAAGTAACGGCGAAAGGAGCAGTGCGTGATGCAAGCGCATGTCGGTGACATGGTATGGTGCGACGGCAAAATCGTGACGGTGCCGACCAAATACACTCCGGACGATTCGACAGTCGTCTATTATCTCACCCTTGCATGCCATGACGAGCGGGGAAATACAACATATGTGGATGCAAAAGCCGTCAAAAAAAACAGCCCAATGGGTCAGCCTCCAGGAATGGGTGAAAGGTCAAGATGTCATCATCAAAGGCGTCGTAACCAGCCTGGAAACCGTCGGCCTCGACGGTAGAAGCGAAAACATGAAAATTCGTATCCTGAACATGGCCACCCACACCAGCAGACAAGCAGGACAGGCATGAGCATCACCATCGCAGACAGCCTGGCCAACCCGCATATCGTATGTATGAGCGAGCATCATGCGCAACCTGAAGGGCCAAGCCATGCCCTCATCCACAGTCAGCTCAGGGACGAGACCCCCATAGTCGATGACGCCCGCACAAGAGGATACACATGAACCCTACGCTCCAGGAGCGCGCGGCAAATTCCAACCGCCAGAAGGGCAATGGACGAAAACAAGTCTCATCGAAACAATCAAACATGAGGCACAGCGGCGCCAACGTGCGAAGACCCCGCCACCAGCCTCCATGAATCCATGGGCGGACCTGGCCACCGTGATGACGGACGACGATCAAGGAGGCACCAATGACATCGAATAGGAAAATGAGCCCCATCACATGGCTCATCCTTACTCTCATGGGCTTTTATGCGGGCAATATCGTCAGCAGGCCGGTACGCGTATCCTACATAGCGTCCCACGATATTCCAGCCGCGATAAATGCAAGCCTGGATGCATATAAAAACCCGGTCCCCAGTATGAACCGCATGGACCTCATCGCAGGCGCCGCCACGGCAGCCATCGTGCTCCTGGCCTTGCTCTACCACTACAGCGGGCAACACGTCACAAGAGACGGTGAGGAACACGGCAGCGCCGCTTGGGCAAGCAGCACGGACATGCGACCCTACAGTGACAAAAACCCGGGTAACACACTCCTCATGACCCACAGTGAAGCCCTCGGCCTGGATACATATAGGACGAGGCGTAACCTCAACGTCCTGGTCACCGGGGCATCGGGTTCGGGCAAGACGCGCGGCTATGTCCTACCAAACATGACCAACATGGCCACCCGTCACACTCCAATCAGTCTCGCCATCACCGATACGAAAGGCGAAATCCACCACCAAACGGCCGAAAAGATGCGTAAGGCCGGGTGGCGGATCAAAACCTTCAACCTCATCGACATGGCCACCTCAGACCACTTCAACCCGCTGAACTATATGAATCCCGATGATCCGGAAGGAAGCCTCATAAGGCTTGCCGATAACATCATCACCAACACAGGAGCGAACACCAAAAAACCATGGCGACTTCTGGGATAAAGCGTCCAAAAGCCTGCTGACCGGCCTGCTCGCCTACACGTATTTCGCGGAGGATCCGGAAACGCGCAACATGAACACCGTCATGAATATGCTCAGCCAGATGAGCGCCAGTGAATCCGACCCCGACCAGGCGAGCCCCATCGATGACCTTATGGCGGAAACGCGCGCCTTCATCGAGGACGCTGAAGAATCCGCGGATGATTATGACGGAGAAAGCCTTGCCATGCTTGAAGGCCTCGACTTCGCCTGCAGCCAATACCGAACCTACGAGCAAGGCCCCGCAGAAACCCGCGCCTCCATTACCACAACACTTGCGAACCAAACAGCAGGACTACACGCAAGGCGTATTAAAACCATCCTGGATAATGACACCATGCAGCTCGACCAGGTAGGGGACAAGCCCACCGTCATCTACATTATCATCAGTGACACGAACCAGACATTCACGTATCTGGCATCCATCTTCTATCAATGCCTGTTCGAAACCACCATGTATAAGGCGGACCACAATGCGAGCGGCGCATTAACCATTCCATTGCATTGCATGCTGGATGAGTTCGCCAACATCGGCAAGATACCAGGATTCCCGATCCTCATCTCCACCATGCGCAGCAGAAACATGAGCGTGTCGGTCATCCTCCAGACGATCAGCCAAATCAAGGCGCTCTACAAGGACGAGTGGGAAACCATCACCGCCAACTGCGACAGCAAGCTCTTCCTGGGAGGCAATGATGAGACAACCACGAAATGGTATAGCACAATACTGGGCAACCAAACCATTTGGACAACATCAACAACGGAAAACAAGGGAATGAACGGCTCCTACAGCATCCAACAATCCGCACAAAAGCGAGAACTCCTCACCGCGGACGAGCTCGGACGATTGGATAATGCGATGTGCGTCTATATTTTGCGCGGTCTCAAACCGTTCTACAGTCGAAAATTAAGCTAAATCTCTTAGGGTGGGGCGAAAGGCGATGCCCTGGCAGTAATCGAGGGCCTTGCCCATCAAGGATCAAGCCATCGGGACATATCCATGACAACAGGTACGTCCCGATTCATACAATAGGTTCATGAATATCGCAGTGCTTTACGCTTATCCCAATGACAACGGATACAACCACGCCATCCTGAACTCCGTCATGCAGGGGCTGGAAGACAACCCCGCCAGACATTCGGTGACCGTGGTCGATCTGTACAGGGAGAACTTCGATCCGGTCCTACGCTTCGATGAAAACCATCTGCGCCGCAACCTGAACATCGACCCGGATACCGAACGGTACCGTCGGATCATTACCGACGCGGACCTGCTCGTATTCATCTACCCGATCTGGTGGTCCGGCATGCCCGCCATCCTTAAGGGTTTCATCGATCGTGTCTTCTCCAAAGGGTTCGCCTACGTGTATCGGGGAGTGCTTCCCAAGGGGCTGCTCAAGGGCAAGAAAGCATGGGTCGTCACCACGAACGATACTCCGGGGTTCTACGCACGCCTATTCGAGCCCGACTATGGTAAGGTCCTCCATCACCAGATTCTCAAAATCATGTGCGGCGTCACGACCATCAAACACCACCAGATGTCCTACTTACGTAGATCAACCCCACGCAAGCGCACACGATTCCTCACCAAGGTACGAAACTACGCAAGCAAATTGTAGCCAAACCGGCCACGCCGGAATCGAGGGCCTCGCTTCTCAGGGAGACGATAGCGTCGCATCGCCAGCTCGTTCATCCTGAATCCGAGAGCCGTCTTCCACCCCTCCGAGGTGAGGTGTATCCGCTACGTCGCTGATTGAAGAAGACAGGGACACAGGTGCTTGGCAGGATGGACAGAAAAGAAGCCCCTCACTTATTATAGTGCCACACTTGATATACTGGATGGCAACCATTTAATTACTAAAACTTCCCACATGAAAAATCCAGAAAACAGGAGGTAAGTGATGAAGAAAAATGAGGTCATTTTAAAAAGGCAATCCACTCGAATGTTTTTTAAGAATGGTGATACGGATTTTTTCTTTAATTGGTTGTTAGGTATTGGTGAAGTTTTTGGCTTTTCTCACGGAGAACTTTATTATCTTGCCCAAAAGTTGGGCAAATCACCAAAGCCCGATGACTGGAAAAATGTTTTTTTATCACATGGGAACTATCTTGAACAAAAAGTAAGCAATTCAGATTTGAGTAAGCAAACAAAAGCACAGTATTATCTAGCACAGACCTATTCACTTCGTTCAGCAATCCAGTTTATCAATCCAGTTTCTAACGAATATCTGTCTACCGTTCATCAAATGGAGAGGGCGTTTTCTGACGCAATTCATTCACTAGGAGCCCCAGTCGAAAAACTAACGATTGATTATCAAGATTCCTATTTACCGGGTTATTATCTTCACAGCGGCAATAATTGTCCAACCTTGATTATGGTTGGTGGCGGGGATACTTATCGCGAAGATTTATTTTACTTTGCCGGCTATCCTGGATGGATGCGAAGTTACAATGTTTTAATGGTTGACCTTCCTGGCCAGGGGACTAACCCTGGTAGAGGGTTAACCTTTGATGCGAATGCCGCTATTCCAATTTCACTGTGCATAGACTGGTTGGAAGGCAGAAATCCCGAGCTGAATGATCTAGCCATTTATGGTGTCAGCGGCGGGGGATATTTTACCGCACAAGCTGCCGAAGAAGATCCAAGAATTCATGCATGGATTGCGAGTACAGCCATTTACGATGTTGCAGAACTCTTCAGAAAAGAATTTGGATCAAGCTTAAAAACTCCCAGTTGGTTAATGAATGCCATTTTAAAGTTAGCAGGAAATTTGAACGAATCTGCAAATTTAAACCTTAAAAAATATGCCTGGCAGTTTGGCACCTCTGATTTTAAGAGCGCTATTGATGAGGTGTTTAGCCGTGCAAAGGTTGTAGACTATCAAAAAATTCTGTGCCCTTGCCTATTTATCATGGGAGAAGGTGAAAGCAGCGAATTACAACACCAAACCAGGACGATTTACGAAGCGCTTAAGTCTAAAAATCCGCAAACCAAACTTCAAATATTTGAGGCGGAAAGTGGTGCGGACGCCCATTGTCAAGTCAACAATTTGAGACTTGCCCATAATGCCGTTTTTGATTGGCTGGATACCTTATTTGAATGGAATCAAAAAAGGATAAATTAGGGTTGGGAAGTTTTAGTTAATTATTTCCTTGCTGCTTAATGTCCCGCTGATAATCCTCAGGATTATAATCTATTGACATTACGAACCATGCGGAATCCTTATCTTTACGGTTCAGTCGCAAATAGAGAACACCGGAATCCGGATACGGGTCAGAACTGTTAGGAATATTTTCCTTACCATGTTCCTTGCCATCCAAAGAGACCACGCAGCCGATAGCATTATCGTCTATCTTCGTACCCAATATATCGGCAGCAATATCCACGGGTACTGCCGTAAAGGGCGGATCACCATGGTTGATCCAGTGAGCGGTGGACTCCGGATCGACATCCGCGCTGATAAGGTTAGGAAGGAAGAACCGCTTATACAGCTCTTCCTCACGCTGACTGCCTGAACCACTGATGAGCCAGTATGCCGCTTCCACGCCTGCCTGCGTGCATGTGCGTTCCTTATCCATGCCCGATACACGCCCTCGCCGGATTCGCGAATATCCTTTCCATGCCACAACGATTCGGACGACCCTGGTGACTCCTGCACCGTCTTCGACGATGAGGATGTGGCCTGCCGCGAGGAGCCTGCCATACGGCTGCCAATCAGCACGCCCGCACCAATACCCAACACAAGAAGCACGATAATGGCGAGAATGCCAAAGAGAATGATGCGACCTTTTTTCTGCGACCCACCCCATAATGAAATTCCCCCTATGTTTTAATACCAATTTGTTTGCTGACTATGCGCCCAGGCTCGGGATGGCGTACCATACCTGCCTTTAATATACTTCAATCCCCCAATTGATCTGGGTTTGATAATTCGTGCGCCAATCAACACCCATAGTTGCCATCTTATTACCAGGCAGACTCTGCGGAATACCATACGCGCCACTACTCTTATTCTCAGCCTTGTAATTCCATCCGGACTCCTTATTCCACAGCTTCACTAACGCCTGGAACTCATCATCGCCCCACCCGTACTGCTCCTTCATGGTCTTCTTCGCGTACTCTTGAGCGGTCTTCGCATCCGCGGACGCCGCACCCGTATTCCCATCATCATTGACGGGGCATCCTACAGGCGCGTAGGACACTTCATTAGCGCCAGCGGGAGCATCATCACCCGTAGTGGTGGAAGGAGTGGACCCGGTGGAATAAATATAGGTGTACTTACCCCGAGCTGCATCTAAGGCCGCTTTGGAATACTGATCGACAACAGGAGCACCATACGTATTAAAGAATCCGGTGCCTGACCCAGACACCCAGATACTACCATCCAAATCAATCTGCTCAACGACAGCGACTTGCCCGTAAGGGCCGGCAGAAGCGCCAAGGACACCACCTGACATACTCACGATAGCGCCAAGACGTGGCGTATCTCCCGTCGGATACCCGTGCTTTTTCGCGGACGCGGCCCAATCGACACCATTGCCCATGTGATGGTCGACATGCAAGCCCAGCATCTTCCACCGGTTAGCGACCCACCACGTGCACTGCTGAAACTAGTACGCGGAAGTATCATCCTCGAACCATGAAGGCTTGATACCCAAGGCTTGATAATCTACCGCGGTCACGCCGCGAACCCGTGTGGTCTTTAACCCCTCAAGCTTGCCACTGGTAGCGCCAAAACCACCCGCCGCAACGGCATTCCCGGCATCGCATCCCGATTGGCCGCTAAAGGAACTCATCAGTAAACCAATGGCGGCAATAAGCGCAACAATAATGCCGGCAAGCGGAAGAAGCGCTAAACCGATACCACTCAAGCCAGAGGCAACCATCCGGGCGACCGCCTTGACCGTTTGCATGGTGGAGCGCGCATACTTCAACTGTTTTGCGGCAAGCTGGGCACGCCTGACTGACCCATGGGCTTTCCCGAGAGCCTTTGCGCCTGAGCGGATGGTTTTCACCCCTGCGCGTGGAGCCTGGGAAACAAGATGGGATGAGGATGCAGACAGCCGAGTAAGCTCATCATCCGCACCCGACTCCATGCCATGCATGGAAGCGCCTACCGTGTTCGACACGCCTTTTCCATACGCTCCGGGAGACTTCCTCAGTCCCGTGCCTACGCCCTTGAGTATGGATCGAGGAGACTCCTTCAATCCTTTTCTCAACAGGAAAATACGACGAGACACGCGGCCCTTAAATGTCATCTTAGGGCCGAGAGGTTTACCATATTTCACCCTTCCGACCACGGTCCTGATACCCTGATATGTGTGAGCGGCAGCACCACCCACAGCACCGGCGACCCCCTGGACGGCTTTCACACTCGTTTTCGCACCCATTCGAGTGACCTGGGTTGCGCTCGTCGCCTGATCATACAGGCTGTCGGAGGCCTGATGCCCTCCGGGCTCATACGCAGGCATCAGAGCACACCTCCCGCTTGCGGTAGGCCGTCGCCGAACCTGATCGAATACAATTTCGCTAAAAGATTCCTTTGATTCATACGATTATTGAAACCGAGGGAGACACCGTTCGTGTTGAGCAGACCACATCCCGCTTGCGCGGTCGTCATCAACCGCACCTGTTCATCCGACAGTTCGAGGAGATCCTGGAGCATTTCCGCATCCGTCGTCTTCTGATTCATCAGCAGAAGAAAATCCGCGTTCGACAGCATCAAACGTGCTTGATCATTGCCCAAGAGCTCATCGATGTTCTGAGTGATGCCGGTAACGCCCAGGCCATATTTGCGTGCCCTCTTATAAATGTCCAGGAAAGTGCGGATGGAATACTCGTTATGGAAGAAACGGTGGAACTCATCCACATACAACCATGTGCGCAAACCGGTATCACGGTTCGCACGTACCAGGCTCCAAATCTGGTCGAGAATGACCATCATGCCGAACGTTTGAATCTGACCGGCCAAAGCGGACACGTCAAAAACAATGAACTGTCCGGAAAGATCAACATTCGTCAGGTGCGCGAAACCGGAAGAGGAACCAGTCGTAAACATCTCCAGCTCGGTGACGAGATCCTGTGCTTCGGGAGAAGGGTTCTCCACGTCCACATACACGCGTTTGATCTGCTCCTTCAGATCCACCAAGGTTGGTTGCGTATACGATCCGGTCGAATCCAATTGAGCGCGCGTATCCCTGTACACGTTCATCGCGGCCGTATCGATCATGCTTCGTTTGAGCTGGCTTAAACCTGTCGTGCCGCCCATCAGGGCACCTAACAGATCCAAGACAACCGATACCTTGGAGCGCACGGGGTCGGTATCATCGCTACCCGTCAGATTAATATCCATCGGATTCATATGTTGCGTCGAGTCCGCGGAAATGGTGATGACCTGTCCGCCCAAAGCCTGCGCCAGCGGCACATACTCATGTTCGGGATCGATGATGACCACGCGATCGGCGGAATTCAATACACGCTGCGCGATCTCGGCCTTAGCGGACTGGCTCTTACCTGAGCCGGTCGTTCCCAGGATGAACCCGTTGGAATTCATATGCTCGCTACGATTCACGATTACGGGGTTGCCGCTGCGTTCGTTGATCCCATAGAACTGGCCGTGAGGCTCCATGATTTCCTGAGCGGTGAAAGGGATGAGAATCGACGCACTATCCGTTGTCAATGCTCGCCTCATCGGCAGTCTATCGACGCCCAATGGCAGCATAGCGTTCAGGGCTTCGGGCATCATGTAACGCGTCACGCTCATCTTGCATGACAGTCGACGTGCGACACGTTCCACTTCCAGAAGCGTTTGCTTGAGCTCATCCTCACTATCGGCGCTCATGCTCACCAAAACAAGCGTGTCCAGTATACGCTGGTTCGACGTACGAAGCTGATCAAGCAACGTAGTCATTTCATCCACACGCTCGGTAATGGAATCAGGCACGCTCTCTGCGCCCAATCCCTGCCTGGCGAGCTTTTGTACGGTCCTGTCATATTCGCCCTTGACGCCTGCCTGCTTCGTCTTGACCTTTTCCAAGCCGGACGCGCGATCCCATGGCGCGATATGCACGTTGACCACTATCGGAGCGGTGATATCGGCCAGATCGGAGATAAGGGTATCCGTTAACTGTGCCGGCCATGCCTCCAACCACACATGGGTCATGAACGTCTCACTTCGGGACGATAGAGTAATCTGATCCTTGTTCCTGAAATCCATGCTCCATGGAGTGACGAAATCCTTCGCCCGCATATTCTTCGGCGCTTGCTCGAAGAGCTCCTCGCTAAAGGTGAAGGGCTCATCCGGTTGCAGCATCGAGCCCAGGACACGAAGGCGCTCACCGCGATCAAGACGATGTGCCGTGCAGCCACTCATGGAAGCAAGCTGCGTCTTCAACCCTGACAGGAGACGATTGAGCCTGACGACTGCCTTGTCCTGGCCGATCTCCTTGACGCTCATGGTAATATACTTGTCCGTCACCGTGCTCGACGCCAGGCCTTTGAGTTGGTCGGCGGCGAGCTCATTAAACGACCGGCGATACGAATCCAAACCATCACGACCCTCGGCATCCATGTACACGCCACGCGTGACGCTACGCCCGTTGAGCATACGATTCGCACTCGTCACCTGAATACGCGTATTCTCGTCAAACATGTTCAACGTACTCATCCATGCGTTCAAGATCTTCTTCCGCGTATCTACGGAGGCAAGCTGATAATTGACATCACTAATCAGTGCCGTCGCGCTCCACCAGCCAGCCCCGACATAGGCGATGCCATCCTTACGGATACCATGCAGAAACACCATGGATGCCGCAGTCAAAGCTTCCCTCTTCGCCTTCCGCGCATGCCCCTGATCCACATGAGACCCACGATTCCCACTCAATCCGAACATTGAAAACTCCTTAAGAACCATATTTTTTTAACCATTGACTGATGAACGTTCAAGCGTCCTGGACGGTAGGCGCTATTTCGACGTGCTCGTTGACGATCTTGAGTTCGCGCCGCGTGGCATGCCTGTCATGAGGGATCTCTCCCTTACGGATGAGAGGCTTACGCATCAACACGATGCGCCACTGCCAATACCGGACAAGAAAATCCTCCACAGGCAGTCCGGATTTTTTGAACCAGCCCACCAATACCAAAAGCGCGATAGGAATGATGATGACCTGATTAACAGCCTGACTCACCTGGCTGGGGGCGAGGAACTGGCAGACGATCGCGCCCACGGCGCATAGGACAACACCGTTCATGCAGAGGAACTGGCGACCAGTCAGCCCGAACCATTGCTTCGGGTCTATTTGGTTGATATCGGTAGGGACATCCATCACAAGCATGGTGAGCCTTCTTTCCTCTTCCCTAAGCTTGGCCGAACAAGGCTTTGGACGCTTTCTGACTAATCAGCACGAGAGCGACCATAAGCACACTGACCGTGACCAGATCCATCCAATGAGTAAACACCACCTCATTAAGCGACAACGAGCCTAAATTCTTATTCCCCGCGAAGAGACTATTCGCAACAGGCTGATATACGGCTAGGCCTATCAGGAGCGTGATATTGCTAAACGCACACGACGCGTACTCGCGGATATACGCCTCACCCCAACTTTTCGTCCCGTCATAGGACAGGAAGGCGATGGGAAGAGAGCCAAACGCGGTCAAGATCAGCAATTCCACGAAACGTGCAACAATGAGAACCTGGACAGCAAGGCCGGCCAGACGAGCGATAAGAAAAGGAATAAGCAGCATAATGATTGCGACTAATTGTTGGCCAAGATTCGCCTGTCCCAAAGCTCCACTGTTTTCCAAAGCATCGCCTAATTTAGTAGCCTTATCGTCCGCACTAGCAGTATTTGGCAGGGTAATGAGCCTGCTGACTCCCGTGCCGATCTGCTGAATCAGATACGTGATAAGCTCACACAGCCATGACGCGTTCATTGCAGCCATATACACGATAATGATTTTGAATAACAACTTCGTAATCGTGCGTACACCTTGCGTACCATCCTGATCGATGCTCTGGCTGGCATGAAGGATTTCCAGACTGAACACCACCGCCAACACGGTCATGGCGACGGGCTTGACCGCGGTGGTAGCGATATTCGTCACCGTCCGATAGGCGTCGGGATATTTACCCGCCGGAGTCTGAGTCAACAGGCTTGATATTGTCGGATCCATCCCCTGGCTGATCTGGTTCAGCAGGGATCTTAACCCATCCTTGAAATCAAACATGATACGGTCGGACCTTCGTTACACAAGAGTCTTGAACAAGCCGGCAGCGGCAATGACGATCGCGCCGCCGACGATCTTCCACACGCCATTTTGAATCTGGGGAGAGTTATGGTCGGACAGACCGCCACCCAAGGTGACGGCACCCCACACCGCCCAGAAACCGCCACCGACAACGACCCAGGTCGCAAGCGTGCTCAACACGTTCGTCACGACACCATTCGCGTCGGCGGCAAGAACCGCCGAACCCGCCTCAATAACCGTAGTGGTAAACATTATTTTCTCCTTAGCGATCTCTTTCCAATACCCGTGAGCGCACATGGGTGCGCTCACGGCCTGCTCATTCATCATCCCCGAAACGTTCCGGGGATGAAGGACATAAGGACAACGATGAATTTTTCAGCGGTCGAACGTTCGACGAGCCATGAGACCCGCCCCGGCTAAGACCATCAAACCGGCCGAAACAACAGCAAGTGGAACAATGGACGCACCCGCTGCGACGGCGGCGGCAACACGTGAATGATTCCTGATCATCCTCATTTCCTCCTTAGATCGATTGGTGGTAAAACTTAAAAACCTTAGAAAAGAGCCGGCTGGACACAACGGCCCGGAACAGGCTCAATGTCGGCTACACGAATAATCCCATTAAGTTCGATATCCCCAGCCTGGACACTGACCATGCGTGCACGCTTCCTCCGCCAGTACGCGCGATTATGCGAGTGGCTGGCATGATGGATGGCCCGACCGATCACACTGGGATCCTTTTCTATCCATTCGGCGAATCTCGTGAAACGTTCGTCTTCGCTCAATGCGGCCGTGTCCTCATCGGGATGAGCCTGCCGGTACAGACTCACCAGACTTTTACGCGCATACGACGGCACGCCGCCATAGACGCCAAACTCGGCATTGATGGCCGCGCCCCACGCGGCGCACTGAGCCTTGACGGGACACGTGGAACAATACGTTTTCGCATGCGCCACCGTGTCGGGATGCGCGCCATCCGCGAAAAACAACTCATCGGCACGAGCCGGTGGGAGTGTCGAACACTTCGATGCCGAACGCCACGACCGCGTTGAACCGGTTGATCCAAATCCTTCCATCATTAACCCCTTAAACCTTGGGAAAACATTGAAAACATGGGCTTATCGAGCCATGGGAGTGACTTCGCGCGCGGCAAGGGTCTCACGAATCCGTTCGACGCCATAGCCGAATCGAAGCAAATCCAGGACGCGCGCTGCGCGTGAATCCACCACGCAATCCCCGGGATTCGTGTATCCCAGAACCTGCTGCACATGCTCGCAACCACGGGAATGCACATGAACACGGGAGACCGGGGAAGAATCCGCGAAAGCCCCTGTGGAAGGCCGTGGAACACTCATCCGGCCCGTAACCTGCGTCCAGTTACGCTCCAACCGTTCGGGAGTGAACGCCACGGACCTCCAAAACGGCTGGCCGGCATCCAACGCCCACCGAGCGGTACGCTCCACCCGCTCCACGCCAAACGCGGCCACAAGACGGGCGGCCGCCGCAAGCTGCCTGCGCTCGAACCTCGTGCGGGCCTTCTCGGATTTGAACGGCGCGAGCTCAACACGAGCGGACTCACGCAGTGAAGCCATCAACGAAACAACCCGCTGCGCATCCCCACCCTCATCCCGAGCGGTGGGGGGGCATCGTCCCCACGGATGGCATCGGGTATCCGTCCGTCAGGCCCATCCGGGAAACCACCGTCGGGAATCGCCGCCACATCGCCTTCATCCCCTTCAAGGGGATAAAGAGGTTTAATGGATGGTTTGTGGTCCACCAGTGAACCCCCGCTCCGTGCACCGGTGAACCCTCGCTCCTCGTCGGAATCAGACGGGGGCTCATTTTGAACCCCCGCGGAAACCGCGGAATCATGCGATTCTTCACGGGGGTTCATTTTGGGCCCCCGCTCCTCCCGTGAGCTATCCACGGTCAATTCCACATGCAGATCCCAGACCACGGGACGACGGTCGATACGATAATGGGCGACCTTTAACTGGTCGCCACGACTGATGAGCCCCCGCTCTTCAAGACGCCTTAAAATACGCTTGATGGTGCTTCTGGACAAGTGGGACTGCTCGACAAGGGTGACAATGCTCGGGAAGGCATCCCGCCCTTCATCGTCCGCACGGTCCGCAAGATACACGAGTATCAGACGCGCGGACGCATCCGCACCTACAGGGGCTCGCCTCAACGCCCAATCAACTGCCGCGACACTCATTGGTGCTTCCTAACCATAAAAGTTCCGGTATTCCTCGACCATCGTCCGCAATGAACCACTTCGGCCCTAGAATCGTGTATAGTGAGAAGCGGTTCATGGGTTTCCTCGCTTTGGGCCCATGGCCAAAACATTGAAAACTCTCCCTCCTGCCTAACCCCGGGAGGGAGCTTCCATATACAAACTGATCACGCATTTTTCACATCCCGCGAGCGACCTAATAGTGAATCTGTAGAAATCTGAAATAAATCTGCAATGATGTTTATTTCCGCTGTTGTAAATGCAGTCTGATTATTGATTTTTCTTGTTACTGCTGATCTAGATATATTGAGTGCTCTAGCTAAGTCGGATTGTGACATGCTATTTGCAATTAGTAGAAGTCTGATAGTTTTACCTATCGTATCTGATGATAACTTTATGTAATTCATGGTAACATATAATAGTCAACATTGGTCATTTCTGAGATCATCGGAGTGTCGTCTTGCTAATTTAGGGAATTTCTGGTTACCATATGTAATGTGGAAACAGTCGAAAAGAAACCAGTGGCGACGAAGAAACGCGGTTTGCAAGACCTCGTTAGTTTTAATCTGCGAATGATGATGGCCGCAAGAAGCATGAACCAGCAGGACATGGCGGATGTCCTTGGTGTTACAAGGCCAGCAGTTTCGCAGAAGTTCTCTGGGAAACATCCGTGGAGCTTGGACGATATAGAAAAAGCCTCAGACTTCTTTCATGTGAAACCTGAGGCATTGGTAGCGGGGCATGGATTTGAACCATGGACCTCTGGGTTATGAGCCCAGCGAGCTACCGAGCTGCTCCACCCCGCGTCGGCACGTCCTGTGAAGGACAGCTCTTACAAGAGTAATGGGAAATTGAAATTTGTCAAATCGCGTGTCGCCACCAGCGAATTCCGTCATATTGTCGAATGGGTTGCTGCCGCCGGAGATTGTCGGAGGAGCCACCCACCGGTCATAGCCAAGCCAAGATAGCCAAGCAAGTTTGATATCGGTCGGGGCAGGCGGAGTCCTTGGCGGCAGGAAAAGTCGGAGATATTGGCGGACAAGGCCGCACCCGTATTCCTCTGGAGGAAAATCTTTCTCCCCTGCGAGCCGGCGAACAGGTCAAGGCATGAATCTCATTTCGGGACGGATTATGTTAGACTGAGGCCAATCAACGATTGAAAACGGAATCGAGCCGAAGACGGAAGAGGTCAGTATGATCAAGGAAAATCCGATGATGCAGACACCGCAGCCGCAGCAAGAGTCACAGTCGGTCCCGACCGGCTGGCAGCAGGAACGGCTCCGGCGGCAGCCGCCTCAGCCGCAACCAAACCCGGGACAAATCCAGCAGCCGGCACCCTATAACGCCGAAGCCGCCATGAGCATCCGGGGCCTGGCCAAGGTCTTCGGCAAGAAGTTGGCGGTCAACCGAATCGATCTGGACATCCCGGTCGGCTCTTTCTACGGGCTGGTCGGCCCGAACGGCGCCGGCAAGACGACCACCCTCAAAATGGCGACCGGACTCCTTCGGCCGACCGCCGGAGGAGCGGCCATTCGCGGCACCGACGTGTGGGCCCATCTGAACGAATGCAAACGCAAGATGGGGGTCATGCCTTCCAGCGACGAACTTTTCACCCGTCTGACCGGCCTGCAGACCTTGGTCTACGCCGCCATGCTGCGTGGAATCAACCGGGCCACCGCCAAGGACCGGGCAACCGACCTGCTCGCCGCCCTCGACCTGACGGATTCGGCCAACGCCCTGGTACAGGACTACTCAGCCGGAATGACCAAGAAAATAGCCCTGGGCACCGCCCTCATCCACTCCCCACAGCTTCTGGTCCTCGACGAGCCTTTCGAAGCGGTGGACCCCGTTTCCGCCGCCAACATCCGACAGATCCTCAAACAGTACGCATCCACTGGCGGCACGGTCATCATCTCATCGCACGTCATGGCCCTCGTGGAGCAGCTGTGCGACCATGTGGCGGTCATCTCCCAGGGGAACATACTGGCGGCCGGGACGACGCAGGAGGTCAGCGGGGGCATGTCCTTGGAAGACAAATTCCTCAGCCTGGTCGGCGGCATTCATAGCGAAAACAACCTGACCTGGTTGAACCAGCAGTCCGCTCCAGAGAATGGGCAGGAGCCCGGTCTGGCGCATCCCGCGCCGACTGCCACAGCCAGCCCCCCATCCACCCGGCAGGAAGATTAAGGAGGGCGTCGTATGGAAGGCACTTTGGTCAGTCTGCGTTACGCCCTCACCTTCTCCCGCATGAAGAAAAGCAAATGGGCGGTTTTCTCCCTCATCCTCAGCATCCTCATCGCCGTGGCCGTAGTCGTCGGAGCGGTGGTCATCGCCATCCTGCTCGCCCCTCGCCTGTCTTTCCCCGCAAATGCGGCGGCCCTGGGGATGGGGGTCATCATCATATCAACCATCATTGGATTCTTCTGGCTTTTGTCGGTCCTCCTCATCAGCGGCCAGAGCGGTTCCTTCAACCTGCGCCAATTCAGCATCTACGGAATCGAAGACGGGACCCTGACCCGAGGGATTTTCCTATCCAGCCTTCTGGGCATTCCGGCCATCGGCACCCTGGCGGCCTCGGCCATCCTCGGGCTCCTCTGGTGCCCCGCCTCCCCCTGGCTTGGCCTTGCGGGTTTCCTCGGCGGTCTGCTCTCGGCGGCCACTGTGATCATCATCCCCCGTACGGCTGCCCAAATGGTCGACACCCTTGTCCTCAGCCCCCGGGGACGGTTTTTCCTTAATGTACTTGAGTACGTCCTCCTCATCGCCATCTTCGAACTGCCGGCCATCCTGTCCACATGGTTTTCCTCCTCTGTTTCCGGCACGAGCTCGGCGGCGGCCAGCGGCCAGATCTCCCACCTCGTGAATTCCTTCCTCTCCGGTCAAGTCCCCCTGCCGGCTTTTCTGAAGGTTTTAGGATGGCTTCCTTTTTCCGCCGGTTTCATGATTCCTTCCGATTTCCTCGCCGGTTCCCCCTTTCTGGCCCTCCTTCGCCTGCTGGTCATCGTCGCCAGTCTGGCCCTCTGCTACGGAATCTATAGCCTTTGCCTGGACAGGCAGGCCAAGAATCCCCCGATGGTCAAAAACGTAAAAGTAAAGGGCTTGGGCGCCTTCAACCTCGTTTCCGACAGTCCTCGCGGGGCCGTTCTCGCCCGGCTGATCATCTCCTGGCAGCGTGATTCGCGTTATCTCCTCTCCGCTTTCAGCTACCTCGTGCTTATCATCATCTATACCGTCATAGCTTTGACCAACAAGGAATTGCGGAGCGTGCTCCTGGCGACCCCTCTGATCATCGGCCTGCTCTTCGGGATGAGCGAATACAACAATCTCGCCTTCGACGGCAAGGCTTTCACCCTTTTCGCCTTGTCAGGAGCCGCCGGCCGAGTGGATCGCACCGGCCGCCTGCAGACGACGGGAATCCTCGGAATCGTTTTCCTGGCCGTTTCCAACCTGATCATGGTCAGCCTGCACCCTCTGGAAGCCATGGGGGCGCCCGCCCTTCAAGCTGGAATCGGTTACATGGTCGTGGCCGTCACCTCCCTATGTCAGCTGCTTGCTGGATTGGGGATTTGCGCCGTCTTTTCCACTCATTTCATCTTCCCTGTCCCTTCAATCGACCAGCCCTTCAAACGCCCCCAAGGGGCCCCCGCGTCCATGGCGGCCGTCGCCCTGCTTCTACCTCTCGGCATTTTCCTTTGCTCCCTTCCCGGAGCTATCGTGGGGGTTATCGCGGCGTTCACCGCCAACGCCTCTTTGGGAATCCTCGGCATAATCATTTCCCTGGCTGCAGGAGTGGGAATCCTGATTGGAGGGACCAGGGCCGGAGGCAGGTCCATTGATCAGCGGACACCGGAGATTTTGGAGAAGTTGGAGACCGTCGTCGCCAATTCCAACGACTGAAATCTTCATAACTGGGAAATAAAAAGATAAATGAAAAAAAATAGGCAGGTCACCCTGCCTATTTTTCATGTGGAACCCTTATCCAGGAATCTCTTTCAGGATCTCATGGAAGCGGCACGCATATGCCACATCACAAGCGCGGCTCCAAGGACGAAGACGATCGCCGAAGAGAGGGAGATAAGGGTGACATCGCTCCCGGTCTTAGCCAGCGCAGGCTTCTGATGAGCGACCGGAGTCCGGGGCGCGGAAGGCTTGCTTGGTTGCGAAGGCTTCACAGGCTTGCTGGGCGTGGGCTTATCAGGGGTCACAGGTGTGTCGGAGGAGTCGGCCGGAGGAGTCGCAGGGGGAGTGCTCGGAGGCGTGGTAGGCGGAGTCGTCGGAGGAGTCGTCGAGGGCGGAGTCGTCGGAGGCGTTGTCGGCTGCTTCTCGTCCACGACCTTCAAATTGATTCCCTGAGGAGCGTGAAAATCGGTCGTCAGGAGGCTCTGGAAGCCTTCCAACTCACGCTCGAAATTCTTCCAACGCGGTTGGTAGATATTAAGAGTCTGCCCTTCAGGAGTCTGATCGGCACTTTGAACGAGGGCGAGCGCGGCTTTCCGTTCATTCTCATACACCCGACGAGAGGTATTCAGATCCTCGGAGTCGGTATAGTGCCAGATCGCCGCCTGCGTGGCCCAATAGAAACCTTCGTCGCTCAGGTGGAATCGTGCCTGGATACCAGCCTTATCAACGGTCTGCCCGTTTTCCTTCCGATAGCCATTGTAAATCACACGAAGCACGTCCTGATAAAGAGTCGACTTCTCCCGAGGCGTCTGCGCGGTGGAAGCAAAGAGATTCTCAGATCCCTCTTGCTTTAAATACTCACTCCCAACGGAGGGACCTCGCTTGTGGAGATTGAAGCAATAAATCGGTTCGATGATCGCCTTGTTGTCATCGCCCACGAGCTTCTTTTCGAACATCCCCTTCGTAGAGCCTTCAATATGGAATCGAATGGCGGAATCGACGTGCTCCGACGCCTTCACCGTAAAGTGCTGGTCAGCCGCTTTCTTATATCCCGCAGGCGCTTCCACCTCGGAAAGGGTGTAGTCGCCATCGGCCAGTTTCACTTCGTGGACGCTTCCATCGGACACCCATTCCGCAACCACCTGACCATTGCAGGTGATCCGGAGTTTCGCGCCTTTCAGGGGTTCACCGGAGTCATCGGTCTTAGTCACGCGGACCACTGTAGCCGGAGGGGCGACGTTGTTCTTGGGTTTACACGCCATAGCCGGGGTCGCGGTTGCCCCGAACATAAAAGCGATGGCAGCGAATAAAGCGAGGAAAACCGCTATTCGCTTCGATATGAGCTTCATAATCCTTCTTTCAAAAATTCAATTTTTGGATTGTATATTGACTTATTGCCTTGAGTCCATCCACATGAGCTTCCGATATCATTCTTCAGCTCTTCATGGACGACTGTGGTACTCAGCATACTCCCAGGTATGGAAATTGCTGAAGAACGCTGAGGAAAGGCGCAGCCACTCTTGCGGCTTGCCTCAGCGCGGAGTTTACGGCCTGCCATGCAAGGCGCGGGGAAACCTCGGACGGGACAGAATCCTGATCAAAGAGATGATGACGACCAGAATGATGGCGATGACGGCCCCGAAAAGACCATAGAACCAGATCCTGCGAGGAGTGTTGTCGAGAGTGGGAGACGCCACATGCGACCGCTTATTCCATCCTGGGGGCAACGGAGCCCTCCGGGCGTGCACCAGAAGCCGATGCGTGTTCACCCCGTAAGGCGTGCAGGTGACAAGAGTGACCAGATCCTGTGAATTCCTGATGGCAAGACTGCCCGCATCGGTAGGAAGGACGGTCTCAACGCTGTAAACCTGATAAGCGTGATCTTCACCAAGCACTCGGATGACGAACCAATCGCCGACCTTCATCTCGTTGAGCCTGTCGAAAAGCCTGGCCGTCGGCAAGCCGGTGTGCCCGGCGAGGACGGAATGCGTGGATCTGCCGCCGATGGGAAGGCTGCTTTTTATGACATGCCCTGCCCCCCCGGGTCAGACTCGCATCGACAGTACGATGGAGGATAGGCAGGTCAACGCTGATTTTAGGGATAATCAATTCCCCCATCACCCCATCGCCATTAAGATTCAGGGTGTCATCATATTCGATGTCGCTCGGCGAGACCGTATTCGGATCAAAGGGGTCGGTGACCTGGGAGGTGCCCTGCAAAAGACGCCGGTTGTAAGCCTCGGCCTTTTTCTTCTCCGACTCCAGTCTTCGATCGGGAGTGGCCCTGACCCTGTTCTCCAAGACTTTCACCGTCTGGCTTTGCGCGCGCTGATTGATGATATCACTGACGAAGGGATAAAGAAGAAGGCCCAGACCCGCCATCATGATGAGCAAAGGCCCGATGAGGGAGAAAACCCGACGTTTCATTAAAACCTGCCTGACATGTCCCTGCGATTGACCGGCCGCGTCATGACCGATGCCATGACTCCCCACTGTTCATGGAATGATCCATTCGATTCATCCTCTTTCGCAAAATGACCGGACCACACGCATGATTCCATAGCGCAGTCCGGTCATTTAATCATTATCACCCCTTGCCGCCGAAGGCGATTAGGAGTGGGACACTTTCCTGGAGGAACGGATGACAAGGGCTGAGCCGCCGCCCAACAAAGCGATACCGGCAAGGACCATGGGGTGATGTCGGCGGCGCCGGTCACTGGCAGGGTGGGGAGCTTCTTATCAACCACATCCTGCTGGGAGACGGCGTAATTGTTTTCAGCGATGTTCGCCGTCGCAGGGTTATCCGATTTGGCTGTCTGACCATTCAGAGTGAATCGCAGGTCAGGGGTCTTCTGGTAACCGGAAGGCACTCCGGTCTCTTCCGTCGTATAGTCGCCGGCGGCCAGGTCTTCAAAGAAGACGTAGCCATTATCGTCAGAAGTGGAAGTCAGGACCTTCCCATTCGAAAGCTTGAGGGTAAAGGTGGCCCCTTTCAGGGCTTTGCCTGCTTCGTCCACCTTCTTGAAGACAAACCCGTAAGTCTTCACGGTGACAGGGATGGTCGCGTTGTCCACGGTCGTGTCGGTGTAAGGATTGGGGTTGAAGGTCACAGTCGCGGTGTTGCCCGTCGTGCCTTGCGCGTTCGAAAAAGCCTTGTCCGTCAGTTTGGCCTTGTAGGTAACGGTGACGGGGTCCCCCGGATGGGCCAGGATATAAGTCTTCGCGTACTTGATCTTGAAGGAGTCGGCGGAAGCGGTGAGAGTGTAATCAGCCCGGATACGGCCTTCTGTCCGTTGACTTCGATAGACGCAGGGTCGATCTCCAAACCTTCTGTCGGCTTATCTCCGATGATGAAGGTAGCATTTGCGGAATCAGCGGGATAAGAAGGGACCGCGGTCGAAACGGTGAAAGGAACGGAGTCCCCCACGCTGTGCTTGTCAGTCGACGATTCGCCTTCATCAACCGTCTTCGTCACATTGACGTCCGTCTTCTTGACGTTGATCGGGTCCAAACGGCGCGTCTCATACCTCTGAGCGCCGGGAACGGTCTGAGAGGTGGCGTCGATCACCATGTTCTGATAAACGCGGGTCTTGCCGCTTGTGCTGGTCATGCGGACCAGGTAATAGCCGGACCCCAGGGTTAGGGTCGCGCTGGTCCCCTGGGCGGTCGCGGACGTATAAGCCGCTTTACCGGTCATTGCGGTGGCGATCTTTGCGGCCGCGTTTTGCATAGCGCTGCCCTGTTTGAAGGACGTGCCATCAGTAGCGACGGGGGAAAGCTCATCGGCGGAGTCATATTCCGCAGGAAGTCCTGAAACGAAATGATAAGTCAGATTGTTATGGGCGTCGATATCAGCGTCGGCAATCTGGTAAGCGCTCACGGTATCCCCGTTCAAAAGATCGTTGACGGTGAGCGTTGAGTCGGCGACGTCAGTGCCACTGGTCGGAGCGGCCATCGCAGTCATGGGCGCCAGAGCGACAGCCGCGAGCGCGGCTGTGATGACAGCGCTTATTTTCTTAGCGGAAGTGGTGAATTTCATCACTTGTCTCCTTATCTTTAATTTTTCCCCAATTTTTGGAAAATCCTGATTTTATCGGTTCCTCTTTCGCCTGCCCAGCAAGGAGCCAAGCCCTAGGACGAGGAGGAAAGCGCCTGCGAAGACGAGGTAAAGGATGCCAGGTCCGGAAGTGCTTGGCAAGGTCTTGATCTTCGAATCCGTGATGGTCACTGAGTAGATGTCGTCGACTGTATTGACATCCGCTGTCGAGCCGTCTTCATGGGAAATCGTCATCTTTCCCTGAGCCGAGATGCTGAGCTTGTAAGCGTGGGGATCCAGGTTGTAGCCGGAGGGCGCCTTGGTCTCTTTGAGCCAGTAAACGGCTTCAGGGTTCAGCCCATGGTAGAGGATGGTCCCTGAAGAATCTGTCACGGCGTAACCTTGGTTGATCGTTGTCGTGAGGCCGGGGTCGGAGTAGACGGTGGCCGCTTGATCGTCAGAGCCGAATCTGCCGTCCCATTGTCCTGATAAAGGGTGAATCCTGCCTGGGCCAGCGCCTGGCCTTTGTCGGAGCGTTTCATCACTTCCAAGGACGTCTTGTAGATATTTGTGAAAGTCTCACCATCCGCGTCATAGACCGGGGTCACCGCGAGCTTACCATTGCCGGCGTCGGCCACAGTGATAGTGATGATCTCTTTATGCGAATCGAAGACATAACCGTCTACCCGCTCCTGCATCTCGGTTATGGCATATTGGTAGCTTTTGCCGATATCGTCCTGAGTGAACTCCAGAGGTTTGAAAACCACGCTCCCATCGCCGCGGTTCTTTTCCGAGTCCACGGCTTTCCCAGCTGGATCGGTGAGGATGAAAGTGAATTGGTCCGCATGCAGATCATGCCCTTTCACCTTCTTCAGGGCCTTCAGCTCGACGCTTCCTTTCGCTTCGTAAGGCACATCGACATGAACCGTTTCCGTTCGTTTCTCGTTCGGCACCCCGTTCGCGTCCACGATGGTCACGGAGGCAGTATTGGGAATGCGCCAGTACGGTTTGCCGTCAATGGTGTCCCGGTCGTGCCGCGTCAGATCGGCGGTCGCGGAGACCGGGACTACGATGTGAAAGATATGAGCCGATTCCGCGAATCCGTGTCCGGTGTTCTTCGCGGAGGCGGTTATGGTGCGCGTCGCCGCGTCCAACCGTATCGTCCAATTGCCGCTGACGTCCCGGGTGATTTCATTCCCGTTCTGGTCCTTCCCCGTGACCTGGGACACGGTGACAATCGCTTTCGACGCGTCGAAGCCTGGACTGAGGGTATCGGTCATGGTGATGGACCGCGCCTGGTTGGAAGAGGACACGTAGGGGAAGGTCTCCCTCACATCGAAAGCGGCCTTGTCTGTACGCTTGAGTATCTGCGTCGCTCCTGGATGGGGCACATCGTCACGAGGGGTCAAAGCCTTGTGGGGCGAATCCCATGCAGGGTACTGGATGACTTTCGTGTCGTAGCCGATGCCGGTCACGCAGTTCTCCCCGCGCCATTCCGTCGTGAAGGACGGCCCCGCCTCCGTGACGACGCTGGAGACATTGTGCGGGACAGGGGAATCATCGACTCGGGTGGACCTGAACCAGGTGCTGCCGTCCTCGGTCTCCGTGCTTATGCTGGTGGACCTGTCAAGGGTGGCATGGCGATACCCGCTGATTAGCCCTACGCCTTCCGGGTAAGGCGATCTGAAGTCGTCATGACCGTACCCGTATGTATGAACTGGCTGATCGATGTCCCAGTAGACTATATCGACCGTGTTGCCGTCGTCGATTCTGGTATCCGTTCCTGATTTGACGAATGTGGTCGAGTAGGTGGAATCAACGCCAATTGGAGAGTCGCCAATCGAACGGGCGGAGAGGAAAGGACCATCGTTCTGGGATATCTCAAAAGGACGGACTCCGTAGGCAGGAGGGTACGCATCCCGTTTCTGCCATGCTTTCACGCTGGTGAAGTCGATGATGGAATCGATATGCTCTCCCTGGGAGGTATACCCCACATCGTTGAACCTGATTTTGAAACCGGGGAAGGTCTGCGCCCTCTCGCCCGAATCCGGCAGCCGCTTGTCTATCTGACGGTAAACATGATAGCCGCTTGCATCAATTCCGCCGGTATTGTCCCCATACCATCCGATTCGCCAGCCTTCCGGCAGCGAGGCAGATCCATAGGTTCCTATGCTGGATAAATTCCGCCATGCGGACCCGTCCCAGTATTGTCCGTTGGTTATCCAATCGTACTTGCCTGAACTGCTGCTTGAATCCCCTATGTAGACGGAACCTTTGACGCTTTTGAGCAAATCGGCGGATTGCGCAGGCGTAATCGAATCAGCGTATGAGGGATGCGCTCCCACCAACAGGATGCTCAGGCATGCGAAAAGAGACAAAAATGCCTTCCACAACGCAGGAAAGGCTTCGCGGCCTCCTTCATCCTTGGAGAGAGAATTTTTTTCTTATACGCACAATCAAAATCTTTCTTCATTCCGACAACGACCCTTCATGCGGGAGCGCACTCACAAAGAGAACGACCAGCACCTTCTCAAACTGATATTCATACCAGCACACAATCTGGACGTTTCTCCTCTGTCGACGGAAAATCGCCATCATCATAAGCGGAGGTTCTCTCCTTTCGGCACCCCTCGGCCTTTGCTTCCAACGATGCCGATCGTCGAGAATCACGTCAGCCGCATGACCCCGCCGCCGCTTCACGCCTTCCTGTCGAAGGCGGCCCGCAAGGCCCAAAGGATGCTGGTGGCGTCGATCAGCTCCTGCAAAAGAGCGCCGACGATGGTGGGAATCAGGCCGAAAGCGGCCAGCATCATGCCAATCAAAGCCGCGATGATGCCCCCCAAGACGGCCTGCAGCATGATGCGCACGGTCCGGCGGGAGATGGCGATGGCTGTGTTCAGCCCTTCCAGGTCGTTGCTCATGATGACCACTTTCGCGGTTTGGGCCGCTGCCGTGGACGAACCGTCGGTCATGGCCACGCTCACGTCGGCGGCGGCCAGGACAGGGGCGTCGTTCACCCCGTCGCCCACCATCATGGTGGTCACCTGTTTATCGGTGGAGGAATCGGCCTCCCTGGCGAAGCGGACGGCGTTGTACTTGTCTTGAGGCAAGAGGGCGGCCCGGACATCGGAAATGCCTACCTCCTGGGCCACCACGGCAGTGGATTGAGGCCGGTCCCCGGTGAGCATGGTCACATGCCTGACCCCATCGGCAAGGAGCTCCCCAATCACCTTCCTGGCGTTGGACCGGGGCACGTCGCGCAAAGTCAGCCGTGCCGCCAGGGCCCCGTCGACGGAGATATAAGTGGCCATCTCATCGGCCTTGAGGGCGGGGAAAAAACCAGGGCTGTGAGTGAGGGCCGGGTCCACGAAGGCCAGACGCCCGACCTTCACCTGGTGGCCGTCCACCATGGCGCTCAAACCCTTCCCTGAGGACTCACTCACGTCCTGAGCCACGAAACGACGCAGGGAGGACTGGCCCTCTTTGGCCGCTTCCGCCCGGCCGGCGGCGATGATGCCCTTGGCCAGGATATGCAAGGAGTACGCCTCCACAGCCCCGGCCGCCTGGATGATCCAGGAGGAGTCCAGCCTCTCCCCCGTCCGCGAGGAGGGGGCTGGTCGGGAGGATGGGCCTGGCTGATTGGGCGACTCGGCCAATGCGAGCCGGGCCTCCTGGGCTTTCTCCCATTCGGGCAACAGGTGGATGGCCGTCACCTGGGGCTGTGTGGTGGTCAGGGTGCCGGTCTTGTCGAAGAAAACATGGGTGACGTGGGTCAGGCTTTCGATGATGGCCTGGTTCTTGATGATGACGTGCGCCTTGGCCAGCTGGTTGGTCCCACCGATGAAGGCGACCGGGGCCGCGATGAGCAGGGGGCAAGGCGTGGCCAGAACCATGACCTGGGTGAAACGGGTGGCGTCTTTGGTGACGATCCAGGAGATGATGCCGATCAGCAGGGAGGCGATGGTGAAAGGCACGGAGATGCGGTCGGCCAGGCGGACGACGGGGGCCTTGGACGCCTGGGCCGAAGCCACTAGGTCGATGATCTTCTGGTATTGGGAATCCTGCGGAGCGGCCGTCACCCGCATGGCCAGGGAGGATTCGCCGTTGATGGACCCTGACAGGAGCTTGTCCCCCGCCAGGGCCTGCTGGGGCAAAGGTTCGCCGTTGATCATGGACACGTTGAGCTCGGCGGCGTCGGTCAGGAGCTGGCCATCGGCTGGGACCGTCTCCCCCGGACGGACCAGAAGGGTGTCGCCTATGCGGACGTTCTTCACCCCTACCGTCTTCCACTGTTTGGTCAAGGCGTCGGAAGGGCTGTCATAAGGTTCGAAGATGACGTTGGCGGTCATGGGGGCCGCGGCCGCCAAGGCGGAGACGCTCTTTCTGGCCCTGTGCTCGGCGAAGGTCTCGATCACGTCCCCCGTGCAGACCATGACGCACAAGATCCAGGCAGCGGGGAATTGCGCGGTCGCCAAAGTGGAAATCAAGGCGATGATGGCCAGCATGTCGGTGCCCACGTTCCCTGATTTGAGGCTGGTCATGATGTTGCCCAGGATGATGAAGGCTATGTATATGGACAAGGCGGCGATGACGACGATGGAAGCGGTCACGAAACCGCCTTGCCCGGACGCCTTGCCAATGCCCCATAGGATAAGGCTCACCAGCCCCGCCCCCAGGGTGATGACCATATTCCTATACGATTCCAAAAGGTGCTTTATCCGCGCCATCATGCCTCCTGTCCCTCGCCTGAGCGAAGGTCGTCAACGTGTTCGTTCGTCCCGGCCACCTCGGCCGGCCGTTTGGGTCCCTCTATCTTATATGCCTTCATCTACCCCCGAAGACGGCGACACACGCAGGAGGTGGAAGAAAGCGAGACACGCCTCATAAGACAAGCCTTACAGTATGAATGTGAGACGAATCACATCGGATCTTCCCCTTGGAAACCCTTGATTTTACTGGCCTCGCGGGGCCTTCATCAAATCTCCAAATTTGATTTCCGCCCCTCCGACCTTCCTCCTTCGCCTGAGGGGAGAAAAAGAGACCCAAGATATGACCGAAGGAGGAATCCGTCCCCAACGGAAAATCAAGGATGAAAAATCACCTCAAGCCTTGGAAATCCTCAAATTACACTCGTGAAAGATAAAAGCAAACAATACTATATCTAGTATTCGTCCCCAAAAAATACATCTACATTTCGTGTCTTGAGCCTGATGGAAGATAGATATCACCTAAATTACACAGGTGTAAAACCCAAGGTTTCACGCCTGTGGCGGCCCTTCCCGAATGAACGGGGAGGACGGAAACCGGCGCACGAAGTAAGGAGCAAGCCATGGAACAGCTGGTAGCAGACGCAGCCGTCAGGACTCATGACGTAGACGAAACCATCAAGGTGGAGAAGCGCGACGGTCGCATTGTTCCTTTTGACCGCGTGAACATCATCCACGCCATCGAGGGCTCTTTCAAAGGTTCCCATGTGGAGGTCGGGCCCGAAGAAGAGCGCCTGATCGAGCAGATGGCCCAGCGCGTCGAATCCGCTGTGACCGGCCGTTATAACGGCCCCGTCCGCATCGACGACATCCAAAGCCTGGTTGAGCATGAGCTGGTCAACGAACACCTGTACGACATCGCCAAGGCCTACACCTCCTATCGCCTGGATAAGGACATCAAGCGGGCCAAGGCCTCCGACGTGAACGAAGCCATCAAGAAGCTCATCAACAAGGATGAGAGCCTGGTGCGGGAGAACGCCAACAAGGACAGCAACGTCTACGCCACCCAGCGCGACCTGCTGGCCGGAACCGTCAGCAAGGCCTCCGCCATGAAGATGCTCCCCGCCGACGTAGCCAACGCCCACATGAAGGGCGATATCCACTTCCACGACGCCGACTACTCCCCCTTCACTCCTATGACCAACTGCTCCCTGCCCGATTTCGGCGACATGCTGCGCAACGGTTTCGAGCTGGGCAACGCCATGATGGACTCACCCAAGTCCATCGGCACCGCGGCCACTCAGATCACCCAGATCATCAAGGACATCGCCGGCAGCCAGTACGGCGGACAGACCGTCAACCGGGCCGATGAGATGCTGGCCGAGTACGCCCAGCTGGATTACCAGAAGCACCTGGACATGGCCGAAGCCGTCTTCCCCGATGACGAAGACTTGGACATCGCCCATACCGTCCTCGCCGGATTCAAGGCCCGCGAACCCAAGTGGCTCCACTTCGAGAACCGCGCCCCCCTGCCCATGGACGAGCCTTTCCATGACGATGTGGACAAGCTGCAGCAGATCCGCGAGATCTATGCCAAGATCATGACCCGCAAAAGCATCTACGACGCTATGCAGACCATGGAGTACCAGATCAATTCCAACCGCGTGAGCAACGGGCAGACCCCCTTCGTGACCGTCGGCTTTGGTCTGGGCACTGATTGGTTCGCCCGCGAGATCCAGCGCGCCATCTTCCTCATCCGTATCCGCGGACTGGGCAAGGACCGTCACACCGCCATCTTCCCCAAGCTGGTCTACACCATCAAGCATGGCCTCAACGACAAGCCCGGGACCCCCAACTACGACATGAAGGAAATGGCTCTGGAGTGCTCCACCAAGCGCATGTACCCGGACATCGTCTTCTATGAGAACATCGTGAAGATCACCGGCTCCTTCAAGGCCCCCATGGGCTGCCGCTCCTTCCTTCAGGGATGGATCGACCCCACCACCGGCGAAGACGTGGAAGATTCCCGTCTCAACTTGGGCGTGGTCACCGTGAACGTTCCTCGCATCGCCCTGGAATCCCATGGCGACAAGGACCGGTTCTGGAAGCTCTTCGACCAGCGTATGGAGGTCGCCCACGAAGCCCTGCAGTTCCGCATCAAGCGCTGCAAGGAAGCCACTCCCATCAACGCCCCTACCCTCTTCGAGCATGGCGCCTTCGGCCGCCTCAAGCCCACCGACAACGTGGACGTGCTCTTCCGCAACAGCCGCGCCACCATTTCCCTGGGTTACATCGGCCTCTACGAGACCACCGCCATGTTCTATGGCAAGGACTGGATGACCGACCATTCCTGGGATGAAGAAGGCAAAGAGTTCGCCCTCGAAGTGGTCCGCCGTATGCACAACCTCTGCGCGGATTGGGAAAAGGCCGAGGGTTACCACTACTCCGTCTACTCCACCCCCGCCGAGAGCCTGACCGACCGCTTCGCCCGCATGGACAAGGAGAAGTTCGGCTCCGTGGAAGGCGTGACCGATCATGACTTCTACACCAACTCCTTCCACTATCCCGTGTGGCTGCGCCCCACCCCCATGGAGAAGCTGTCTTACGAGCGTGACTTCCCCTACCTGGCCAACGGTGGGTTCATCAACTACTGCGAGTTCCCCTCCCTGCAGCAGAACCCCAAGGCCCTGGAAACGGTCTGGGACTACGCGCACAGCATCGGCATCGGCTACCTGGGGACCAACACCCCCATTGACCACTGCTTCGAATGCGGGTTCGAGGGCGACTTCGAACCTACCGAGAACGGTTTCAAGTGCCCCGAGTGCGGCAACGCCGACCCCGAGAAGTGCAACGTGACCAAGCGCACCTGCGGTTACCTGGGCAACCCGGTCCAGCGTCCCATGGTTCACGGCCGCCACGAAGAGATCGCCCACCGCGTGAAGCACATGGCCGGCGAAACCGGACACGTGACCTTGAGCGACGGCACCGCCAAGGAATGGTGGGACGACGCCAAGTAAGCAAGTAAAGTCGTAAGGTCGTAAAGACCAAGGCAAACTTAGGCGCCCACATCCAATCGATGCCTGCGCCCGACAGGTGAAGGGTTATCAGAGATATAGGAAAAGATAAAAAGGGAATAAGTGGAGGCGGCCCGCGATGGTTGCCTCCACTCTTTCTTTTCTTTATCTATTCTTTATACCTATCTTTTGCACCCTTTCTTTGCATCAATACATCCTCATACCTTTCGCAATCCCTTTCAAGGCAATGACGATGGAAGCCGGATGAAAGATCCCAACGGTTAGGAAACGCACATGAACGATTTCAGAAAAACATCCCCTTCCCCGGATGACCAGACGGGAAGCCCGAAGGCGACCCATCCCCTTCCTCTGAGCGAGCCCACCCCCATGCCCGCGTCCCGACGCAGCGCCCACCGGGACTTCGCCGCGGGAGAGGAAGGGCGGGGACCGAGCGTCCCCAGTCCGTTGACGAATAATCCCAAAGCCGGGCAATGGGACGGGCGCAAGATGACCCGCAACATGATCGCCGATTACAAACGCTTCGTCGTCACCGATGGGGAGGGAATCCGCTGCTCCCTTTACGTCAGTGGCTGCCCTTTCCATTGCGATGAATGTTACAACTCGTCCATTTGGGATTTCTTGGCCGGTCATGAATACACGCAGGAATTGGAAGACCAGATCATCAAAGACCTGGGCCTGAATTATGTTCAAGGCTTGACCCTCCTGGGAGGGGAGCCCCTCCTGAACACCCCCATGCTCCTGTCCCTGACCAACCGAATCCGCAAGGAATACGGGAAGAGCAAGGACATCTGGTGCTGGACCGGTTACACCTGGGAAGAACTTATGCGTCCCGGCGAGACCGAAGACAAGATGGCCCTCCTGAAGAACATCGACATCCTGGTGGATGGTCGTTACATCAAGACTTTGCACAACAGTCTCCTCCAATTCCGAGGTTCCAGCAACCAGCGCATCATTGACGTGCCCCGATCCCTGGAAAGCGGGGAGATCGTCACCTGGGCGAAGCTGCATGATCAGGAGCGCTTCATCCCCGAGATGTATGGCAAGGACAGGGATGCGGCCGACAACACAGAGAACCGGGAGTAGGCCACATCCCGTCCTTTCCTGCTCATCCTCTTCTTATTCCTTATCCTTTCTTACCCTTTCATGACCTTGTTTCCTTTCTTTGACATCTCTTTTTTCCCCCCCTGCTCTTCGTTACCTTTCCCTTTCCCCCTTGCTTCCCCCCCCTTTACCCTTGATCGACCTCTGACTCGGCCTCTTCCATGCGCCGCATCATACGATGCCCGGCCATGAGAAGGAGCGTGGCCAGGAGGGCCAGGCTGAGACCAATGAAGCCGACGTAAGCGACTGCGCTTCCGGTTTTGGCCAGAGCAGGCTGCGAAGGAGTCCGAGGTCCCTGAGGCTGATGCGGGCTTTGAGGCTGGCCAGGAGTCACCGGCTGCGTGGGGACCGGAGGCTTTCCCACCGTCACCTGTTCATGTTTGGCGCCCAACTCGTGGGAAGCCAGGATCCGCCCTTGAGCCGACCAAACGGTCGCCTTCCAATAGGAGACACCGGCTTGGGCGGACCTGGCCTGAGGGCTGGTCACCGTGCAGACCATGATGTCGTCATTCTTCCGCCCGGCTGAGCCTTCGCGAGCGCAGGAAGCCATATCGA
This sequence comes from Parascardovia denticolens DSM 10105 = JCM 12538, assembly GCF_001042675.1. Taxonomy (NCBI): domain Bacteria; kingdom Bacillati; phylum Actinomycetota; class Actinomycetes; order Bifidobacteriales; family Bifidobacteriaceae; genus Parascardovia; species Parascardovia denticolens. Next base: position 1,713,189 of record NZ_AP012333.1, read on the forward strand.
TGGGAACGCGAGCCTCGTCCAGAAGCTTACGGGCGGAGACGTCGGGCTTGCCAGAGGGAACGGCCTCATACACGGTGAAAGTGACATAGGCCCCTTGCTCCACATGGCCGGTCACCGTAGCCTTGTCGAAATACGGCTGACCTGTTTCCACCTTCTCCGTGGAAACCTGCGTGGTCACAGTGACCCGTTCCGGCTGGGGCTTGTCCCGGTCATACACCCGGGTCATCTCCCATTCATCCCCGTAAGAGGAATGGGCCGGGGACACGCGGTCATCGCCGGCGAAAGTGTAAACGAACACGTAATAGCCATGCTTCTTGGCCTTGATGTTGACGGGTTTCCCGAAAGCGTCGGGGCTTCCTCCGCCCACCTTCAAGGAACCGTTCCGGGCGGGGTAAGTCCACTGACCGACCAGCTCATGGTTCTTATCGGCCTGAGGGGCGAGATCTCCGGAAGGCTTGAAGGCAACGTCGTCCTCCCCATCCCGATTGCTCCCGGCCCAATAGACCTTCACCTGGGCGTACTTGTCGTCTGCTCCGAAACCATACCTGGCATCACCGGTGAATGACCCGTGGTCGGCGGGGAAGCCGGCTATGGTGATGCGGTCGGTCAATTGCGCGCCGACGATGGCTGTATGTTCGGAGACGGTGGAATCCACGCTCAGGCGGGCCCGCTGGCTGACCGTCTCCTGAGCGTCTAGGAAATCGGAAAGCACATCCTTCTCTAGGAAGGACTGGGCTTGCTGGTTTTGCTGGGCCCGGTCGACCATCCAGACCCATGTTCCGAAGCAGGCTCCGGCTGGGGTCACCAACGTCCGGGCGGCCTTCGCGTCGGCGGAGGTCAGGGCGGTGACGGTCTTGGTCTGCCCGGATCCGGTGAAGACGGCCGTCGCGTAACCGCTGGGACGCAGCCCTTTATCGGACAGTTCTTTCAGGTATTCGCCCGCCGTCATCCTTTCCTGGAGGTTGACCTTTTGATGGATTTGCTCGGCGGTCAGATTGGTGAAGTAATACCCTTGGGCGGTGAGGGAGACCCCTTGCGGCCAGGTCTGCCCCTGCCCGGTGGTCATGGTCACTTGGTCGGATACAGTCCGGCCCTGTTCGATCCGGTTAGGGCGGGCAAGGGTGTGGATGGTCGGCAGGAAACTCTTGCGCACCTGGAAGCTGACCGACCGCAGAATCCGTTCCTTACCGGGAACCACCCGCAGATAATCCTGGGCGGAAACGAGCTTCTCCATGGAAGCCGGGGCAAACGAGGTGGCCAGGGAGACAGGCCCCTGCCCGGTGGCGGCCCAGGGGATATCGATGGGATTAGCCGCCGTAGTGACTTTCAGCTCTTTCGTCCCCGAAGCGTTGAAGGTCCCCGGCCCTTCCAAGTGAACGGTCACAGGGAGACCCGGCACTGGCTTCCCTGTGGAATCGAGGACCCGCAGGTGGAATTCTCCTGCCCGGAAGGAATCGGTATAGGAGTTCGTGACCGCAAGATTGGACAGGTCGGCCGCCCGGGCCTCCGCCCATAAGGATGCGATCCTGCCCTCCAACTGGGGGTACTTCTTCAGGAAAGCGGCCCGGATCTTCCGGTAAGCCTTCATATCCCGCGCTTCGAAATTGTCTTTGACCAGGATGCCGATCGCTGTCTGAGTCATCTTATCGGTGCTGGCCTGGTATTTCTGCGCCAGATAGGCGACCCTGCGGAGTTGAGGGCTGTCCGGCATGGTTTTCGTATCGCTGTAGACGTAGGTGTTATCCACTCCTTCCTCGATGCAGTAGGCGTTGCGGCCCTGCTTGTCCCGGGCGATGACGCCCAGGTAGCGCAACTTCCCATCGACCGTGACGGTCAGATACCGGCCACCGGGGTGGGCCAAAGTGCCCCCGGAGGCGGCGGATGCGAAATGGGTGGGGATGGTCATGAGCGAAAGGACCAAGGCCACCAGGCATAAGTAGGCGGGGGCCGCCCAGCGAAAAACCCGCCGCCTGTCTTTGGGACGGATGGATGCGGGCGGCAAGGATGAGGGAGCGTTTTCGCGGCTCCAAGGACGATGGGGTCCTGGCGAATCTTGCATTGTGTTCATATTTCTCCTTCACTATCATCGGCGGCCCGCGAAGCCCAAACCTGCGGACGCCAGGATACATAAGGTTGATGGCGGTCGACGGCCGCCCAGCGACGGAAGCCGAAACATCCACGCCTGCATCCACTATGAAGGGCATCCGGCGGAAACTCCAGCGATGAAAGGCAATGTGGTCGAATGTGAATAACACGCCCCATCCCGGGCTTGACAAATCCTCCGTCCACCGGACGGACCCGCCGCATTGTGGACAACATGGCCCATCTTTTTTGCTAGCGCCTTCTTCTTATAATGGAAGGGCTAGTATTCAAAACAGGTGATAACTGCAGCATAGACAATGCATAAAGGAGAGATCGTATGGCACGCAAGTCTACAAACCACGTGACCGGTCAAGCAGAACCAGCCGAAACGAAGATGACGAATACTGAATCCGCCACCGAGAAGAAGCCCCGTGGCCGGGTCAAGAAAGCGACGAGCGTCAGCACGGCCAGCAGCACCAGCAGCACCAGCAGCCGTCCCCGCAAGACGACCCGCGTTACCCGCACGACCACCGCCGCAAGCTCCTCCCGCGCCCGGACCCATGCCAAGAGCGGGAAAGAAGCCCAGTCCGATTCCTTTGCCCGCACCAGTCCGCAAGAATTCGGGCGGGTCAACGTCATGAACGTGAAACCGGCCCCCCAGAACGGGTTCATCCCTCGGGCCGAACTGGGCGAACAAGTGGCCGTTCAGGCCAATGTCTTCATTGAAGGCCGCCGCCACGTCGGAGCGTCCGCCGCCGTCTACACCAAGTCCGGAGCCCTTTTCCAGCGGGTCCTCCTGACCTGCACCATCGCAGGCCTGGACCAGTGGAATGGCCAAGTCCGCCTTGGGGAAAGCGAAACCGTCCTCCCCTGGGAACCCGGCTTCGCCGCCATGGCCAAGAAACTCGGCACGTGGAAGCTGGTAGTCGAAGGTTGGGAAGACAGCTACGCCGGCTGGATCCACGACGCCCGCATCAAGGTGGAGACCCAGGATGACCAGGAAAACACCTTGGAAGAGGGCCTGCATCTGTTCGAACGCTGGCTGGGAAGCAAAGACGCCCATCTTCTGGTCAAGGACAAGAAAGTCCTTCAAAAGGCCATTGACGCCTTGGGCGACAAAAGCCTGACCTTCGAAGACCGCCTGGCCGCCGCCGACAGCCTCGACGTGCATAAACTGCATGAGACCAAACCTCTGCGCGACGGGATCAGCCCTTCCAATCCGGTGAAGATCGAGGTCCAACGCCCCCACTCCTCCTTCAGCGCCTGGTATCAATTCTTCCCTAGGTCCGAAGGCGCCTATGTGGACGAGAAAACCGGCAAAATCGTGCAAGGGACTTTGAAGACTGCCCTGTCCGGTCTGGACCGGGCCAAGACCGAAGGCTTCGACATCGTCTACCTGCCCCCGATCTTCCCCATCGGCGTCACCAACCGCAAAGGCAAGAACAACGCCTTGACCGCTGGTCCCGACGACCCCGGTTCCCCCTTCGGAATCGGCAGCGACTTGGGCGGGCACGACACGGTTGACCCCCTCCTGGGCACCATGAAGGACTTCGAGGCTTTCGTCGCTTACGCCCACAAGCTTGGCCTGGAGGTCGCCCTGGACTTCGCCCTGCAATGCTCCCCCGATCATCCTTGGGTCGAGCAGCATCCCAACTGGTTCCACATCAAGCCCGATGGGACCATCGCCTTCGCAGAGAATCCGCCGAAGAAGTACCAGGACATCTACCCGATCGATTTCGAGGCCGACATGCCCGGCATCGAGAAGGAAGTGGAACGGGTCCTGGACCTGTGGATCAGCAAAGGCGTGACCATCTTCCGGGTGGACAATCCCCATACCAAGCCCGTCCGCTTCTGGCAGGACGTGATCGCCAAAGTCACCAAGAAGCATCCCCAGACCCTCTTCCTGGCTGAGGCCTTCACCCGCCCGTCCATGATGCGGGCTTTGAGCTACGCCGGATTCACCCAGTCCCACTGCTACTTCCCTTGGCGCAACAGCGCGGAAGAACTCAACGAATACCTGGCTGAGACCAATTCCGACGAAGCCTTCTTCCAACACAACACCTACTGGCCCACCACACCTGACATCCTCACCGCCTATCTGCGCGACAACGGGATCGCCGGGCACGCGGTCCGGGCCGTCCTCGCCGCCATGGGCAGCCCCAGCTGGGGGATCTACAACGGTTACGAACTGATCGAGAACGTCCAGAGGGGAAGCTTCGAGGAGCCCAACGACAACGAGAAGTACGAAGTCAAAGTGCGCGATTGGGGCCGGATCAAGGAATACGGCATCGCCAAGCTCCTCACCCGCCTCAACGCCATCCGCCGCGCCCACCCGGCCACGCAGACCTACCATGACCTGCATATGCTCGAAACCCGGAATCCGGCCATGGTCGCCTTCTACCGCCACCTGCCTGCCGAGCTGAGCGAAAACGGCAAGTCCGACACGGTCATCGTGGTCGTCAATCTCGACGGGCACAACGCCCAGCAAGGCCAGGTGCACATCGAGCTGGGCGACCTGGGTCTGACCGGAAGCGAGCTGAGGCTGAAAGACGAACTCACCGGGCGCGATTTCACCTGGAGCTACGACAACTACGTCTCTTTGGCCCCCTGGGCCGACGTGGCGCACATCCTCACCGTCCGTCATCCCGGCGACAAGGACTGAAAAGCCCACCGAGTCGGAAGACCGGCAGGCTTCATGCCTTGCCCTATAATGAAGACATCCCCAAGATCAACAAGGCGGGGCCACCTTTCCCGCCGGCCACACTCAAAGGAGCATTCATGGCAGAAACATTCGACGTCTTGGTCGAGATCCCTCAGGGTTCCCACGATAAATTCGAAGTGGACCACGAAACCGGCCGCATCAAGCTGGACCGCATCCTCTTCACTTCCATGGGCTATCCCGATGATTACGGTTACATCGAAGACACCCTGGGCGAAGACGGAGACCCGCTGGACGCCCTGATCTACATGGGCGACCTGCGCCCCAACCTCTTCCCCGGCTGCGTGGTCGAATGCCGCGCCGTGGGCCTTTATCACATGGTCGATGAGGCCGGCGGCGATGACAAGGTCCTGTGCGTGCCCGCCGATGCCCGTTTCGACAAGTTCCAGGACATCGATGACATCCCCGATTACCACAGGGATGTCATCGATCACTTCTTCAACCAATACAAGGCTCTGGAGCCCGGCAAGGAAGTACAGCCCGGCTCTTACTGGACCAACGCCTCCAAGGCCAACGAGGACATCGTGGCCGCTCGCCAGCGTCTGGCCGAGTCCGAAAAGTAGGTTTCTTCTTCTCCCTCCCGCTGGGATTCCCGCCTGGGCCGGGATTCCCACTTGAGTCAGGACTCCGCTTGGGTTGGGATTCACCCCAACCATGAATTCCTGATGGGAGTGAGGTTTTGCGGTGGTCGACCGTATGGCGGCCACCACTTTTCTTTGCCTTCTCTTTTGTTTTTTACTGTTGTCTTCTCCATTCTTCGCTTGACCCTTACCCGTCCATCGTTTATCTTTCTGCCTTTCCTCGCTTTCGTTCGCCCTTCCCCGCTTTCCTTTTCCTCCCCTGCATCGCGCCGCCCGGGAGAAACCCACAAATCTTCGTTGGACAAGGCGAATCAGACAGATCAAAAATCCATCAAGCGCGATCATTCCTTAAAATCGTTACGGACGGGGATAATGAAGGCATGGATAACGATTTGAATGAAATGGCCGAGGAAAACCGCTCGAACGCCGTGTGGACCCGCATGCTTCAAGGCAATAAACGCTTCGCCCTGGGACAGGCCGAGCATCCCTGGCAGGATGAGGAGACCCGCTTATCCCTTGTGGATAGCCAGAATCCGGATGCTGCCGTCCTGTCCTGCTCGGATTCCCGCGTCCCGGTCGAGGTGATCTTCGACGAAGGTCTGGGAGACATTTTCACCGTCCGCACCGCCGGAGCGACCATCGACCAAGCCGTCTTGGAGTCGCTGGAATACGCGGTGGACAGCCTGCATGTGAGCATCATCGTGGTCATGTCCCATCAGGATTGCGGCCTGCTGAAAAAGGCGACCGAGCTGGCCCGGACCAGCCAAGACACCGATTTCATGACTTACAGCATCAATCAGGCCTTGGAAACGGTCAAGACCGCCATCGAATCCGAAGTGGACGAGCCGGCGGATATCGAACGCATCCATATCTCCCTGCTGATCGAGCGTCTGGTGGATCGATCGGAGATCATCCGCCGGGCCTTGGCCGATGACAAGTTGAAGATCGTCGGCGCCCGCTACGTGATGACGACCGGCTTGGTGGAGGTCCTCAGCTTCTGATGACGTCCGCTTTAGCTGAAGCGACCCTGTGGGCGGTCTTCTCTCCAAGTCAGGCGACGAATCGAGATCGGCCGCTGGTGGATCCGCAAGCGAGACTCCAGCGGGGTCGATTGAAGTAAAGACAAACGCGAACGGTCACGACCATAGACCGAAAATCGAGGAATTAAGGAATAGGAACTGACATGTCATCGCTTTGGATCGACATCATCGCCATCATCATTTTCATGCTCATCGGGTCGGTCTTTTCCGGTACCGAGATGGCTCTGATCTCCTTGCGCACCTCGCAGCTGGAACAGCTGGAACAGGAGGACGAACGCGGGGCGAGAGTGGCCCGGGTGGCCCGGAATCCCAATCGTTTCCTGTCCACTGTGCAACTGGGAGTCACTTTGGCCGGCTTCCTTTCCGCCTCCTTCGGCGCCAGCTCCATCGCCCCCTTCCTCACCCCCGTCCTGGTCTCCTGGGGGCTGCCCCGGGGCTTCGCCAGCGGTCTTTCCACAGTCCTGCTCACCCTCATCATCTCCTACTTCTCCATCGTGGTCTCCGAGCTAACCCCCAAGCGCATAGCCCTGCAACAACCGGTGAAGATCGCCCGAGCCGTCGTCCCGGTCGTCGACGCCATCGCCACCGTCTGCGCACCCCTGATCTGGCTGATCAGCAAAAACATCAACGGTCTGGTCCGTCTGCTCGGCTTCGACCCCAACGAAACCGAAAGCGAAGTGTCCGACGACGAGCTGCGCGTCCTCGTCTCCTCCAACGAGCAACTGGGCAAGGATGAGCGGGTGATCCTGGACGACGTCTTCGACGCTTCGGAGACCATCGTGGCGGAAGTCATGCGGCCGCGAGCGGACGTGACCTTCATCAGCGGGGATATGCCCCTGCCCGAGGCGGCCGGCTTCGTGCGCGACCTGCCTTACTCCCGCTACCCGGTCATCGGCAAGGATTTCGATGACGTGCTCGGCTTCGTGCATGTGCGCGACCTGCTGGACGTGCGTGACCTCCAGGCCCGGACCGTGCGGGACGTGACCCGGGAAGGGATCAGCCTGCCCGGAACGTCCAAGATCCTGCCGTCCATCAGCCTTCTGCGCAAGAAGGGGATCCACCTGGCCATCGTCATCGACGAATACGGCGGAACCGACGGAATCGTCACCTTGGAGGACATGACCGAGGAGCTGGTCGGCGACATCCGCGACGAGTATGACCTGCCCGAAGACGGTCCCGCCCACCAGGCGACCGCCTTCCACGATGGCATGATGACCGTGGACGGCGGCATGACTTTGGAGGATTTCGCCGACATCTCCGGCATCGAACTGGAAGATGGGCCCTACGAGACCGTGGCCGGCTACCTCCAGGCCCATACCGGCGAACTGGGCTACCCAGGCCAGGAACTGCGCATCTCGGGGACGGGGATCGTCTCCGGGGCCAATGCCGAAACCACGTCCGAGCTGAATCCCCGACCCGGCCGTGTGGGGGATCATGCGGACAATCGCACGGAGAATCATGCTGGAGGCCGCCCCGGCGACCGCTTGGGAGAGGACGACAAGAGCAAGAAGAACGACACTGGCGGCAAAGAGAAGAAGGGGAAAGGGACTCAGGCTGGCCAGAAGACCGATTCCGCCGCCGCGGACAACTTCGATGGCTTCACCATGACCGTCACCGCCATGGACGGTCGCCGCATCCAGACCGTGGAGGTCAGGCTGGTGCAACCCGACCAGCCCGCGGACGCCATCGACCCCATCAAAGGAAGCCATGGGAATGGCCGAGATGCCGAAGGTACCGAAGCGGCCGAAGATACCCAGGATACCCAGGATTCCAAGGACTCCCCCGCCCATTCGTGACCTAGGTGACATTTCTCCCTTAGCGAGAGCCTTTCCGGTACGGTTCCTGCGCCAATCTGGTTAAATGGATTGTGCGCGGTCGAAGAAACCAAGAACCGGCCGCAAAGGAGGTCACGATGGAACTCACTTATACCACTCCCGGTCTCAGCGAAGAAGCTTCCCAGAAGGCCATTGAGATTCTGCAAGGACGCCTCAGCCAGGAGCAGGAGGCGGCTTTGATTCTGAAGCACGCCCACTGGAACATGAAAGGGGCCAACTTCATCGCCATCCATGAGATGCTGGACCCGGAGGTCGACTCCGTGCTCGAGCAGGCCGATGAGACCGCCGAACGCATCGCCCAGTTGGGTGGATGGTCCGATGGTCGGGCAGACGGGATCATCGCCCACCGCACTTGGGACCAGTTCTCCTTGACCGGGTCCCGTGACGCTTTGGATTACGTCAAGGCTTTGGCCGACTACTACGCCTCCTTCGTGGAGAACGACCGTCAGGCGATCAAGCAGTTGGATGACTTGGATGTGGTCAGCTCCAACATCATCCAGGACCACGTGCAGTCCTTGGAGAAGTTCCTCTGGTTCCTGCGCGCTCACCTGAACTAAAGCGGAAGGGCGGTCTTGCCGGCTTCGGCGCGAGGCTAAGGCTGGGCAGGTCTTCAGCGCAGGCTTTTCGCTTTATGATTTCCCCATTATGATTTATGCGCATATGCAAGCATAAGGGCACCCTCGTGGACTCATTCGGAATCCACGGGGGTCCTTGTATAAGACCTTGTATTATCATGATGATTACCGCGAAGGCGGACTCCGTCCGAGATTTCCGAGAGAGATTTCCAAGGAGGACAATATCAGGCATGCCATCATACGACTGCCGCTGAATACCGGATATCCCTGTCGGTCCTGAGGACTGACAGGGAACCGGCCCAGCTGCGGATGGCATCACATTAAGGAGCAGATATGGGCGGTCCAATCGCACTTATCATCATTCTGGTCATCATCCTGTGGATTTTCCTTGCCAGCCTTTATGTGGTCCCTCAACAGCGGGCCTACATCATCGAACGATTCGGGAAATTCCACTCGGTCTCCGGCGCTGGCATCCACATGAAAATCCCCCTTGTGGACCGCATCGCCACCAAGACCAGCCTGCGGGTCAACCAGCTGATCGTCAAGGTGGAAACCAAGACCCTGGATAACGTCTTCGTCAACGTGGTCGTCTCCACCCAGTTCCGGGTCGAAGCCCCCAACGTTGCCAAGGCTTACTACGAGCTGCAGGACCCTGCCGGCCAGCTGCGCTCTTACATGGAAGACGCACTGCGAAGCGCCATCCCCATGCTGACTTTGGACGACGCCTTCGCCCGCAAGGACGACGTGGCCTCTGACGTCCAGAAGACCGTCGGCCAGGAGATGGCCCGTTTCGGCTTCACCGTGGTCCGCACCCTCATCACCTCCATCGACCCGTCCAACCAGGTCAAGGCGGCTATGGACTCCATCAACGCCGCCCAGCGCGAGAAGGAAGCCACCCGCGAACGCGCAGAGGCCAACCGCATCGCCATCGAGACCCAGGCCGCGGCCGAGGCCGAGCGCACCCGTCTGCAAGGTGAAGGTCAGGCCAACTACCGTCGCGAAATCGCCAACGGTATCGTCGACCAGATCAAGAGCCTGCAAGGGGTCGGAATGGACATCGACGACGTGAACAACGTGGTCCTCTTCAACCAGTATCTGGATGTGATGAGGTCCCTGTCCGAGTCCAACAACGCCAAGACCGTGGTCCTGCCCGCCTCCACCCCTGGCGGTTACGGCGACCTCTTCACCCAGATGACCAACGCCTTGGTCTCCGCCCAGGAAGCCAAGGGGACCGAAACCCTGAGCAACGCCAGCCGCAAGGGCATCCACAACGCCGAGTAGGCCCCAGCTCTGAGCTGAGCTGAGCCTGCGGACATATTGGCCCTGCGAGTGCATGATCGGCGCACTGCGCGCATGCTGGGCATGCTGAAATGCACGATAACCGCACGATAACCGCATCATGGGCCAGGCCGAATTGCAGAGCTGGTACTAAAGTGAAAACCGCCGGGAGGATTCCTTCCCGGCGGTTTTTTCATGCCTGGCGATGATTCCCTTACCAGGCGGAACGAGGCGAAAAATGACGGATTCGAATTCCCAGACCATGAACATCACCATCGTCGGAGCTGGCGGGATGGGCAGCCGCTTCGGACTCATGCTTCATCAAGCAGGCAACAGCGTCAGTCTCGTCGACGGGTGGCAGGCCAACGTCGACGCCATCCGGACCGCAGGCTTGGTCGCCCGCTACAACGGCCGCGAAGTGGTGGACCGCCTGCCCATCTACAGTCCGCAGGAAGCCGGCCAGCTCAGGCCCCAGGTCATCATCCTCTTCGTCAAATCCCAGCAGTTGGACGCCATGCTGGAAGCCATCCGTCCCCTCATCGGGCCGGACACCTACCTCCTTTGCCTGCTCAACGGCCTGGGCCACGAAGACATCATCAAAAAGTACGCCGCCGAAGATCACATCATCCTCGGCGTGACCATGTGGACCGCCGGAATGACCGCCCCCGGCCATGTCACCCTTTTCGGGGACGGCAACGTGGAGCTGCAGAACCTGCGGCCCGGGGAGGCGGCGGAGACCTTCACCAAACGGCTGGTGACCGTGCTCGACGAGGCCGGGCTCAATGCCGTCTACAGCGAGAACGTCAAATATTCCATCTGGCGGAAGGCCTGCGTCAACGGAACCATGAATTGCCTGTGCTCCCTGCTCGAATGCAACATCGGCCAATATGGGCGGACCTCCGCGGCTGCGGAGGTGATCCGCCGCATCGTCTGCGAATTCGCCGCCGTGGCCGCCTGCGAGCAGGTCCAGCTGGATGTGGACGAAGTGGTCGCGCACATCACCGCCACTTTCACCGCCGACATCGCGGATCACTACCCGTCCATGTACCAGGATCTGGTGGTCAACCACAGACCCACCGAAATCGACTTCATCGATGGCGCGGTCTGGCGCAAAGGCCAGCGTTACGGCGTCCCGACCCCCTACTGCGCCTTGCTCACCCAGCTGATTCACGGGAAAGAGGAGTTGGGCAGGATCCGGCAGGAGGATTCCGCTATCCCTCTACCTCTCAGCAGGACTGACGACTGACTTGCCCTCGCGCTTCTCCCCTTTTTACCCTCAGTAAATCGGATTCCAATTCTTGGCAAATCGGATTTCCAGCCTCAGTAAATCAGATTCCTCGTCCTGAGTAAATCGGATTCCCCTTCCTTAGCAAATCAAACTTGTATCCTTAATAACTTGGATTTTCATCCTTAATAAATCGAATACTGATTCAACTCCCTTCTGCGCGACCGCCAGTCGGGCAGGTAGAGGTCCATGCGATCGCGGAAGTTTTTCCCATGGCCTCTCTCGTAAAGGTGGGTCAGCTCGTGGACGGCCACGTACTCCACCAGCGGGTCCGGGACGGCGGCCAGGGCCAAGTTGATGCGGATGCGGCCAGTGGCGGGCGTGCAGGACCCCCAGCGGGACGTCATGGCCCGGAAAGTGATCATCTCGGGCTGACGGCCGATGGTCTGCCGGTAGGTCGCCAGAATCCCCTCAACCCGAGGACGCAGGTTCGTTTTAGCCTCTTCCCGAGTCCGAGAATCCCAGACGGTCACAGGGATGAGCCGGGGACGGTCCTGGTTGAAAGCGCCTTCCCCTTGAAGGAGGCTCTCCCCTTGCTGGAAGAGATTCCCCTGTTGATTGATGTCTCCCTGCAAGAGGATCTCCCTTTGGAGGAGGACTCCCTGCGCGAGCAGGACTTCCCGCTGATGGTGAATCCACTCCGCACGGGACCGAACAAAATCCGCGATCGACCGCTTCGACGCCCGCATCGGGGCGGAAACCTCGACCCGGCCGCGGGGAGGCTTGACGCGTAAATACATGTTGCGGTTCCCCCTCCTGCGGGTCACAAAGACCTCGACGGGGCCCACAACTAGCCGTTCTTCAACCACTCCCCCATTGTGACACGGGCGCAGGCCAGAGACGCAGATCCGGCCCAATCCTGACGAGGCTTAAAGCAAAAGGCTTGAAACAAAGATGCGAGCTCGGCACCAGCCGACCCCAGTCCGCCCCGGGTCCAGGCCAAGGCATGACCAAGGCTAGCTTCAGTCATAATGAAGCTCGAGTAAAGACTAAGATCAAGGTCAACAAGCTCGGCCTCAGCCGACCGACACACCTGACACGAAAAATTTGACGTCTTCCAGACCCCCTTGTAAGATATCCACGTGTGCGGCTTGAGGGAACTTAGGCGGCTCGTGCGGGCCCATAGCTCAGCTGGTTAGAGCGCGTCCCTGATAAGGACGAGGTCGGAGGTTCAAGTCCTCCTGGGCCCACGGATGACTTCATCCCCGGGGGTATGGCGCAGCTGGTAGCGCATCTGCTTTGCAAGCAGAGGGTCAGGGGTTCGAGTCCCCTTACCTCCACAAGATTTCCCTGCTTTCTACCCCATCAGGACGATTCGGTCATTTAGTCGCTGACTGCGAAAGCAGACGAGGATAAGCCTTCCCTCCCCTTTTCATCCGTCGTTGGCCATACAAATCCGTATATTCATAGCTGGTCACGGCTTCTTTACTCGATCCATCGCTTGACGCGCGGGCGATAATCGACTTTTACTCGCTGGGGATGAAAGGCAACAAACCTCCCCAATGGAATCTCGCCGATGCGCGAACGATGAAATCTCCGGCGGGCACGCATTGCAAATTGAGATCGGGCTTTTTCTCATGTGACTGCCGATGAGAGTTTTGACTGTGGATGACGACGGTGAAAACATGCTCTCCGGTCTGATTATGGATGAAAATCGACCACCTTTCTTCAAGGGGAACCGATTGATCCTCCATCTCCAAAAACGATGAATCCCGCACAACGGCTACGCTTCTCCTCCTCCATGTCTTTTTCATCTCGCTTTTGCTTAATTCGATTGAGGCGGCTCCTAAGAATCAGGACAGCAAAGGGCCCAGCGCGGTCGCAAACCGCCGCTTCTGTCGGAAATTCCATAATCTCCCAATCGCCGGGAAAATCATTCTCCTTTTTCGGAAGGTGCGTCCGTCGATTCCACGAATTTCATGCAGGTTAAGGAGAAAATCAGGGCGAAAACGACCTTGATCGAATCAGCGGCGAGGAAGGGGAGGGAAACCATGATCAAAGAACTGACCGAGACATGGGTCAGGAAGGCCTGCATAAGAATCCCCATCGTATACTGGGTCAGCATCAGGCCGACGAAACAGGCGAGGGCGAAGCGGGAGAGCGTAAGAACCCGGCTGAAAACCTGTCTGGAAATCCGACTACCCCTGCGACCGCTGCCAATGCCCATGACGTCCCTTAATCCCCCATCAAACCGGCGTGCACTCGCGGCTGCGGCCACATCCACCGCCGATCGGGATCGGGTCGCGCCAGCGATGACGGCCGTGACCAAGGTTGCCACCAGGAACCCCCAGATGTAGCCCGCCGTCGGCCCGACCAAAGCCGCGGCCGAAATGAATCCCGAGAAAACGGGGAAACCGGCGAGTCCCAAGGCGATATAGGAAGCCACGGCTGCGGTGATCTGCGGCAAGGACAGGGTGAGGGCCATGCACATGAGGACCGCGGTTTGGAGGGTGATAGGCACTGGATTGCCCGGAATCTGGATGCGGCCGGCAGCGGTGGCCAGGACCAGGCATAGAAGGGCGAGAAGGACCTTCACCACCGAGACCACGAAAGACTTCCCCGCATGGGTGAACAGTCTTCCCGGCTCCGCTTCCAGGGCCTTTGCCGGGGTTTTCGCCTCTTCTCGACTTTCCCATCGAGCGTTCTGCTGATTATTTTGCCGTGCGTCCTGCCGATCGCCTTGGTGGTTTCCTTGCCAAGCTCCCTCTTGCCGCGCTTCTTCTCGCCTAGCTTCTTGTTGCCGGACTTCTTCTTGCCAGCCTTGTCGGATGTTTTGTCGATCTCCACGATGAGTCGAAGGATTCATTTCTACCTCTTTTCCGCCCTTTTCTTTCCGTGTCCGGAAGGGCGTTTTTAATGGCAAGTGTTTTCAACGGCCGGTCATTCGCGAAGACGGACCTTCCCCGTAACGAATGCTTTTCACTGGCGGGCACTGCTGATGGGCGTTTGCGGGAAAAACACCCTAGCCCACGGCCACCATGACCGATATGTCAATCGTATTCGATCGTAGGTCCGTTCGCATCGGCCGAATTCATAAAAAATGACGATGAAAATTGTCGAATTCTACAAGAATCGATGAAATCCGACACCTCGTGGAGCCGGTCTGGGCCACCGGCTGTGGACTAAGTCGAAGTTCAAAAATTCAGGGGCTAAAAATAAGGGGTCTTTTCAGATACTTTGACTTAGTACACGCGCGGAGTGGCATAAGCTGCATAAGCGGCGAGAATAGCCTTAGTGACGAAAACGCCAAGGCAATAAGGTAGGGGGAAGCCAAGCGCGGGCATGAAAGAGGGCCCCAACCACTTGGTTGGGGCCCTCTTTCCGTTTAACCGTTTTATGAGGCGGAGGCTATTTCTGAGCTTGGCGCTTCATCCTCAAAACCACGGACAGGGTCGTCACGGCGGAAACGAAGGCGACCGAGACGGAGATGACGACCAGGGCCAGGAGACCTTCCCGGGAGGAAGGATTGGTGGCGGTGGCGGTCGTCGCGGCATCGGCCTTGCGAACGGCGCCAGTGGCGCCAGAGGCGTTCACGGCTTGAGCCGCGGACTTGTCCTTGACTGTGCGGGCTTCCCGGGAAGCGGCCGCAGATGAATCTTGGCCCGCACGGGCGGACCCGAGCACCCTGGCATCTTTGGCATCCCCAGCCTTATCTGCGTCGTCGGCGGTCCCTGAGGGGTCAACCGAAGAAGCGGAAGCAGGAACCTTGTCCAGACCGGCCGCGGACTTCTTGAAAGCGGGCTTCCTGGAGGAAGACGGAGCGCGGTTCGCAGCGGACTCCTTAGCGGAAGAGCGCGCAGCACCCTTATTCTTCTCAGCCCTCTTCTTCACCTGGGCGTTCCGGGCGTTCCGAGAGGCCTTGCCCGCCTTGAAGATCACCCCGAGGGAGGAAGCGGGAACCCGCTTGCCGGCGTTGGGGTTGGCCTTGGCTGCGTCAGCGGCGGAAGAGACGATCCACTCGGCCTTCCGCACCTGCTGGAGGGCGGACAGCTTGCCGGCGACATCGACCGCGGCCAGGCCGGAGTTGCGGGCATCGGTGGCCCGCTTGGCCTGCTGCTGGGCGGTGGCCTTGGCCGAGCCGGAGGCGCCTGCCAGGGCCGAGGCATCCTGTTGTACCTTCTGCTGGGCCAGGTTCAGCTTGGCGTTGGCCAAGGCCCGCAGCTGAAAGTCCGCTTCCTGGGCGGTGACGGTACCGGCGTTCGCCTGGGCCAGGAGCCCGGCGCCAGCCTGGGGATCGCCGCTGACGGATCGTAGGGCGGCGATCTCATCCAGGGTGAAACTCCGGTCTTCGTCGTTCAGCTTGATGACGGCGCCATTGACCGCGGAGTCCAGATTGCGCTGGGCGGCGGCCAGGGCATCGTTGGATGCCTGGGGCGCGGCGGCGGCTGACTGGGCTGCGGCCAAAGCGGCCTGGACCTTGCTGACGGAGGCGGAGTCATACTTGCCGGTGGCGACCAGTTGACGGGCCCGGACCTCGGAGGCGGAAAGGAGGTCCTTCTGCTCCTGGCTGGCCGCGGGCGATCCGTCGGCGGTCGGCTTGACGGAGGTCACCTGGTAGGAGACGGCCTCGGACTCGTTGCCCGCGGCGTCCACGGTCTTGAAGAAGTAGGTGCCGTTAGCGGCCACCTGCACTCCTTCAGCCGGCAGGTCGCGGTAGGTGGCGCCGTCGTCGGAGCTGAAACGCACGGTCTGTGCCGCGGCCCCGGAAGCCCCGGCCGCCGCGTTCAGTTTCACCACGCGTCCCGAGTTCGCCAAGGAAGCCGTGACGTTCGGCTTATTCAGCGCCTTCTTCGGGGTGTAGTTGACGGTGACGACCTTGGTGACCTTGTTGCCGCCGAAGTCGGAGACGGTCACGGTAATCACGTTCTTGCCTTGCAACAGGTTGACGGTCTCATCGATGTCCATCTTGCCGGGCTGACCGCTGTTCATATCGATGTCGGCGTACTGATTCTTCACGCTGCTGCCGTTGATGAACAGCTGCAGGTAGTTGAGATTGTCGGTAGCGGTGCCACGAATGCGATACTGCGCCTTGTTGACGTTCACCTCCTTATCGGTGGGGTTCTTCAAGGAGAGGGTGGGAGGAACGGAATCCAGCTCGAAGACCAGGGTGTCCTGGACCACCTTCTCCTGGGAGGAATCGCCGTAGATGACGCTGAAAACCTTGCGGCCGGCCTGACCCAGCTTCAGCTGGACGCTGAAGGTGAGGTCGTCGTTGATGTCCACATCCTTGCCATCGATCTTGAGGGTCGTGGTGGGGTGCTTGACCTTGCCGGTGATGGTCGCGATGCCGGTCTTGGCGTCGTAGAAGCGGGAGGTGAGGCCGACCTCGTTCTCGCCGAAGGTGATTCCGTTGTCGAAGGAGACGGCGTTCTTCAGCACATCGGGGTCGTAAGAGGAGGAAACGCTCTTACGGACCGAGGTCTGATTGCCGTCGGCGTCGGTAGCGGTCACGGTCACCGAGTTGTCGCCGTAGATCACGGGCACCTCGGCGCTGAAGCTGCCATCATCCGCGATCTGGGCGCGGACGGTGGAGAAGGAGCCGGAGGAGCGCAGGACGACCATGACGGCGTCGGAGCTGACTTTGCCCTTGACCTCGACCTTCTGCTCGGAGGTCTCATCCTCGCCGCCGTTCACGGTGAGATCGGAGAAGACCGGGGCCTGCAGACGGACCTTGGCGGTCATCTTCTTGAGGACCTTGGTGCGGGCGGCGTTGGTGTACAGGGTCACCGTGGTCTCGTAATCCTTGGCCTCCAGCGGCAGGCTGGCCGCGAACAGGTGGCTTTGGGGATCGTAGGAGACGGTCAGGTTCCGCATCTTGCCATCGGCGTTGGTATAGGTGCCGTAGACCCGGGCCGGGTAGGTGCCGGTGAAGACGAAGCTACCCCCGCTGACCCCGCCGCGGTAGCCGGACGTCAGCTGGGTGATGCTACCGGGCAGGCCGCCCTTGCTCAGGACCAGGCTGTAGACGACGGACTCGGGCTTCTGGGCGGTCACCACATCGTCGAAGACGTTGCTGGCGTTGTCGGTCAGATAGAGTTCCACGATGTTGTCCCCGTCGCCCAGGGTTTTGGCCTGGGCCGGGGTCAGCGGGATCTCGATCTGGGAGTAGCCGTCGGCGGTGGTGCCGGTGACGGTGTAGCTGGCGTCGTTGTTGACCACCTGGTTGATCGCCGTTCCCGCGTTCCTCTTGGCGTCGAGGCCGGACAGGTCGTCCTTGGTCTCGGCGGTCAGGTAGTAAGAAGTGGCGCCGTTTTCCGTCTTGGCCGCCAGATCGATGTTGCGGACCTGGGGGGCCTGGGAATCCAGGGTGAAGGACACGTCGTAGGACTGTCGCTTGGCGCTGCCTTCAGGGGCGGCGGAGATGCGGTAGACGTACTTCCCATCGGCCGCCTTGACGGTCTTGCCGGTGGCCTGATCGTAGTAGCTGCCGTCCCAGCTGGGCGGGTGGAAGTAGACGAAGCGCTGCCCGTTGGAGTAATAGTAGCTCTTGGTCTCTTCCGCGGAAGTGGACAGGGTGGTCACGGACTTGCCTTTGGCGTCCAGGATCTCCACCTTCACGTCGTGCACGTTGCGCAGCAGGTAATACTGCATGCTGATGGCGTTGAAAGTTGCGTCAGGATTGGTGGAGAAGGCGAGGTGGGAGACGTCCACCTTCAGGTTCCCCTTCGCGTCCTGGGTGAGGCCGCCGTAATACTGGCTTCCGTTGGAGGCGTTGGTCAGCAGGGGGATGGTTCCGTAGTTGCCCACGGTCCCGTCGAAGGTGACGCCGTTGATGGCGTCCACGATGTCCAGGCCGGCCCAGTCGCCGAAGAATCCCAGGTAGGGGATGTTGAGACGGGAGCCGTCGTTCCCTTTGAAGTTGAGGAAGCCTTCCACATACTGGTCCTGATCGAAGGTCTTGGGCAGGGTAAGGGTGAAGGTGACCTTCACGGTCTTGCCCGCCTTGACCTTGATGCTTCGCTTGCCGGACTTGATGCTGGCCCCGGCGATCTTGGCGTCGTAAAGGACCCCGTTCTTGGGGTCGATGGCGGACGTGTAGACGCCGTCGGTGTCCTCATTGGAATCCATGGTGTAGACCAAGGTCTTCTTGGTCCGGTTGGTGAAGACCAGCTTGAAGGTCTTCCTGGTGGTGGTGAAGGACTTGAGCTCGACCGCGGGGTATCCGTTTTCGGAGACCACGGTGGAGGGGTTGTTCTCCAGGGCGTCGATGGCGGCCTTCACGTCGACCAGACCCGCGCCTTGGCGGCGGGGAGAGACGATGACGTTGTTGTAGGCCTCATCGTTGATGGGCTGGGCCGTATTCATCTCGATGGCCTTGATGAAGTCGGTCAGCTGGCTGCCCTTGAGGTTCTTATAGTAAGCCTCATAGAAAGCGTTCTTCTTGTTGTTGATCGCCTGCTTGAGGATCGCTTGGGAACCGGCCACGAAGGGGGAAGCCATGGAAGTCCCGGACAGGTTGGTGTAGCCGTTGTT
Organism: Parascardovia denticolens DSM 10105 = JCM 12538; assembly: GCF_001042675.1. Classification (NCBI taxonomy): domain Bacteria; kingdom Bacillati; phylum Actinomycetota; class Actinomycetes; order Bifidobacteriales; family Bifidobacteriaceae; genus Parascardovia; species Parascardovia denticolens. Next base: position 1,732,057 of record NZ_AP012333.1, read on the forward strand.
GTTCTGGGTCGACCAGATATTCCCGCCGGGGGCGGTGATGTCCGGCTTGAAGGAAAGGTCGGAAACCGGGCCGTAGGAGGTGAAGTCGGACATCCTGTCCACCGAATACTTGGCGTTGGGCAGGAGGGACAGTTTGATGGCGACGCCGAACGTGTCGTTCGGGTGGGCTTTGACCCATTCCACCAGCTTCCGGCCGGACACTCCGGACAAGCCGAAGGTGGGGAAATCGGCGGACAGGGAGATTGAGGTCAGGGGAACGTCGGTGTCCTGGTTGTTGACGATGATCAGACCCGCGGCTCCGGCCGTCTTGGCGTTGGCCTGCTTGGCGGTGAAGGTCAGGCTTCCCCGACGGACGATGGCGATCTTGCCTTTGACGGCGTCGGTGAAGTCGCCGGGGCTGCCCAGGCTCAGGTTGCCCGAGGCGTCGGTGACGACGGCGAACTGCTTGCGGTCGAAGGCGGAGGCGTACTTGTTGTCGGACAGCTTGACGGCCTGGGGCCCCAGCTGGAAGTCACCATCCGTGATGGTGGCCGCCATGGTGGTGACCTTGGTGTTCTCGCCCGAAGCCACGGTGGTGGCCCCGCGGGAGGTGCCCGGGTTGCCCACGGTCTCGTTGTCCGGCAGGCCGTAGTAATCCTTGTTCACGCCTTCGGTGGACGAACCGGTGGTCCCCGCGTTGCCGGCGGAGATGACGGCGGCCGTGCCCGAGTCGTTGGCGTTCTGGACGGCTTGCTGCTCAGGGTCTTGCAGGCCTTGGTTGCCGGAGGTGGAACCGAGCGACATATTGAGCACGTCGGCCCCGATCTTGGCAGAATCCTCCACGGCCGCCACGATGGTGGTGGTGCCGGTGGTGGAGGAGGTGTTGGAGTTGGTGAAGACCTTCATGGCCAGGAGCTGGGATTCAGGCGCGACGCCCACGACGGAGGTGGCAGGGTCGCTGCCGGTGCCGTTGGCCCCGATGATGCCCGCCACGTGCATGCCGTGCTGCTCATCGACCGTGGTGTCGGTGATGATGGTGTTGTTGTCCGCGTAGTTGAAGCCGTAAGGCACCTTTTCGGTGAAGTACTTGCCATGTTTGGCTTGCTTGATGAACCGGGCCACGTCGGACTTCTTGAGCTTGACGACAGTGCTCTTGCTCAGACGCATGTCCTTGTGGTTGGGGTCGATCCCGGTGTCGATGACGGCCACGACCGTCCCTTCGCCCTTGTACTTGTAAGCCGACCACACGGCCTGCACGTTGGCCATGGAGTTGGCGTTGGCCTCCAAGGGGTAGAAGACCTTTTGCACGGTCACGGACTGGACGCCGGGCACTTGACGTACGCGGGCCAGGTTCTTCACCTGGACCTTGGTGGAGAAACCGTTGATCACGTAACCGTAGCTTTCCCCGGCAGCCTGACCGGTGACGGCCTGGACGGCCTTCTTCACTCCGGCTTGGGCGGCGATCACCTTGTCCGTCGCCTGTTCGATCTCGGCCGTACTGGAATAGTTGGCCTTGACGCTGCCGTTGGTGGAGGCCGGGGCGGCGGTCATCCGCACGACGACGTCCACGTAGGTGTTCTCTTGTTGGACTTTGCTCAGCTTGGAATAATCGATCTTCCTGGCGGCCAGCTGGGCCCGGATGGCCTGGGTGGTGGAATCGTCCTGCCCGTTGATGGCGGCCTGGACCGCTTGGTTGGCGGTCACCTTCCCGAGCAGTTGTTTCCCACCGGCCTTGGCTGACCGGGCGGTTCTCCCTGAGACCTGGGCCACCTGGGCGGCCTGGCTCCCGGGGAGGTCATCGGCGGCGAAAGCCTGCATCCCTGTGAATGGAACGCTGGCGAAGGTGCCGACCGCGACTGTCGCCGCTAGAAAAACCGAGAGATTTTTTCTTTGCGCTCGCATCAATCCCCTCCGTTATCTCATCGAATACCCATAAAAGATATTCTTATCAATCCTTATAACTTTGATAAATAATTCATATCCCCTAGAAGTTATGAAATATTTATCAGAAATTATACCCACAGTACCGACCATATATAAAGGGAGATGCAGGCCCATGTCCGCATATCGGTCAGACGAAGAAAACCCTTATAGGCGATGGATGTTATTATGCAGAGCATAGGTTGAAGAAGCTGAATATTTTCTTCCCTCGCCTAAGCAGAATAAAATGCCGAAACGAACATCCGAAGACCGGCAGGGCCGCCCTCGGATGCCTGGATGCAAACGCAGAAGGAGATGCTTGATGCGGAAGATGAAGACCCCCTTGACCCCCATCCTCGCGACCCTCGCAGCCGCCACCCTCTTGTTGGGCGGTTGCGGATCGTCCCCCAGCGTGGCCACCTACCAAGGCGGGGACGTGAGCCAAGAGGCCTTCTACCAAGAGCTCAAGAGCTCCCCCAGCAGCAAGACCATCCTCGCCAACCTGCTCATCTACCGGGCCCTGGACCATGCCTACGGGTCTTCCGTCAGCCAGGCCCAAGTGGACAAGGCCTACAAGGGCTATCAGGACCAATACGGGTCCGGATTCGACTCCTACCTGAGCCAGAACAACTACACCAAGGACTCCTTCAAACGCAGCCTTCGCACCAATCTTCTGAGCGAAGTGGCCTTGAAGAAACTGAAGAAGGTCTCCCCCGCCCAGCTGGCGGACGCCTGGAAGGACTTCCACCCGCAGGTGACCGTCCAGCATATCCTGGTCAGCGACCAGGCCACGGCCCAGCAGGTGATCGACCAACTGGGCCAAGGCAAGGACTTCTCCGAATTGGCCAAGACCTATTCCCTGGACACCTCCAGCAAGGACGAAGGGGGCAAAGTCACCTTCACCTCCAGCAACCGGGCCTACGACTCCACCTTCAAAGACGCGGCCTACGCTCTGACCCAAGGCAAGTACACGACCAGCCCGGTCAAGGTGGTGGACGGGTACGAGGTGATCAAGATGGTCTCCAACCCCAGCAAGGGCACTTTCGCGAGCCGGAAGAAGGAGCTGACCGAGGCCGTCTACGCCAAGTGGCTGCGCGATTCCACGGTCATGAAGCAGGTGATCAGCCAGGTGCTCAAGAACGAGAAGGTGCAGATCCAGGACAAAGACCTGTCCAACGCCTTGGATTCCTACAAGGTCCCTGCGGCCACCGTTCAGACTAAATAACCTCCGGCCGCCTTCTCCATTAACCGGGACATGGTGTCCAGACTGAAGCCTTCGAAGCTGTTGATGGTCTCGAAGGCCCCGGCCTGGCGGGCCGCCTCGGTCGTGGTCTCCCCTTCCATCCGGACCACCGGGAGCCCCGCGGCCAGAGCGGAACGGATGCCGGGGGCCGAATCCTCAAAGACCAGGCAGGAGGAGAGGGTCCGGGGGTCATCCGGATCCAGGCCCAGGATCTCAGCCCCCATCCGGTAAGGGTAAGGCAGGGGCTTCTTGCGCTCGTCCGGCAAGGATTCATCGCAGACGAAACCGGTGAAGACCCCCTCCGGGGACTGATCCACCAACCCCTGCACCAGGATCCGGGGGGATCCGGTGACCAAAGTCGCGGGGATCCCGGTCTGCCCGACCAGACGCAGGAAGTCCTGGGCCCCCGGTAGCCAAGGCATCTGGGCCTTCTCCCGCTCATACATGTAGTCGATCATGCCTTGGATGGCCTCCTGCCGGCTCATGGGCAGGCCATGGTCGATGAGAACCCGGGCCACGTTGTCCATGGAAGTGCCTTGCAACAAGGCGGGCAGGTCGTCGGTCAGCTCCAGCCCGTGTCTTTCCATGAGGACCTTTTCCGACTGAGCCCAATAAGGCTCGGAATTGATGAGGGTCCCATCCATATCGAAGAAAATCGCTAACGGCTTCATGCCGTCCATTCTCCCATAAGCAGCGGAGCATGGCAACGGAGCGGCCGGAGAGAGGGAGGCCGCCCTAAGTATGAGCTATATGTGTCAAGCATACGCCAAGTATGAGCTAAGTCACACGGTCAAGGGGGAATAGATCCCCTCCGCCAAGCGTTGACCTTCATGTTGCCCCGCCTGCGGGTCGTCCTGATGGGTTTCCTCAAGGATTCCCCCGCGGACTATCCTCACGACCTGTCCTTCCGACCTGTCTTGATGGCGGTCGGCCGGCGGGCATCATCCATCCGTCTCATTTCGCAAGGAGTCATACATGGCTAAGATTCTCATGGTCGTCGCTTCCAATCGTCAGGGGTCCTTCAACCGCCAGCTGGCCGACGTCATCGTGTCCGAGATCGGCGATCGGGCCGAGGTCAAATTCCTCGATTATTCCGCCCTGCCCCCGATGGACCAGGACGCCGAGTTCCCCGCCCCCAAGGCAGTGACCAAGGTCCGCCAGGAGATCAAGGACGCCGATGGCCTCTGGATCGTCTCCCCTCAGTATAACAACTCCTACCCCGGAGTTTTGAAGAACCTGCTGGACTGGGTCTCCCGCCCCGTCGAGGCCGGTGACCGCGACACGGCCGCCGCCGCCGGAGTCAAGGTGACCCTGAGCTCCATCGCCGGCGGGAACGCGGCCGCCCCGATGCTGGAGAAGCTGTCCGAGCTGGTCGAATTCATCGGCATGGACCTGCTCAAGGAACAGGTGAACGGCTTCATCGTCCCCATGGAAGCCTGGACCAACGGCATTGTGGTCCTCACCGACGAAGACAAGGCCCGCGTAGCCGCTCAGGTGGACGCTTTCCTCGACTTCATCGCCTGATCACCAATCGCTTCGTCGCCTGAACAGTCGGCATTTGTCGAGTCGGCGGTCCCCCCCGGGACCGCTTTTTCGTTTTGTTGGGAGAAGAGAAAGTGTTGGGAGAAGAGAAAGCGTTGGGCGGAGAAAAAGGACGCGGGCGGGAACGAATTCCGGAGGAAAACTCAGGCAAGCCCCGGCTCCCTACTTCCCCTTTTTCTTGAGGTCCCGGTTCTTGCGCATGATGTCGAAGACGATCCAGGCGGACAGGATGAAAGCCACCACATAGCCGAGGAAGCCCACGATGGGGATGCCGAAGATCACCGGTTTGATGCGGGCGTAATAGACGATGGACGAGCCTACGAAAAGGCCGACCACGATCAAGGCCATGGTCAGGCGGTCCACCATGAAGGAGAGCTGCCGGATGGGCTCCTCGGACCCCACCAGTTCGATGTTGGTCTTGAGCTGGCCCCGGGTGAGCATCTTCATGGCCGCGCCGGCCTGAACCAAAGCGTTGAGCCCCCCGTGCAAGGCCATCTGCGATTCCAGCCCTAGTTTGCGGGTCTCGTCCGCGACCGACCCCTTGACCGACCGGGAGGTGAGCACATGCTGGGTGATGATCTCGATCATGTTGGCCTGAGGCATGAGGTCGTCGATCAGGCCTTCCAAAGTGACCAAGGACCGGGCGACGGTGGTGATGGTCCCCGGCAGCTTGAGGTTGTTGCGGGAAGCCAGACGGATCATGGACATGATGAATTTGGCTATATCCAGCTCATCCAGGTCCACGTCCCCGTAATCGGCGATGATCAGGTCGATGTCGGCCAGAAGGGTCGCCCGGTCGACGTTCTGCCCGGTCGAAGAGATGTCCGCCAGGCGCAGGAGGCCTTCCTGCAGGGTGACGGAGTCCTTCTGGGGGACGGCGAAGATCATCTGTTTGAGGATGGACCTCATCTCCCCGTTGATCCGGCCGACCATGCCTAGGTCGATGAGGACGATCTGCCCCCCGCGGATGATGATGTTGCCCGAATGCGGGTCGGCGTGGAAGAAGCCGGCGTCCAGGACCTGGGTGGCGTAGTTGTCCACCAGTTTGGTGCCGATTTCGGTGAGGTCGTAACCCTCTTCCTGCAGGCGTTTGGTCTGGGAGATGGCGATCCCGTCGATGTAATCCATGACCAGCACATGCTGGGTGCACAGGTCCAGATAGGGCCGCGGGCAGTCCATGTAAGCGAAACCGTCGGCGAAGGCCTTGAATTCCTGCAGGTTCTTGGCTTCGATCATGAAGTCCGTCTCCGACTGGAAGGTCTCCCACAATTCGTTGACCACGCCCATGAAGTCCACGATCTGGGTGTTTTCCGAGGCGACCTTGGTGGCGGTATTGGCCACGGAACGGATGATCTCTATGTCTTGGGCCATGGTCTCCCGCACGCCCGGGCGCTGGACCTTGATGGCCACGTCCTCCCCGGTCACCAGGGTGGCCCGGTGGACCTGGGCCAGAGAGGCCGAGCCCAAAGGCTTGGGATTGATGGAAGAGAATACCTGGGAGACCGGTTTGCTGTATTCCCGGCTCAGGACCTGCTCCACCAAGGCGAAAGGCATGGGGTCGGCGTCTGATTTGAGTTTGGCCAGTTCCGAGCAGTAGTCTTCAGGCAGGATCTCCGACCTCATGGACAGGATCTGGCCGACTTTGACGAAGGTCGGGCCTAACTCCTCCATGGCCTTACGCAGTTTGACCGGGGTCACTCCCCGGGGGATGTCGTATTTCTGGGCGATGCGGATGATCTGGGCGATGCGGCGGGCCCGGCCATGCGGCCGGCTGTCCCCCAAAACCGGGGTCTGCTGTTGAGCCTGAGCTTGGTCCTGGGCCTGGGACAAGGCCAGGGGATCGATCATTGGATCAGCCATGAAAACCCTCACAGTCACACCGCGCCGCCCGAATCAGGCGCATCGCCGGTGAATCGTTCGCTGGAAAGGCCGTCCCCACGAAGGGGACGGCGACCGGATATTTTACAGGCCTTAAGCCTTGCCTAGTCCTAGTTCTTGCCCAGTCCTAGTCTTTGGCCGTCTCGGCCTCATCGGCCTTGTCGGATTCATCGGCTTCGCCGGCCTCTTCCTTCTTGGCCTTGTCGGCTTCGGTCAGGTCGTCGGCCAGCTTGGCCACGCGGGCGGCGTAGGCCTTGCGCTCGTCTTCGTCCATGGCGGCCAAACGCATGCGCAGCAAACGGTCCTGGGCGTCGGAGATGGTGTCACCGGCCTTGTCCTTGGCCTTGCGGGTCAGCTCCTTATTCAGGTCCCGGCCCTGTTCCACGGTCAACTGGCCTTTCTTGACCAGTTCATCGATCAGCTCCTTGCCCTTGTCGACCCCGATCGCGGCCAGGCCTACCCCTGCCAGGAAAATATCGCGAGCGCCATCAGTCAGCGATTCCAAATTCAAGTCTGCCATAAGTGCCTCCTTCGGCTTAGTGACTCAGCGGATTCGCCCTGAAGCGAAACCGCCCTTCCATTCTAGCCCACCAAGAAGAGGATAATATTTCACTATACGAAATATCTGCCCTAATTCCAGTTGCAGATACAACTATAATGGAAAACCGCATCCCCTCCTCATGATCATCGTGAGAGGAAAATCGGAGAGGAACTATGGCTGGTTTAGACGAGACCCTGGCGGAATTGAGGTCGGACCATTCAAACGAGGCGAGCGGAATTTTCTCCACTGTCCACATCTTCAATCACGTCCTCAACCGCTTGCTCAGCAAGGACACCCGCATCCCCGGCATCACCGGGGTCAACTCAAGAATCATCCTCTACGTGGCCCATCAGGAAAAGCTGGGCAAACCGGTCTACCAGTCGGATGTGAAAGCCCATTTCGGCATCACCCGGTCGACCTGCTCTCGGGTCCTGGGCCTGATGGAGTCCAAAGGCCTGATACAAAGGACCAAGCCCGAAGCGGATGGGCGCAAAAGCGAGTTGCACCTGACGGACAGCTCCCGCCGGTCGGTCTCCCACATCATGGAGTCAGCACGGAAGATCGAGGAGCGGGTCCTGCAGGGGGTGGACCCCCGCGACCTGGAAGTCAGCTACAAGGTCTTCAACCTCATGATGGACAACATCGCCCAAGTGGAGAAAGACCAAGAGGGCTCAGGGACTTCGGGGAATCCGGAAAGCCGCAGGAAACCGGCGGATTCGCGGTCCTGAAAACCGGAGTCAAATTTCAATCAAGGAAAGGAAGTCCATGGAGGATCAATTCTCCGCTGACGACCTGCAGACCGAGTCCAGCCAGGACGCTGCGGGTTTCGCTCGCATCGAAGAACGCATGGAAGAGGAGGCCGCCGATTCCTATGGGGACGACGCCAGCGGTTCTTGGAAGGATTTCGGCCTCCTGTTCAAAAGCCTGCGCGAATTCTCCAAGGCGAACTGGCTGACCCCCGTCCTCATCATCGGCGAAGTGATCATGGAGCTGCTCATCCCCACCTTCATGGCCATCCTGATCGACCGGGGGATCTACGGCAAAAACATGGGCGAAGTATGGAAATGGGGAATCTTCCTGGTCCTGGTCTCCCTGGTTTCCCTGGCCTTCGGCGTGGGGGCCGGCAAAACGGCCGCCGTCGCCTCCTCCGGCTTGGCCAAGAACCTCCGCCATGATCTTTTCGAGAAGATGCAAGGCTTCTCCTTCACCAACATCGACCGTTTCTCCACCGGCAGCCTGGTCACCCGCCTGACCACCGATGTGACCAACGTGCAGAACGCCTACCAGATGCTCATCCGCGTGGCCTTCCGCGCCCCTCTCATGATCATCATCGCCTGGATCTTCACTTTCAACATCAGCCACAGCATCTCCCTGATTTTCCTGATCGTCGCCCCCCTGCTGGGGGTGGCCCTGGTGGCCATCGGACTGGGGGTCCACCCCATCTTCGTGCGGATCTTCCACACCTATGATCGCCTGAACTCGGACGTGGAGGAGAACCTGCTGGGAGTGCGCGTGGTCAAGTCCTTCACTCGCGAGAAGTACGAGGACCGCAAGTTCAAGTCCGTTTCCCAGCGCATCTACGACAGCTTCGTCAAGGCCGAGCTCCGCCTGGCCTGGAACGGTCCTCTGATGCAGATCGCCATTTACTCCACCATCCTCCTGCTTTCCTGGATGGCGGCCCATCAGATCATCGCTTCCGGCAACAACCCGGCCCACGGCCTGACCACCGGCGACCTGACCGCCTTGTTCACTTACACCTTGCAGATTCTCATGGCCCTCATGATGGTCTCCATGATCTTCATCATGGTGGTCATCTCCCGCGCCTCCGTGGGCCGTATCGCGGCCGTCCTGCGCGAGCAAAGCACGGTGACCAACCCCGAGGCCCCTGTGCGGGTCGTCAGGGACGGGGCCATCAAATTCAAACATGTCACCTTCCGCTACAACGAAAGCTCGGAAAGCCCGGTCTTGGACGACATCAATCTGGACATCCCCTCCGGCTCCACCCTCGGCATCGTCGGGGCCACTGGCTCGGCCAAGTCCTCCCTAGTCCAGCTCATCCCCCGCCTGTACGACGCCAGCGACGGGATCGTCAAAGTGGGCGACGTGGACGTGCGCGGTTACGAGCTCGACGCCCTACGCCAGAACGTGGCCATGGTCCTGCAGAAGAACATCCTCTTCTCCGGAACGGTCAAGGAGAATCTCCGCTGGGGCAACCCCCAGGCCAGCGACGAAGAAGTGGAGCATGCGGCCAAGTTGGCCCAGGCCGACGAGTTCATCCAGAACATGCCCAAGAAATACGACACCTATCTGGAGCAAGGCGGTTCCAACGTCTCCGGCGGCCAAAAGCAAAGGCTCTGCATCGCCCGGGCCCTGCTGAAGAAGCCCAAGATCCTCGTCCTCGATGATTCCACCTCGGCCGTGGACACCAAGACCGACGCCTTGATCCGCCAGGCCTTCGCCACGGAAATCCCGGACACGACCATCATCATCATCGCCCAGCGCCTGTCTTCCGTGGAACACGCCGACCAAATCATCATGATGAATGAAGGCCGGATCGCCGCCCGGGGCACGCATGAGCAGCTCTTGGAATCCTCCCCGGAGTACCGCAGCATCTACGAGTCCCAGAACCGTTCGGAGGTGATCGCCGATGACGAGTGAACAGACGCACCCCTTGAGCCAGACAGAACGGCCGGGCCGAGCGAAGCAAAAAGAAACGAAACGAACGACCATGAAAGACGCAAAGAAAGACAAACCGAGGAAGGGGACCACATCCCACCTCCTCTCCTACATCTTCGCCTACAAATGGCAGATGATCGTGGTGGTGCTCTGCATCATCATCTCCGCCGCGGCCAACGCGGCCATGGGCTTCTTCCTGCAGACCCTGATCGACTCCTACATCATGCCCCAAGTGGGCAAGTCCCATCCTGATTTCCTCCCCCTGGCCCAAGGACTGGGAGTGCTGGCCATCGTCTTCACCGCCGGGGTCATCGCCACCCTGACCTACAACCGGATCCTGGTCAAGGTGGAACAAGGGGTGCTCAAGACCATTAGGGACGACATGTTCGCCCACCAACAGACCCTGCCGATCAAGTATTTCGACACCCATCTGCATGGGGACGTCATGAGCTTCTACACCAACGACACCGACGCCCTGCGCCAGGCCATCTCCCAGAGCCTGCCCCAGATGTTCTCTTCGATCATGAGCGTCATCGCCGCCTTCGTGGCCATGCTGCTCATCTCCGTCCCCCTGGCCTTCTTCGTCCTGGCTTTCGCCCTCCTGCTGATCGTCGTCATCCAACGCCTGACTTCCGCCTCCGGCCGCTACTTCGTCCGCCAACAGAAAGAGCTGGGCGACGTGAACGGCTTCATCGAAGAGGCCATCAATGGCCAGAAGGTGATCAAGGTCTTCACCCATGAGGATGCCACCCAGAAAACCTTCGACCAGAAGAACGACGACCTTTACCAGGCCTCCTCCCAGGCCAACTACTTCGGCAACATCACCATGCCTGTCGTCGGTAACATGGGCTATCTCCTGTATGTGCTCGTCGCCATCGTCGGGGCCGGGGCCGTTTTGGGCGGCTTCCGCAACGTCAGCCTGACCGGGTCGGCGGCCCTCACCCTGGGCGGAATCGTCTCCTTCCTCACCCTCTCCCGCAGCTTCATCAACCCGATCGGGCAGATCTCCAACCAGTTCGCCTTCGTCATGATGGCCTTGGCCGGCGCCTCCCGCATCTTCGACTTCCTGGACCAGGCGCCCGAAACCAATTCCGGCACAGTGACCCTGATCAAGGCCCATGTGGCCGAAGACGGAACCATCACCCAGGCCGCCCATCACACCGATAAGTGGGCCTGGCGGGTTCCGGCCAACGTCCAAATCGAAAAGGGCGTGGGCGCAGTGACCAAGACCGGGGCGACCACCCGCCTGGCAGGATGGAGAGCCGCATCCGTGGCCGCCTTGGCCGGCAAGACCTCCCGGACGGCCGCCGGGGCCTATACCCTGCTCAGGGGCGACATCCGCTTCAAAGACGTCAACTTCTCTTATGAGCGCGGGCATCAGATCCTCCATGACATCTCCCTCTACGCCAAGCCGGGTCAGAAAGTGGCACTGGTGGGCGCGACCGGAGCCGGCAAGACCACGATCACCAACCTGATCAACCGTTTCTACGACATCGACAGCGGGTCCATCCTCTATGACGGGATCAACATCCGCGACATCAACAAGAAGGACCTGCGCCAGTCCCTGGGCATCGTCCTGCAGGATGTGAACCTCTTCACCGGCACTGTTATGGATAACATCCGCTATGGCAAGTTGGACGCCACGGATGACGAATGCATCTCCGCCGCCAAGCTGGCCAACGCCGACGGCTTCATCCGCATGCTCCCCCACGGTTATGACACCGTCCTTCAAGGCGACGGATCCGGCCTGTCCCAAGGCCAGCGCCAGCTGATCTCCATCGCCCGCGCGACCGTGGCCGACCCCCCGGTCATGATCCTGGACGAGGCCACTTCCTCCATCGATACCCGCACCGAGCAAATCGTCCAAGCCGGCATGGACGCCCTCATGGAAGGCCGCACGGTCTTCGTGATTGCCCACCGCCTGTCCACCATCCGCAACTCCGATGTGATCATGGTCATGGACCACGGCCGCATCATCGAGCGCGGCACACACGACCAGCTGCTGGAACAGAAGGGCGAGTATTACCAGCTCTATACCGGGGCCTTCGAGCTGGAGTGATTCAAAGCGACCGCACGGCACCGGCGCTTCCACTCTCACCATGCATGCGATGCGAAGGCTGTCTGATTTTGTGAAAAAGAGCTGTCGTCGGACTCGCTTGCGCGGACCATTCAGCGCTTATCCCTGCGAGCCAGCGCTGAAGCTCATGCAACATCCACATCCCTGATGTCGGACTGAGCTTCTCGAACGATCTGCGCTTGACAGGGAGAACTTTTTAACCGGTTGACAATAGATTGACAATGGCCGATTGACAACGTGGTATCACGCGGGCATGGGCTCATCGGCGTCCTTCATACGGAAGATAATTCTCAGGGCAATCCTCGCCTGCCTCGTGCGGCCCAACTGCGGACAGCAGGAATGGCTTATGCATTCCCCGGTTCTCATCGAGGCACATAGAACCAGGTTATACAGCAAGTCCATATTTTGAGAGAACTCTCGACATATTCTCGCTAATATTCTACTATTAGAATTGCAAGTTTATTCACCCGATAATAAGGAGGTGAAAATGCAAACGGCGATTGCAACTGCAGCAGCTGAAACGCTACAAAGTGCGGTCGAAATCAATAACCTTGATTTCGATGCTCTTGAGGAAGAGTTCCTTCAAGACTCCGATTATCTCTTCGAGGATCATTTCTCTCATTGTAGCTGTAGCTCACAGCGAGATGACTAGGAATTCGCTATGCAAGAATTTCGAAAGACGGAAGCGCCGCTTTACCTTTCCAATGCGGTTTCGATTGTCAGTTTAAACACTTTTAAGCAGCAGTATTCGTTGACCAATCGACTCGTCAATTGTTGTAAAATCGTGTTTGGCTCACTGCTAGATCAGCAAAGATGTCTCAATGTCGGCGTTCCGTTTTTCTTCCGCTCTACTGAAGAAGAGAAAAGGTTCTATCGCTTTTATTTCAAAAATAACTTTGCATCTGTCAGATCTCCTTTCTTGGCCGTGCCCAATAGCTCTGTTTTAAATAAGACGATTCAACAATTTTCTCAGTCTCGTATTCTTAGCAGAATATGTATAACTATTCGAAATGCCGACTCAATACCTCAAAGCTATCAAACTCTGTATTCTGATAAAGTTACAGTTATTTTCAATACCGATATAATCAAACCTGATACAGTGCTAGAGGCGATGGGCCATCATGCGCAAACTGGTGCGACCATCATGCTGTCCGACACCCCCATGAGCCAAGTTCAGCCTTATTTTAGAGATATATGGCGAGCTCTTCATCTACACAAACCTTTATACTTCCAAAAAAACAGCTTGACCGCGCAAGGGTTGAACATCGCTCTTAAAGCGCCCATGCTTGCAAATTCTTTAACTGCAAGCATAGCAGAAATTTGGTATAAGCAGCTATTTAATAATCTGAAGGTTATTAATTCTAGTTACGCATAAGGAGAAAGACAGGAGGAAAGCAATATGGTAAGGAAAATGCTGACATTCCGCTTAAACAAGTACACTGATGTATTTGAAGCTGATGATGAACTTATCCTATATAGCTACATTACCAAAAAGCATATTTCAATCAAAAAAGACCAGCTTGACGGAAACGTTATAACTATCCCAGACCAAGACGTCAAACACTACCTTGGCACGCATATCATCGAAAATCAAACGATTGGTTCTTACGAAGAGTACCAAGTTCTGCGTGATATGGCTCGCTATTCTCACAGCCTACTTGACGTTATTCTTCATCTCAACTATGACTGTAATCTCCGGTGCCCATATTGTTATCAAAATAATGTTGACAAAAATGCGATTATGACTGAAGAGACCATAAATAAAGTTTGTGAACAAATCGTCTTTCTCATTGCTCAAGGGCAGTATCACGAATTATCACTTACGCTCATAGGCGGGGAGCCTACACTTCATCCGCGGATTGTACATGAAGTTTCAGACAAGCTGAGCAGTTTATCCTGTCCAATTAGTGGAATTGTCGTTTGCAATGGTACTTCTTTATCGGACCAATTAATTGAGGATTGTCGAAGGCTAGGCTCTTTCACTTTTGATATCACTCTTGACGGAGCTCAGGATTATCACGATCAGTTGCGCTTCTACCCTAATGGACAAGGCTCTTACCATGAAATCATGAGCAATATCAGATACATTCAAAACAAATACCCCAACGAAAAAATCACCATAAACTGCAATCTATCTAAAAAAAATATCTCTGGAATCAAAGGACTTTGCGACGATTTGCAGAGTTTCCATTTCAATGGGCGGCTGATATTTAGTGAAGTCTTTTCATCGCCGCATAGCTCATACGAAGAGATTTTAAATCGGCGAAATTCAGAATGGTATGAAGCAATCAAAATTGCCGAGAGATATGGCTTTGTAAATGATGCGTTCCTACGTACATCTCACTTAGGCTGTGGAATGTACCACTCAGACGCTTACTTTATCGATCCCTTCGGTCAGCTCTTCTCATGTATCAATGCGATTGGAAATTCAGCTTTTCGGCAGACTTCTTTCACAAACTACGAAGAGGCTTCGTTCGATTTTGCCCGTAGCCAAAGAATAGAGAGCGACGGGCTTCTTACAAAGCACTGTCGAGATTGCAAGTTCCTTCCTGTCTGCGAGGGAGGATGCACCTATCTCAATGAAGAAGTGCAAAAGTGGTGCCCCCGCTGGTCTTTTGAACACAATGAGAGAAGAGTATTAAAAGAGCACCTTCTGGAAGGAGTCGAATGATGCCGGAAGGATCCGAAAATGATATGCCGCCCGCCGCACCGATCCTCCTGACCGATCAGGTGAGCAGGGATTTTCACGGAAAACCTGCGGTGAGCAATCTGTCCATCGCCGTCAGACCCGGTCGCATCATGGGCCTGCTGGGGCCCAACGGGGCTGGCAAAAGCACCACTTTACGCATGATGTGCGGCCTCCTGCAGCCCACCAGCGGTCAGATCCTCTTCCATGACCGGCCTTTGGATTCATGGCGGAACTCCCTCTACGAACATCTGTCTTGTGTGCTGGAGGACTCTTCCCTGGCCTACATGTTCCTGACCGGCTGGGATAACCTCGCTTATCAGGGAGGCCTGTACGGCTACGGGCGCAAGGAGACCTTCGAACGCTGCCGGGAGCTCATGGATTCCCTGAAGCTGACCGAGCATATGGATAAGCCGGTGGGCGACTGGTCCCGCGGCACCCAGCAAAAGCTGGCCTTGGTCACCGGCATGATCCCCCGGCCAGAAGCCCTCATCCTCGATGAACCCACTTTAGGCCTGGACGTGGTCTCCAAACGCGACTTCCTCCAGGCGATCACGGCCCTCTCCCGGCAGGGGACAGGCATCATCATCGCCACCCATCAGTCGGAAGTGGTGGATGCGGTGGCCGATGACATCACTCTGATCCACCATGGCCGCACCCAATGGGCCGGCACCTATCCCGACTTCATCCGCGTCCATAGCCGGCGGTTGACCGGTCGGGATGACGCCTCCATGGACTTGGAGCACATTCTTCTGGAACTCTTCACCGTGGATGACGAAGACCAGGGGAATCCGATAGGATCGGTCGAAGCAGGCAAGCCGGGGAAAGCGGCAGAAGGAGAAGAACGATGAATATGACAGAGGATCTCCAGGGTTCCCAAACGTCCCCGGCGTCTCAAGCTTCCCATGGTTCGCGCCGACCAGGCCAGCCCGGCCTGCCGCATCCGTCCCCCGGTCCGCGCCGACCGTCCCATTTGCGCAAATTCAGCATCCTCCTGATCGCCGAACTGCATCGCTACGTTTTGGAGCTGCGCCGGTATCTGAGCAATTACATATCGGACCTGATCCTCACCGGAATCCTGGTGGCCATGATGGCCATGGCCACCAACGTCCGGAAGAATCCCACCGCCTGGCTGGGCTACTTCCTGTGGACGGCTTCGACCTTCCTCATCGAAGAAGGCAGCCTGTCCATCTCCACCGACAAACAGAACGGCACGTTCACCCAACTGATGCTCAGACCCACCTCCCTCTTCACCCAGGTTCTGGTCAAGACCCTCACCTGGAGTCTCATCTCCATCGCCATCAACGCCATTTTCATCGTAGGGCTTTTTGCCGTCATGCGTATACCTATGGTCATGAACCTGACAAGCCTGGGCCTGTGTCTGATCATGTTCGCAGGGCTTTTCGGCTTTACCCTGATTTTCGTCTCCCTGACCGTGGTCTATACCCGCACCCAGGCTTACTCCACCCTTTTCGGCTATGTGCTCATGTTGGTCTCCGGCGTCGTGGTGCCTTTGTCTTCCCTGCCGCCGGCCCTGATTTGGATGGGCCGGATCCTGCCTCTGCAATACGGGATCCAGCTGATTCAGCAATCCTGGACCAGGCCTGTCACCCTTTTCCAATGGGCGGCGGCCGGCGGCCAGAGTCTGGTTTACCTGGCCATCGGCTACCTCCTTTTCCGCCTCATCCTCAAACATGGCAGGAAGAACGGCATCAATATGCGCTACTGATTCAGTGCGCCACTGATTCCGGAGGATCCCGCTGAGGATCCCGCTTATCCTGGTCCGGTGGTCCGGTATGGACGGCAACGGCAAGAGTCAGACTCCGCCCCGCCTAAGAGGTCATGCCGCACCGGGCCTTGACGACCAGGCGGGCCACGTTCTCGGCTGTCCGGGACAGGTTGACGCCGGCACCGGCGATGGCGTCCTGCATGGTCGCCACCCCGGGCATGATGCCGAAGATGGCGTCTATGCCAAGTCCATAAAGCTGGTTGATTCCCTGACCCACGTTGCCAGCGATGGCGACCACAGTGCAATCGGGGGTCACCTCCTTCACGGCTTGGGCCGTGCCCATGGGAGTCTTGCCGAACTGGGTCTGGTAGTCGATGCCGCCTTCACCCGTGATGCAGAGGGCCGCTCCGGCGGCCAGTTCTTTCAGATGGGTGGCTTCCACCACAATCTGAACTCCCGGCTGCATGCTGGCGTCGGTGAAGGCCAGGAAGCCCGCCCCCAGGCCGCCGGCGGCGCCGGCGCCGGGGACATCGCGGACGTCACGGCCCAGTTGGCTTTCAATCACTTTAGCGTAATGGATCAGGGCTTCGTCCAGTTTCTCCACCATGGCCGGGGTAGCCCCTTTCTGCGGGCCGAAGACCGCGGACGCTCCCCGCAGACCGGTCAAAGGGTTGGTCACATCCGAGGCCAAGCGAATGCGGACCTGCTCCAGTCGAGGATCCAGCTGGCTGCAGTCCACCTTGTCCAGTTTGAGCAGGGCCTCGCCCCCGTAAGGCAGCTCGTCCCCATTGATGTCCAGCAGTTGAACGCCCAAGGCTTGAGCCATGCCCGCTCCCCCATCATTGGTGGCGGAGCCGCCCAGCCCGACGATGATCTCCTTGACCCCGTGGTCCAAGGCATCCTTGACCAGTTGCCCGGTTCCATAAGTCGTGGTGATCAGAGGGTTCCGGGTTTGCGCGTCCACGAACTGGATACCCGAGGCCGCGGCCATCTCAATGACGGCCGTGCTCCCATCACCCAGCAGACCATAAGCGGCTTCGGCCGGGCGACCTAGGGGATCCGTCACTTCGGCGGTGACGATTTGCCCGCCGGTGGCGTCAACCAAGGAACGGACGGTCCCTTCGCCTCCATCAGCCATAGGGACTTTGACCAGTTCCGCATCCGGAAGGATTTTACGGATGCCTTCCTCAATGGCATCGGCCGCTTCCTGAGCGGTCAGGCTTCCTTTGAAAGAGTCAGGTGCAATCACGATTTTCATTTTTACGCTCCTTCGCGAAAATCAGCAGATCTTCCGGTCTTCCGGTTTAAAGCACGATATACATGATGGTAGCCACGACTGTCATGGTCAGACCGACCAGGGCTTCGAATGGCAGAACCGACATACGCTCTTTCAAATCCATGTTCATGGCCTTGGCTGTCACATGGAAGTAATTGCCTTGAGGCAGGCCATCAATGACGGTCGCACCTGCCTGCATGGTAACAGCGGCAGCCAGCCGGCTCGTCCCAAAGGAGAGGATGGAGGATCCGAAGGCCTGGGAGCCCAAGATGACGCCAGTCGAGGTGGATGCCGTGGCGGCAGCCATCAGAATGCCGGCGATAGGCGCCAACAAAGTCCCGGGGATGCCGATGTGGTTGATGATGGAAACAATCTGTTGAGGAAGGTCGGACTTGGTGATGAGGGCCCCGATAGCACCGGCGCCGATGAGAATCATGACCACATCGACCATACGACCCAGACCGGCCTTGGTGTATTCCAGAATATGCTTGCCCTGCTTCATGGCCAGAAGACCAATGATTGCGGCCAAAGGCAAAATATACATGGCATCCACCTGGAACTTCTCCAGCAGGGAGATATGCAGCATGGAACCAATCGGGTTGAGGAGCAGAAGGACAACAGCCACTATAGGGGCCACTAGGGAAGCGCCGATGGATGGCAATTCTTTGTCTTCCTTGGTCTTCGCGGAGCTGCCGGTCAGATCGGATTCCTGCACGATCTTCCCCTTCTTCTTCATGAGGGTGGCCAGGAGGACCGCCATGGCCAGGCCGAAAAGTGCGGGAATCAGGCTGGCGACCATCACTTGGGATGGTTGGATGGTGACCGTTTTGGAGCTGAAACCTTCCGCGGCGGCTATGGTGTTGGGGTTGGGAGAAATGATATTTCCCGCCTTCCCGCCGCCGGAAAGCGCGATAAGCAAGGCCAGCTTGGAAATGCTCATACGACTGCCGACTTCTATAGCGATAGGGGCGACGATCAGAACGGCAACGGGGATGAAGACCCCGACGGCGCAGATAATCATGGTAGCGAAGGCCAGGGAGAAGATGGCCAGTTTCTCGCCGAACTTGGAGACGATGGTTCTGGCTATCTGATCGGCTGCGCCGGATTCCATCATGACCCCTGCCAAGACCCCTGCAGCTAAAACACGGATGATGGTACCCATAACACTTTCCCCACCGGCGACGACCACCTCCACCGTCTTGGGGAAGCCGACTCCACCAATCAGGCATCCGACGATGGTCCCTAGCAGGAGCGCGTAAGTAGGGTTCAGTTTCAGAAGGATAAGGATGATGGCGAGCGCAAGCCCTATCAAGGCTGCCCACCAGGCTAATGCTATTGTCATGGTACGTATAACCTCACTGTTAGTACATCTTTGAACTAGTCCCAACGAATTCGGCCTTGATTTTTCGTTGGGATTACTTTTATTATGCGTCTGCCATCCGGTGATTGCCCATGTCCTCGAAGACTGATTATCAGCCTCTCATCAACTCCAAAATGTTACGTGTAACATGTGTATACTGTTGATATGGAGATTGAAGCCGAGCTGGCGCAGACCATCGCCCAAGAGGTCAGCCGCAGCACCCACCACAACATCAATTTTTTCGACACTTCCGGCCACTGCATCGCCAGCACCGATCCCAGCCGCATCGGTAGCTTCCACGAGGCCGCTTTCCTAGCGGCCAATCGCAGGGTCACAGTGGAAGTCGATGACAGCAAACAGTATATCGGGGCCCGCAATGGAATCAACGTGCCCGTCTCCTTCCAGGGGCAGGTGGTCGCCGTCATCGGCATCACGGGCCGCAAACAGGACGTGAAGCCTTTCGGCGACGTGCTCCGCCGCATGACCGAGATCCTTCTCCAAGAGAATTTCGAACGGACGACCCGGTTCGACAAAAGCATGACCATGGCCAACCTGGTCACCCTGCTCCTGACGGACCAGAGCGACCCCTCCATGCTTTCCTACCTGTCTTCCGCCTTGAACGTCGATCTTGCGCAGGACCACATCTGTCTGGTCGCCGCTTTCGACGGAAAAGACCATTCATACCAGGACCGGGCCAGCCTCCTGAACGACATGAACGCCTTTCTGGAAAGGCAGGCCTCCGGCTCCTTCTTCTCCCTTCGCCCGCAGACAGCCACTTTCTTCATCCCCTTGGCATCCATTGGATCCGGGCAAGACAGCATCCTGCAGCTGGCCGACCGCTTGGCCGTCCCCCTGTCCCATCATGTGAAGTCCTTCTTCATCGGCATCAGCGATCCCTTCCACCCGGGAGACCAGGCCGAGGGCCAGGCGGAGGGCTTCCCTGCCGCCTACCAGACCGCCTTTCTCCAAGCCTCTATGGCCGCGGACAGCGCAAGCAGACGCATGACCGGGACTTATCTGACCTTTGATTCCTTGGATATCGACATCCTGCTCAGGTCCAGCAAGGAGGAAGACCGCCGGGTCTTCCTCTCGCATGTTCTGGGAGACATGACAGACGAGGAGATTCGGCAGGCGAGCGACCTCTTCCTGACCTACACCGCCTGCAACGGCAGCATCATCCGCACGGCCCGGGAGCTCTTCCTCCATAAGAACACGGTCCAGAACCGGCTCAACAAGATAACGGACCTGACCGGCTACAATCCCCGCGACCTGAAAGACCATACGGTCCTAGCCTTGGCCTTCGCCATTCAGCGGGCATACGGATATACTGGAAACTGATAGAAAAGCCGATAAACGCCGCCCAAATGCGCGCGCTTGACCGGGAGAATCCCTGGCAGGCGACATCCACGAGGGTAAGGAGACAACAATGGTGGATTCAAGCTCTTCAACCCGTCCCGGAGACCTTCCGGTGGGTTCCATGAATGACTATAACGACGAGGAGGGCCACAGCCAGCCCGGAAGGCCTGGTACGCCTCCTACCCCTCCCATCCGGCACGTCTTCAACCTGCCAACCTGGATGTATTACTTCTTCTGGGCCTTCGTCTGGCTTCTCGGCTTCGGCCTCCTGGCCTTCGCCACCGATAATTTCGGGAAGACCACGACCTGGGGCTATGTCCTCTATACCATCTGCATGGCCATTTCGGTCATCTTCGCCATCATCATCGGCTACGGAGTCGGCACTTCCAAACAAGGCCTGTCCAACGCTGGGCTGGCTGAACATATGATCCAGGGGACCCGGATCTGGGTGCTGGCCTGGCTGATAGCCTTCTTCGTGTGCGAGCTGGCCGTCAACACGGTCGCTTCCCAATACAACTTCAATCCTTCCGGCCTGGGGATCCTCAACTGCATCCTGGTCAGCGCCCTGGTCGGGTTGATGTATCTGACCGGGAGCGCCATTTTCGCCGACGCCCCCATGCTGATCGTCGGCCTGATCCTCCTCTTGGAGGTGCTCATCATCCCGGCTTTCCGCGTCCCGCGGGGCTACTGGATCACCGCCGTCATCTCGGGCATCGCCCTCCTGGCAGCCGGCATCGTGGACTACATCAGCCAGAACCGGAAGGCCAAGGCTTCAAAGACCAAGAAAAACGCTAAGCCGGAATCCTCTTCCCAGACCAAGAAGCGCGGATTCGGCCTCTTCAAGAAGAAGGCTTCATCCGGCAAGTCGGAAAACGAAGGAGGGGCCGGTGTTACCGGTAACAGTGAAGCGTCTACCGGCCCATCCTCATCGGGGACAAGGCAGCCAAGCTCCCGGACCAGCAACTGGTCCTGACGCGGACTCGCGCGGAGCAGAAGAAACTCGTGAGGGGAAAGAGAGGGCGGAGAGAAGAAGGAGAGAAAAGGGAGAAAGGGAGAAAGGGAGAGGCGGAGCAGGAGCAGGGGCGTAGGAAAGAGGACAAACGCACCCATCGCTCATTGCTACCGGGGCCGGGCCATGGCGGACTTGCGCGCCCGGGCGGCTAGACGATTGAGCATGGCCAGCTCCTTCTTCTGACTGGGAGTGCTCGCATCCTCGAATTTCCCATACCGATTCGTTATGGCGGTCTTGATCAGGAAATCGGCGACGGCCGGATTCTTGGGCAGGAGTGAACCGTGCAGGTAGGTGCCGATCACGTTCTTGTAACGGGCGCCTTCGGTGTGGTCCTGCCCGTTGTTACCGGTACCATCGGCATCCACCCGGCCCCATGCCTGGGATCCTGGCCCGAGGAAGGTCTGGCCCGAATGGTTCTCGTAGCCGATCACATCGCCGAATTCCTGGGTATGCTCGGTCAGGTTGCCGATCATCCGGACTTTCTGCCCGACGGTATGGACGTCCAGGAGGCCGATGCCGGAGATCTTCTCCTCCTCCACGGTCTCGAAATCATGGCCCAGCAGCTGGTAGAGGCCGCAAATGACCAGGATGGGCACGCCGGCGTCCGCCAGACCACGCAGCATCGGGGCGATCTTCTCCAAGTCCTCGCCCACGGAAATCTGCCCATGGTCTTGCCCTCCCCCGCCGACCAGGAGATCCGCCCGCTCCGGCCAGGGGTCGCCTACGTTGTACATGTGGACCATCGGCTGGTAACCATAGAGCCGGACCCGGGTCTCGATGACCTTGAGGTTGCCCAAGTCCCCGTAGATGTTCATATCCTGGGGATAAAGACAAACGATGTCCACCTGCTTGGGGGGCGTCTGTCCCGCAGGCTCGTTCTTCGCTTCGTTCACAGTCCCACATCCTCCACATCGGTGATTTGCGACAGGACCTGCCGCACGGTCAGCATGGCCGTATAAGTGCAGTAGATATGATGCGGCTGCTCCGGCTTGACTTGCAGGAAAGCTTTGACGGCCCGCTCGATGTCCGCATCCACCGCGGCGACCTCCACCTGATCATAAGCCAGGCGCAAGGCCATGTCGTCGGCCCGGACCCCGGAGACCATCGCTGCCCCTTCCCCGGCCAGACTGCTGAAATCGACGTCCCAGAGCCAGCTCATGTCACGCCCATCGGCGTACTGGTCGTTGATGACGATCATGGTCTGGCAGCCAGCCGCCGGGAAGGACTTCAAAGCCAAGCGGAAGCCCATGGGGTTCTTGACCAGGATCATCTCCACCGGCGTCTTGCCCACGGTCACGGTCTCCCCGCGACCGAAAGCCGGGGTGACCGCGGCCAGGGCATCAAGCATCCTCTCGGTCCCGATGAAAGTGTTCCTGGCCTTGTTCACATCCCGCATGACGGCCCGGACCAAGGTCAAAGCGGCAGCCGCGTTGTAGAGGTTGTAGACCCCCTCCAACCGCAAAGTCTTGCTATACTCCTGGTCGTCGATCAGATAGGTGGACGTATGCCCGTCCACCTTCGTCAAAACGACGTCGCCCAGGACCCCATGGGTGTCCGAGACCCGGACCCCTTGCGAGGCTTCCTCATGCATGTCGTCATCGGAGGGGAAGAAAGAGACCAAATCATCGGACAGGCCGAAATACTGCTTCTCCGTGGACCAGGGAGCCAAACGGGAGAGGCCGGACACGCGGGAATCCTCCCTGTTGAGGACCAGGACCCCGGTCGTGGCGGCGGCCGCCTTGCCTAAAAGCCTGGCGGTGGTGTCGATCTCGCCGAACCGGTCCAGCTGATCGCGCATGACGTTCAGCAGCAGACAGTACCGGGGCTTGACCTGCTCCACGAAATGGACGGCGTAGGCCTCGTCCAGTTCCAAAACGGCGATGTCAGCGTCAAGCCGCCCCCTCATATCCACTTGGTCGATGAGGGCGGATACCACCCCTCGGGTGAAATTGGACCCGGTGGGGTTGGTGAAGACCCTGAGCCCCAAGGCGGACAGCATGGAGGCCACGATGCGGGTGGTCGTGGTCTTCCCGTTCGTGCCCGACACCAGAACGACCCCGTAAGGCAATTGCCCCAGGGTCCGGGCCAGGAAGCCTCGGTCGATGGACTCCACCACTTTCCCGGGGAAGGCCGAACCGCCGCCTCTGAGACGGGCTAGGGAACGTATGGCTTTGCCGACTGCGGGCGTCAGAATTCTCACTGCCATCTTGACCTCTCAGACCCCTTGGGCGTAATCGTTGGGCATATCGGCGAACTTGGAGGTCGCCCCTTGGAATGCCAGGTGGAAGGTATCGGTGGGACCGTTACGGTGCTTGGCCATGATGATGTCCGCCTCGCCCGGCCGGTCCTCTTTGTTGTAGAAATCCGGGCGGTGGACCAGGAAGACCACATCGGCGTCTTGCTCGATGGACCCGGATTCGCGCAGGTCTGACAGCTGGGGGATCTTGTCCTGCCTCATCTCCGACCCGCGGTTGAGCTGAGAGAGGGCCACCACGGGCACCTCCAGCTCCTTGGCCAGGAGCTTCAGGGCGCGGGAGAACTCGGACACCTCCTGCTGGCGGGACTCGACTTTTTTGCCGGAGCTCATCAGCTGCAGGTAGTCGATGACCACCAGTTTCAGGTCCTCGGTCTGCTTGAGCCGGCGGCATTTGGCCCGAATCTCCATGAGGGACATGTTCGGGGAATCGTCGATGTACAAAGGGGCGTCGTGCAGGCGGTCGAAAGCGGCGTTGAGGGCCCCCCACCTCTCCGGGGTGATTTCGTCCGGCTTACGCAGGGCCCCCAAAGGGATGTTGGTTTCGGCGGCCAGGATGCGTTGGGCCAACTCGGTGGAGTTCATCTCCAAAGAGAAGATGACGGTGGTCAGGCCTTGATGCAAGGCAGCGGAACGGGCGAAGTCCACGCCTAGGGTGGATTTGCCCATGGCCGGGCGGCCGGCGACCACGATCATCTGCCCCGACTGCAGGCCTTGGGTGAGGGAATCGATGTCCCGGAAACCGGTCTTGACCCCTTGCTGGACGTTTCCCTGCTGGATGTCGTCCAACTGTTTGAGGGTCTCGTCGGCCACATCACCGAAAGGCCGGTAATCCTGGCGGACATTGCCCGTCCCCAGCTCGAAGGCCTGGGCTTGGGCCAGGTTGACGATGTCTTCCGCCTCGGACCCGTCCGCCGAGTAGCCCAGCTGGGTGATCTTGGTCCCGGTCTCGATCACATTGCGCAAGATGGCCTGCTCCCGCACGATGTTGGCGTAGAAGGAGGCGTTGGCGGCCGTGGGGACCGACTCCACCAGGCTATGCACGTATTCGGAGCCGCCCACTTTTTCGATCCCCCCGTTGCGGGTCAGCTCGTTCACCGTCATGATGACGTCCGTCGGCTGTGAGGCGCTGTATAGGTCCAGGATGGTGTCGTAGACCATCTGATTCTGCGGCTCGTAGAAATCGTCGGACTTGATCATTTCGCTGACTTCGCCCACGGCTTCCTTGCTCATGAGCATGCCGCCCAGAACGGCTTTTTCCGCCTCGGAATCATGGGGCGGCACACGGTCATAGAGAGAGCGGCCGGTCTGGGTCTGGCCGCCGCCCGCCGGCGCAGAGGAGGCGCCTGAGGCATAAGGATAGGTCTGATTCTGAGGCATATTCCTATTGTAAATGGCACCGGCTATGTGGACGGTGACGCTAAGGAGGCGAGTCTCCCTTGGCCCTGTGGAAAAACACCTGGATAACTTTTTGACTTATCCACATTCTAAGCGTGTCCTTGTGCACGGAAGAAAGACTTATCCACATTTCGTGGATAAGTAAGTGGATAACCTGTGCACGACACGGTTCGACTATGGAGGAAGTGAAAAAGTCGGCGAAAATTTGTCCAGAGTTTTTGCATTCGCATTCAGAGCGAAATCCATAATCAGAGCAAATCCATAAGGGAAACCAAGGAAACCCCTCTCCCCCAAGAAATCTCCTAGGGGAAGACCGAAGGAAAGACCTCCAGGAAGGACCCGCGGCGTATAAGAAGCCCCGAAAGACAAATTTCCTTAAAATATCCTTCCGAATATCCTTATAACATCTTTCCTTACAACATCTTTCCAGAGGCGATCGCGTATATTCAAAAAGAGGATTTCGAGTACTGGAACGGCCATCAAGGCAAGGTTAGCGACGTCATTAGAATGAAAAAGACACAAGCATCCCGGGGCTTTGGGCCTGGAACGGCCGGCTGAACAATCGCGGAGGAGCCGCGAAAGCCGGTAGACGGGCAACCTCGGCCATGCGAAGGGAGCATGATGACTGAAGCATCGCAAACATCACCGATATCATCAACATCACCGATTCCACCGACGGGGCAAGGGGCGCAGCGGCCCTGGGAAGAGCCGGAGGAAGCGGGGGACACCCGCCAGTTCATCGCCTTCAACGCCCGGCAGGTCGGGGAAGAAACCGCCCTGCCGCCGGCCTTGCGGACGGACATGGACCTGGTACTCCAGATCCTGAGGAAAATCCTGGGAGAATACAATCCGGAGATCCTGGCGAAATTCGACTCTTTGCGTGAAGACGTGATCGTGGCCAGCCAGGAACAATTCCATAAGGACGGGGAAGGCTCCGACTTCCATACAGCGGCGAAACGCAGTCTGGACGAGGTCGTCGGCCTGATTGACGATATCTCCATGGACGACGCCCAGGCCTTGGCCCGCGCCTTCGGAACCTACTTCCATCTGGCCAACCTCTGCGAAGAGAACTACCGCATGTCCGTCCTCCTGGAAAGGGAGAACCAGGTGGACACGACCGCTTCCGTGGACCCGCTCAACGCCATCTCCGTGGCCTATAAACAGCTGATCGACGAAGTCGGCCCTGCCGGGGCTCAGGAACTGCTGGAAAAGCTGGAATTCCACCCGGTCTTTACCGCTCACCCCACCGAAGCCAGGCGCAAGGCCGTGGAAGGGAAGATCCGTCGCATCGCCAACCTCCTGGCCATCCGCAAACACCAGGGTGGGTCTCTCCTGACCGAAACGGACCGTCAGCTTTACCAGGAGATCGACTCCCTCTACCGCACCTCCCCCATCGCCTTCAAGAAGCCGACCCCGGTGGAGGAAGCGGACACCATCCTCGACATCTTCGACAATACGCTTTTCACCATGATCCCCCGGGTCTACCGGCGCTTCGACAACTGGATCCTGGGCAAGAAGGCGGGCACGGTACCCCCGGTCTGCCCGGCCTTCTTCCACCCCGGCAGTTGGATCGGCTCCGACCGCGACGGCAACCCCAACGTGACCGCCAAAGTCAGCCGGAAAGTGGCCCTCAAGTTCTACAACCACATGCTGGAGACCCTGGCCCGGGCCACGCACGCCGTCGGCCGCAACCTGACCCTAGGCTCCCGGACCACCCCCGCCAACGAAGAGCTCAAAGCCCTCTGGAGCCGGCAAAAGGAGCTGAGCGAAAAGCTGACCGGCCAGGCCGAGATCCTCTCCACCAAAGAACCCCATCGGGCCTGCCTTTTCGTCATGTCCGACCGGCTTCGGGCCACCCGCGACCGCAACGCCGACCTCATGTACTCCTCATCCGAAGAGTTCCTGGCCGACCTGCGCATCGTGCAGAAGTCCCTGGCCGAAGCCGGGGCCGTCCGCAGCGCTTACGGCCCCGTCCAGGACCTAATCTGGCAGGTGGAGACCTTCGGCTTCCACATGGTCCAGATGGAGTTCCGCCAGCATTCCCTGGTCCATGCCCGCGCCTTGGACGACATCCGCGAACACGGCCTCCACGGGGAACGCGGGCCCCTGGCCCCCATGACCCAGGAGGTCCTCAGCACCTTCCGCGCCATCGGAGCCATCCAGAAGCACAACGGCCGCCAGGCGGCGGGCCGTTATCTGATCTCTTTCTGCAAAAGCGCCCAGCACGTGAGGGACGTCTACGAGCTCAACCGGCTCGCTTTCGCCGACCCTAAAGACGCCCCCGTCCTGGATGTGATCCCCCTCTTCGAGCAGCTGGAGGACCTGGAGAATTCCGTTTCCACCCTAGACGAAATCATCAAGATACCCGAAGTGAAGAACCGGCTCAAGCAGACCGGCAACCGGATGGAAGTCATGCTGGGCTACTCTGATTCGTCCAAAGACGCCGGACCCACCTCCGCAACCCTGGCCCTGCATCGGGCCCAAGGCCGTATCGCCGACTGGGCCAAGCGGCATGAGATCGACCTGACCCTTTTCCACGGCCGAGGCGGGGCCGTCGGTCGAGGAGGCGGCCCCGCCAACAGGGCGGTCCTGGCCCAACCGGTCGGCTCAGTCAACTGCCGCTTCAAGGTGACCGAACAAGGCGAAGTGATTTTCGCCCGCTACGGGAACCCAGTCCTCGCCGCCCGCCACGTGGAGGCCATCGCGTCGGCCATCCTGCTCCAGTCGGCCCCCAGCGTGGAGAAGATCAACACGGACATGACCGCCAAATACCAGCATATGGCGGACGCTTTGGACCTGGCCTCCCGGGAGAAATACGTGAGCCTGCTCACCGCCCCCGATTTCGCCCCCTGGTTCTCCGTGGTCACGCCTTTGACCGAGATCGGCCTCCTGCCCATCGGCTCCCGGCCGGCCAAGCGCGGGCTGGGCGCCCAATCCTTGGACGACCTGCGGACCATCCCTTGGGTCTTCTCCTGGGCCCAGGCCCGCATCAACCTGGCTGCCTGGTATGGGCTGGGCACCGCCTGCGAGAAGTTCGCCGACTTGGGGCAGCTGCAGGCCGCCTACCGCGAATGGCCCCTGTTCACCACCTTCATCGACAACATCGAGATGTCTTTGGCCAAGACCGACGAACGGATCGCCCGCATGTACCTGAGCCTGGGCGACCGGGACGACCTCAGCGCGGCGGTTTTGGACGAGATGGCCCTGACCCGCCGATGGGTCCTGCAGATCGTCGGCGACGACTGGCCTCTGGAACATCGGCACATTCTGGGGCAGGCCATCCGTATCCGGTCGCCTTATGTGGACGCCCTGTCCATCACCCAAGTGAGGGCACTGGGCTCCCTGCGGCGGCGGACGGACAAGGCCGAACTGAGCGAATCCCAGACCGCCGATTACATCTACCTGATTCTGTGCACCGTGTCCGGCGTCGCCGCCGGCCTGCAGAACACGGGCTGATACTTCCACCGAAGTGGCACTAAACGCAAGTATAAAATGAGAAACGGCGGAATTAAGCCGATTTTGATTTGGTACTTACGTTTAGTGCCACTTTATCTCTCAATCATCATGCGTATCATCATCCAAAAAGTCAGCCAAGCCGAGGTCGTCAACCATGACGAGCCGGAAATCCCGGCTCGGGCGATCGGGCCCGGTCTCCTGCTCCTGGTCGCCGTCCAAGACAGCGACGGCGACCGGGAAATCGCTTGGGCCGCGCGGAAAATCGCCCAAATGCGGATCTTCGAAGACCCGGCCGGCAAGATGAATCTCAGCTTCCTGGACGTGAGGGGGAAGAACGTGAAAGGGGAGGTCCTTTCTGTGTCCCAATTCACCCTTTACGCGGATATACGAAAGGGGAACCGGCCGAGTTTCGTCGGCGCAGGAGACCCCGGCCACGCCCGGGCGATCTGGGAGCGTCTTAATCGGACCCTAAGCGACGATTACGACCTCCCGGTAACGACCGGTTGGTTCGGGGCCCGCATGAGGGTCAGTCTGACCAATGATGGACCGGTCACCATCATCCTCGACACCGACCAGATGCCGGGGAAGACCCGAAAGGGCTGAGCCTCCTTATTCGGCTAAGGCCTTTCCCCGTCAGGCCTCTTCCCGCTTGACCTTTTCTCGCCCGGCTGTCTTCCGCCCGGCTGCCTTCGGCTCGAAAATCAGACCGACGAAGGCGGGCAGGACGAAGAAAAGCGGGATGGCGTACCAGGTCAGGGCGGCCGGCGAGAGGAAAAGCTGGATGACGAAGGCGGCGAGGAAGGTCCAAGCCGTCAAAGCGGCCCAGCGACGGCGGAAGAGAAGGAAAAGCCCCACCCCCAGAGGAAGGAAGACGGTATAGAGGGCCAGGGAGCGGACCGAGCTGTCCCAGGGAAGGCCGTCACCTCCTTGAGTCTGGGCGGCGACGGTGGATTCGGCTTCCTGCTCGGCCAGGCAAGTCTCTTTCATCGCCTTCTCCGACAAGGCCTTCACCGGCTGGCGTTCAAACCGCACCTGAGGGCCGGCCGCATCCAGGACGGCCTGTTCCTGCTGGTTTTCCTGCACCTCCTGCGACCTCAGCGCCCTCATGCAGACCGCGAACCCGTTCCGGCGAACGGGCTGCGAAGCGGAGTCCAGGTCCAGCCGGGCCGTCACAGTGGCGACCGCCAGGCGCCGCCACCACGGTTCACTCTCCAAGGTGAGCCTGCCCTCGGCCCGCAGGTCTTCCGTCGTCTCATAAGCGTCCAAAGGGCTATGTACTTCGCGCCCCCACTGGCTCATGTAGCTGGGGCTGAAGATGTAGCCGGAATCCATCGGGTAGCGCACTCCCCCATTGACGGACAGCCAGAGCCGCCACACATACAAGGTCGACATGAGGAAGGTCGCGGCGTTGCCCTTGTTTTTCAGGCCAATCCGGGCCGCAAGGAGGGCGAAATCCACCTTGTGATCCTCCAAGGCCTCGCTGTTGGCCGTATACATGGTCTCGTCTTCGCGATGGAGATTATACCGGTCCGCGGCCGTCGCCAGGTCCATATACCGGTTGACTTCCGCTTTCTCCTCTTTGGTCATGGCTTCGGGCCTGGTCCGCTCCAGCCGGGCCAGGGGCTGGGTGAAGAGACCGTACAGCTCCACCGGAGACCAGGTCGTAGCCCCGGTGACCTTCTGGGACAAAGGCGCCCACAAGGCGTTGGCCAGGACCAGAGGGAGGAGGAGGGACGAGATCACGGCCAAGCCGGCCTTGCCCCCGCTATGGGAGGCGAGGGTGAGGACGGTCAGGAAGAAGCCCGAGAACAGAAGGATCTCCACCCCGGTCCGCTTGATGGCCAGGAAGAGGAAAGCCAGGATGACGAAGGTCAGCAGGACCGGCAACCGCTTCAAGACCTTCCCTCGGGTGAGACAGGCTTCGATGAAGATCAGCGACAGAGGAGTCATGACCAATGCCCAGAGGGAGTCCTTGCTCATGGTGGGGATGGAGGCGACGATGGGATAGGAACAGGCGAAAAAAAGGGTCACCAACCACAGGAAAATCAGAGGCGCCCCTCTTTTGCGCAGATAGACTAGGACCAGGCTGCAATCAAAGGCCAGGCCGATGGCTTGGACCACGGTATAGGCGCCCAGTCCCCAGCTGACATGGCCCCAGGCTTGTCCAAGCCGCCAGAAAAGGCCAAAGATGAAGGTTCCCATCAGGGGGTGACGGGTGTAATACCCGCGGACTCCTTGGGATTGGAAGAACTGGGCCAAGGTATCATCCCGCAGGACGCCCGGCCAGGTCAGGCAGATATAGGGGATCCAGGCGAGGAGGATGAGAAGGAAGAAAATCCAGCCGTATTTCTTGAAGGCGGAGAAAAATCCCATGACCGGGCTGGGGCCGAATACTCGGTTGCGCCACGGTCGATCGTTCTTCGGCTGGCTGCGGCGGGAGACCCTTTCGGCCCAAGCGAAGACCAGGCCGGACAAGAGGAAAGCCACCAGACCGGAGATCAGGCCGGTCCGCAAAAGGGCGTGGAGGCGTTCGTGGGTGTGCGGCAGGCCGGCGACGTTGTCGTCCAAACGCAGGCTGACGATCACCGTCCCTGCGACGATCAGGCCGGTGAAGGCGGCCGCAAGAATCAGGCTGATCACGCCGGCTGGGCCAAGCAGACGGTCCCCCTGCAGTTGGTCGGGCGTGCCGGTGGAGGCAGGCGGATTCACCATGCCGGCGGCGGGAGAGGTAGATGCGGCGGGAGAGGCGGCGGCATCGTTCAATGCGGCCGCCATGGCGAGTCCACTCTCGCCGTGGGGATTTATACTGTTGCTTTTACTTTTCATCGACAGCGGGGTTCTCTTGGAAAATCCGTTCCCAGACCTGGAAGGAGGCCATATCGTAGTCGGCATACCAGCGGGCCAGGTCTTTCCATTTCCTGATGATGGCGCAAGTCAGACGGGCGTTCTTGGTCATGATCCGACGGGCCAGGCGGTCATCGCGGCGCAGCCAGACCCGGCCATTGCCATCGGGGGTGGTCACCAAGGCGGAATCGACCCCCTGCATGGCGATTCCCATCCAGGAAGCATCTTGGGCGGGGATAGACAAGGCCGGTCGCTCCTCATCCCTCCCTTGGGCCCGCGAGCCCAGGGCCATCCGCCCCAGGTAGCGGACCACGGCTTTGAGGTAGTCTTTCATGGTCAGCTGTTGGCGGCGGACTCCCCGATCGGCCAGGTCTTGCTCGGCTTCGGGGAAGGCCTCCGGATCGGTCGACGCTTGAGCGTCGGCGAAACGGGACCTTTCCTGACGGATCTGGGCCAGCTTGGTCGGAAGGGTCGCGACGATGTGTTCGGGCCCCCGCAGGATGTCCGCCAGGCCCAAGGTGTGCAGCCGCATGGCCGAGTAGAGGAAACGCAGGCCCACACTGGTATCCCACCGGAGGTTGACCATGGCCATGTCCACAGGCTTGTCGGGGGAGATCAGCAGGGCGGCGAGCCAACGATTGCGCTGGATGTAATATTCATCCCATCCCCGGGTGGGGTCTTTGTCATGCCAAGCCTGATGCCAGACGGCCACCCCGGGCAGACAAACGGTGGGATAGCCGTGCCGGCGGGCCCGCATGCAGAATTCGACGTCATCGAATTTCAGGAAGAAAGGCTGGGAAAGGCCGATCTCCTTGATGATGGAAACGGGGATCAGACACATCCACCAGCCGTTGTAGTCACTGTCGACACGCTGATGTCTTTCAGGCGTGTCGCGCAAAGTGCGGACCGCGAAATCGAAGTTGTAATCCAGTCCGAGGGAGGGGGCGTTCCAGATCGTCCGCGGGTTCAGGCGCTCGCCCTGGGTATAGAGGGTGGTCCGGTTATCCAGATGAAACATGGCCCCGCCCGTCAACAGGGGTTTGATGGCGTAATCCTCGAACTGCACGGCCCGCAGGATGGATTCGGGCTCGCTGATGGCGTCGTCGTCAAGGATGAGGACGTAATCGCTGCGACCAGCCTTGACCGTCTCGTACATGCCGCGGGAGAAGCCCCCCGACCCTCCCAGGTTCCCCTGACGCAGGTAGACCAGGCTCTCGCCCAAGTCCGCACTCACGGAGGCGAAATCCTCCTGGTCGCGGACCAGATCGGTCCCTTGGTCCACGCAGTAGATGGCGTCAAGCCGCTGGCGCAAGGCCTCAGCTCCGGCCAAGGTCTTCAGCTGCCGCATGCAGTAAGGGGCCCGGTTGAAAGTGGTGATGGCGATGGAGAAGGTGGTCTCATGATGGGCGGCTATCGCCTGGGTCCGATCACTGGCCGGAACGGACCACGACGCGCCGGACACGCGAAGTCCCAGACCGGATGCGGGCTCCTCCCCCACTTCCTGACCGGCGGCGATTTCGGCCTTGGTAACTTTGCCTTCCGCAGCTACTTCACCTTCCGCTTCGGCGTCGAACCAGAAATACCCTCCGTCCACGAGGCCGGTCATGGGGATATCCACGCGAACCGCTTTGCGGCCGTCGCAAACGATGCCATCGGACACCTGATAAATCAGACCCCGGCCGGTGGACCGGAAAAGCCGCAGGCAGCCCCGGCCGCTGACTTCCGCCTGGAAACGGACGGTCTCCACCCGGGTCCACCGCCTCCAATAAGCGGCCGGGAAGGCGTTGAAGAAAGTGCAGAAAGAGGTATGCCCCCCGGGCAGGATCCGGACGCTGGTCCGATCCAAAACGCGGAAGGAGTCGCAGGTGACGCAGGAGCTTCCGGCCGATCTGACCATGTCCTGGAAGGTCCCCCGATCCATGGAGGAGAGGCCGGCCCGGGGCAGGACGGCCGAGACCGCCACCGCCGCTTCGTGCAGGCGGGGGCGGGTCCAATCGATGGCGTACAAGGGCAGGGTCTGCTCGGCGTCTTCCAAGGGAAAGACCACCCGGCAGACGGTCTCCCATTGATCGGATGTTTCAGCGGTCATCATTTCACCGTCCTGAGAAATTCTGAGGGAAATCCTGGGGGAAGTCCGGATCCGCCAGAGGGCTGGGCATCGGCTGCCAGTTCTTGTCACGCAAAATCCTGTGTTCGGCCCGCCACCCTTTGCAGATTTCGACGAGGCCGGAACGGATGCTTTTGCGATCCACCGTCACAAGGCGGATGATCTCTTTGATGAAGGTGATCAGGTTCCCCAGGGCGAAGCCGAAGGGGTAGTAATCGCCGTACGCCATGTAGTACCGGGCCAGGAAGCCCCGGTTGCGCATGAGGTAGTAGCGCTTCACGTCCGACATGGAGTTGATCTGCGGCAGGCCGGCGATCTCCAGGTTGGCCATCTCCCGGGTCCGGCGCAGGACCTTGTCCTCGATGATGATCGGCCGGGTCACCGTGCTCGCCAGATAGCCGTAATTGGCGTCATCCCAAGCGATGAAGAAGCGGGGGTCGGGGAAGCCGATCTTGTCGACCACGGTCCGCTTGAAAAGCCCCCCCTCGAAACACATGGAGTTCATGCGGTGGAAGCGGGCGGGGCCGAAAGCGGGCGGGGAGAAGGGGTTGGGCACCCCCAAGAAGGTGATCGTCTGGTACTGCCAGTAGAAGTCGCCCCCGTCGAAGTCGTAACGGCCGCCTTGGATGGCTTCGTATTTGCCCATCCAGGGATCGAGTTTCTCCAAGGATTCCGGCAAGGCGGCCACATCGTCGTCCATGAGCCAGAACCATTCGGCCCCCCGCCGATAGGCCTCTTTGGTACCGGAATAGAAGCCGCCGGCCCCGCCGGTGTTGGCGGTCAAAGGCAGGTAGACCACATGGTCACTGCCTCCTTTGGCATCCACCGAGTCCGGGTCTTCCGGACGGCGGACGGCGGCCAGGTCGGCTTCCAGCCGCTGACAGATTCCTTTGGTCTCAGGCGAATTCTCGTTGTCCACGACCACGATCCGCCAAGGTTTGACGGTCAGGTGGACGATGGAGTCGAAGAGCTCCTGCAGGAGGCCCTGGCGCTTGAAAGTGACGATGACCATGGCCAGTTTGCCGTTGTTCTTGGCGACGGTCTTGTCATCGTCCTTACCGTTGGTCTTGCCTTGCTCAGTCATCAGCCACCTCATCTGCCGACCCTTGGGATAGGCTCATCGCCGCCTCTCCCTTGGCCGTCCCTTTCTCTGCCTCTTCGGCTGTCGCTTTGGCGGTCGCCTTCGGCTTCTCCTTCACCCTCTCCACAGCCGTGGGGTCAAGCGGCGAAATCATCAGCCCCCGGTCGCTGATCAGGGCGTAATCCCGGTTGCGCTCATCCCTGACGACGAAGTCCAAAGCGTTGTCGTCAATGGCGACGGCCACGAATTCGGCCCCTCCTGCGGATTGGGGGTTGGCCTTCCACAAGGATGTGATCAGGCGGAAATCCCCGTTGTTGAAAATGTCGAGCGGGAACTCGAAGTCCACGGTCTGGTGGCCGTGATGGAGCATCTTGAGCATCTTGTTGCCTGTGTCGTAGGTGATGCCGCCCCGGCGGATGTCGTGCAAGGCGATGGCCAGGTAGAAGTCGCCCGGTTCGTCGAACTGGTATTCCACCTGGAAGTGGAAGGTGTCGGAACTCTTGCAGATCAAGGGGGAAACGGCCGTGGTCCTCAAAATCGGCACCCGTTCGTTCAGGCCGTTGGGATATCCGCCGGCCTCTTCCTGCCGTTTCTCGGCCTCCTTCTTCTCCGCCTCGAGATTGGCCAGAGTGTACTGTTTGGAGACGGCCTCCGGATCGCCGATGGCCTTGACCTTCCCGTCGGAGATCATCATGGCCCGGGAGCAATAGCGGGTGACGGACGACATGTCGTGGGTCACCAGGATGACCGTCTTGGTGGGATCCTTCTTGATCTCAGTGAAGAAGTCGGCGCATTTGCGTTGGAAAGCCTCGTCCCCCACGGCCAGGACCTCGTCCAGGACCAGGATGTCCCCCTGGGCCTTGATGGCCACCGAGAAGGCCAGCCGGACCTGCATGCCGGAGGAATAGTTCTTCAGCTTCTGGTCCATGAAGTCTTCCAGCTCGGCGAAGGAGACGATGTCGTCATACATGGCGTCCACTTCTTCGCGGGAGAAGCCCAGCAAGGCCCCGTTCAGGTAGACGTTCTCGCGCCCGGTCAGCTCCGGGTTGAAGCCCACGCCCAGCTCAATGAAGGGGACCAGTTTGCCTTTGACCGACACCGTGCCCTGTTCCGGGTAGTAAATCTGGGAGATGATCTTGAGCAGGGTTGATTTTCCGCCGCCGTTACGGCCGACGATCCCGAAGAACTCCCCCTGATGGACCTGGAAGGTGATGTCTTTGAGGACATGCTGCTTGGTGTAGCCTTTGATGCCCCGGGTCCAGTTGACGAAGGCCTGTTTGAGGCCGGTCGCCTGCTCGGTCGGCAGCTTGAAATACTTGGAGACATGCTCCACATCCAAGACGACCGGTGCCTTGCTGAAGTCGGTCTTCACCGTGGAATCGCCACGGCCCTGATCCATGGAGTCGGTCATTTCAATCTTGGAAGTCATTACATCACCTCGGCGAAACGCTTACTGTTACGGCGGAAAAGCCAAATGGCAAACCATAGGATGAGAAGGGTGAAAACGATGGGGAAAAGCTTGGCGCACCAACCCAAAGCCGTGTCGTGGTAGAGGGTCCAGACCGTCGGCTGGGTCGCCGGGGCGATGAGATTATGACGGATGTCTTGGATGGCCTGGGCGATAGGGTTGAGCAGCTCCAAACGGCCGAGGACGGAGATGACCCCGCCGCGGTCCAGGACGAAGGACAGGGGGTAGATGATGGGCATCCCGTAGAAAATCACTTGGGAAAGCACTTCCCAGATGTGGGAGATGTCGCGGAAGTAGGCGTACATGGTGGCCATGATCATGGTCAGGGCCAGGGTGATGGCGTACAGCTCGATGATGTTGATCGGCAGGAACAGGGCCCACCAGGTGAAATGGACCCGGGAGATGATGGCGAAGACCATGACCACCACCAGGTTGATCCCATACGAAATCAAGGCTCCGACGGTGGCGGAGACCACGACGATGTAGTTGGGGAAGTGGATCTTGCGTAGGAGGTCGCCGCGGTCGACGATGGACCGCAGGCCAGAATTGGTTGATTCCTGGACGAACTGCCAAGAGCAGGTCCCCAGCAGAAGGACCACGGGATAGGTGGGGGTGCCATCGGTCATCCGCAGGAAGCGGGCGAAAACGATGTACATGACTACGAAAAGCATGAGCGGTTTGAGGACCGACCAGAGGATGCCGAGAAAGGATCCCTGGTAGCGCAGTTTGAAGTCCGTCTTGACCAAGCCTTTGAGCACGGTCCAAGCGTAGCCGTAGCGCGACTTGAGTTTAGATTCGTCAGTGTCCACTTGTTTCACCCTGCCATTCTATCAAGCGCGCTTACAAGGGCCGGGGAAATCGACGATTTCCCAAGTCTCTGCACAGGAACACAGCGCCCGAGGGGCTTCGGCGGCCAAGACCCCCACTATACTGAAGATAGACAGGCCCGGATAAGGCACAACAAACCGCGATAGGCCCCAACAGGCCGTGACAGGTCTCGACAAGATCTCAACAGGCCGACCGAAAGAAATCGAAAACCACCGTCCCAGCAAGGAAGCTTCATGTCCCATCGTTCTCCAGCCGATTCCCCATCAGACCCTTCTTCCCCGTCGAAGAACCATCCTCGGAACCTCCTGCGCTCGCTCAAACGTTTCCTTCCGGTCTCCTCCCGCTCCTTCCACGGGTACGAAGGCGAATTCCGCGATAAATTCGACCAAACCATGCGGGCCGTAAGCGACCAGACCGGCATGATCCGCGACCTGCAGCGCCGCCTAGACGAGTCCCAGGCTCAGGTGAGGGACCTGCAGGGTCAGGTGGCGCAGACCCGCGACCGGCTGGGCGACCTCCAGGAAAAGCATGATTACGAGGAAGACCGGCAGATGATGCTTTTCTGGTCTCTCTGGCGTGAACCGGGGGAATCGGAGGAAGAGGCGAAACTCCGCTTCTTCCGCGGTCTGCCCCAAGCGACCGGCGTCGACCGTCTTTACCAGCGGGCGGAAATCAAACTCTTCAAAACCTTCATCGACATCTGCGAGGAAAACCACATTCTCTACTGGGCCATCGCCGGAACTCTTCTGGGCGCCTATCGCCACGGGGACATGATTCCGTGGGACGACGACATCGACGTCCTCATCCCCCGGGACGAATTGAAGCGCCTGATGACCATCATCAGCGAAGACCCGCGCTACAAGAACGACTACCGCATCACCGAGCTTTGGGACTGGTTCGTGATCTGCCGCCAGATCCGCTTCCGGCTCCAGGACGACGACAATCCCATTTTCGTGGACCTTTTCCCGCTGGATTGGTCCTCCGGCGACGCGACCGCCGATTACAACACCAATCAGGACATCCGCCACCGGTTCTATGACGCCTGTCGGGCCACCTTCGCCGGAACCGAGTGGGAACGGCGGCCCTACCTGCCCGTCAGCGACCCCTTCGCCAGCCAGATGGATCGGCTTTTCGACCGCTTTTACCAGCAGTCGGTCAGCGCCTCCCACATCATTCCCAGCCGGGATGGGGCCACCGGCCTGCTGAACAGCATGGAGAACCTGGACGAACGGCATCCCAGCGGCCCCTACCCCATCGCCGACTGGCTCCCCACAACGACCATGACTTTCGCCGGTTTCCCCATGGCCGTCAACCCTGGCTGGCGCACGTATCTGACCAACATGTACGGCGACTACCTGGCCATTCCGCGGGATATCCATTCCCATAACCACGTGGACAAGAGCCTGGTTTACTCGGATAAGACGATCCGCATCCTCAAGGACTATGTGGGCGACTGATTAAGAGCCACCTGCCTCTTTCTTTGGCTCCTTTTTCGACTTTTAGAGTCTCTTCGCGCCTCTTTGGCGGTCTGTTGGCGGGTCCGTTTGTGTACTAACTCAAAGTTCAAAAAAAGACCCCGCCATTTAAGCCCTTCATTTTTTGTACATTGAGTTAGTCCACAGCCGTGGCAGAAGACGGAGTGACAGACGCGGGCCGGGACCCACGGCGAAAGCGATTGCCCCGAACCGCGCGGACGGCTAGACTGAAATCATGGAAGCCGAGGAAATCCACGAAATCATCGAACGCATGCGCCAGATCGGCAACGACACCCAGGACTGGGAGGTTAAGGAGGCCGCGAAAAAGCTGCCGACCACCTTTGTGGACACGCTTTCGGCCTTTTCCAACACCCAGGGAGGGACCGTCATCCTTGGGGTTTCCGAGAAGAACGGCTTCACCCCCGTGCCCGGCTTCCGCGCCCGCCGCATGCAGGACGCGGTCAGCGAGGCCTGCCAGAAACTCACGCCGCGGGTGCGGCCCATCATCGAGGTGGTTCCTTTCGAAGGCAGCAACATCCTGGTGGCCCAGGTGCCGGCCATGCGCCCGGCCGACCGGCCATGCTACATCACCACTCGGGGCATCTACCAAGGTTCCTTCGTGCGCAC
This sequence comes from Parascardovia denticolens DSM 10105 = JCM 12538, assembly GCF_001042675.1. Taxonomy (NCBI): domain Bacteria; kingdom Bacillati; phylum Actinomycetota; class Actinomycetes; order Bifidobacteriales; family Bifidobacteriaceae; genus Parascardovia; species Parascardovia denticolens. The sequence continues at coordinate 1,770,870 of NZ_AP012333.1, forward strand.
GGGCGACGGCGACCACAAACTGACCGCTTACGAGATCGACCGCATGCTGGAGATGAAGGAGCAGCCCCTGTTCGACAACGACCTGATCCCCGGCGCCGAAGTCTCCGACCTGGACCCCGACCTCCTCGGGCCCTTCCTGGCCAGGCAGAAAGGGCTGCATCCCCACGTCTTCGCCGATAAAAGTGACTTGTGGATCCTCTCCGGCTTGCACGTGCTCAGGCCAGACGGGAAGACGCATCGGCCGACTTTGGGCGGGCTCATGGCTTTGGGGACTTTCCCTCAGCAGTTCCAGCCGCGGCTCAATGTGATCATTTGCCAGGAGGGGAAGGATGATCGGACCATCATCGGACCGATCCCCCTGATGGTGGCGGACGCGGTGGATGAAGTCACGAAACGGGCCAAAGCCCACGGCGGTCGCGAAAGCCAAGGCCGCGGCGCCTCGGATTACCCGACCGCCGTTTTGCGGGAGGCGATCACCAACGCGCTGGTCCATCGCGATTATTCGCCGGAAGCGCGTAGCTTCCCGGTCAAGATCAGTCTTTTTGACGACCGGATCGAGATTCTGAACCCCGGCGGTCTTTACGGCAACATCACGGCCGAATCCCTGGTGGACGCGAGGGTCTCCCCCGCCCGCAACCAATACTTGGCGAACATCCTGGAAACCACGCCGGCGGTCGGTGGCGGCTATGTGTTGGCCCACCGAGGCAGCGGCTATCACGCCATGTCTCAGGAGTTGAAAAGCGCGCTTCTGCCTCCGCCTTCGCCGATCAGCACTCTGGCTTACTTCCAGTTGACGCTATACAAATCGCCTCCAAGCCTTGGAATCAACGGGGATCAGCGCTTATGCTTATAAAGAAGGCTCTGTTAAACCAAAGTTGACCTGAGGCCCGCATGTCCACAACTGTAGCTACACTGAGATTACAGTTATGGGGCCATGGGTTTCATCGACAAGATCTGCAACCAATTAAACGGCATGGGCGCATTGGAACGCCAACAGGCCATCGTGGAATTGCGCGAGGTCATCTACGAGGATGCCTAACAGAGCTCGAGGAGCAGAAGAAGAAACTCTCTGCATTCAAGGAGGCGCGTCGGTACCGTTTCGTCCCCGATCTCGTCGGCGGGAAAACGCAGTACGAAGAGAACCTTGCATAGATACGGTCGCTGGAGACCGAACTGGACAATCTCGTAACGGAAACGACGGAGATCCACGACTCCGAAGATATAGAAAAAGTCCGCCTCAAGTCGCAGCTCGATGCTGAAAGGCTGAGACTTGAAACGGACATACAGGTAAAACAGCGCCGGCTCACGCTTCTTGACATGAGCCTTGAATCCGGACTGTATCCGACAGAGGCAGACCTTTCTGCCCTGCAGGAGTATTTCCCGCTGATGAATATCAGGAAGCTGTACGAGGTGGAACGCTACCACCGCAAGCTCGCGAAGATACTGGATGACCAGTTCTCCGTCGAAAAGGAGCAGGTGGAAGTCGATATAGCAGAACTCCAGGAGCAGCTGCAGACGGTGCGCAGCCGGATCAGGGAACTCGGATTCGTCGGGAACGTGTCGAAGGAGTTCCTCGACCGGCATTCCGAACTCAAGGGAAGAATCGATGCACTCAAGGCACAGAACGAAGCTTGGCTGACGCTGCAGGATCTGCAGGACGCGAAGAAGCGGGCTGACGACACGCTTAAATCGGCGATAACAAGCATCCTTGCGGATATTGAGCATGACGTTAACGCCGAGATGAAGAAGTTCAACGACTCCCTCTACGCCGACGCTCGGAAGGCTCCGCGGCTGCATTTCAACAGCTACAACAGCTACACGTTCGAAACGCCGGACGATACAGGAACCGGCACGAACTACAAGGGCATGGTGCTGTACGACCTCGCCGTCCTCTATCTGACGGCGATTCCTGCCATTGCGCACGATTCGCTGATCCAGAAGAACATCAGCGACGGAGCAATCGACGGCATCATGAAGATATACACGGGAACGGAAAAGTAGGTGTTCATTGCCTTTGACAAGCAGGACTCCTACCGCGAGGGACCCGCAGGATACTGGCGGACAACACGGTGCTGAAACTCTCCGATGACGGTTCAGAACTCTACGGAGAGTCGTGGAACAAAGAGGAAAGCCAATGAAAAGAAAAATGAGCTACAAGAAACTGTGGAAGCTGCTGATAGACAGGGATATGAACCGCACGGATCTCCACAAGGACGCAGGAATCAGCTCGTCATCCCTCGCCAAGCTCGGCAAGGATGAAAACGTCACGACCGACGTGCTTCTGCGGATATGCAACTCGCTGGATGTCGAACTGAACGATATAGCCGAAACCGTGCCGGACGAGGAGACTCCCGCAGAGATAAGGCGGAACGCGGGAAGGAGCACGACCCGTTCGCACCGGAGCAGTATGACCGGCAGAGCCGACTGAGCCTGCAAGTCCCGTCCACACCGTATGGTGTGGGAACAAGATTGTGAGGAAGATGTACGCCGCAGGCGGATAAACAGAGCAGCTACAATTTCATAGACCTCTTCGCGGGAGCGGGTGGTCTGTCCGAAGGATTCCTTCAGGCAGGCTTCCGGCCTGTTGCGCATGTCGAGATGAACGAGTACGCAGCAAGGACGCTCGAAACCCGCAGTGCATACTACTATCTGAAGAACACGGGCAATCTCGCTCTTTACAGGAAGTACCTCTCCGGGAAGATCAGCCGCGACGAGTTCATGAAGCAGATTCCGTCTTCCGTGACGAAGACGGTCATCAACGAGACACTGTCAGATGAAACGCTTCCCGCCGTCTTCAAGACCATCGACGGCATCTGCCTGGATGTAACCTGGGGCGATTATACGAAATCAACTGAAAAGTACATTGACAAGGAAGAAAAGGAACGCAGTCGCACTGTTTACAAGCGGATTCCCGAGAAGGAAACCGTTCATTTGAAGTTCAGCGACTTCGGACGTACGAAAGAATATCAGCTTGTTCAGGATTCGAACGTTCACGTCCATGTATCCCGCATTCCGTTGAAGAACGGATATTCCCTCGTCACCGCCTATGTCGTGAACAAGCGGAGCAATCCGTCCAGCGACGTCGAGGGACTCATGTTCCAGGTCGGACTCAAGGCACATGCAGAGGACGATTCTGCTGTATTCATCGCCGAACACATCTGCAGGGACGTTCTCTCCACCGACGAGTTCTATTTCGAGCAGCGTCCGATCATGGGACGCGGAAGAGGCTGCGCCGCCGTATGGGGAAAAGCCGAGAATGGCAGAACCGACTATGTTGAAGCTGCTTTTATCCCGGAATACGAGTATCCGGGTGTCAGTGCCGCACTCAAGGGCTTTGATCCTAAGTTCTTCTCGACCTCGCAGATGGCGGCGAAGGGTAAGAAAGCGGAAACCATACAGAAGCTGAACACGCTTGCCGACTCTTACGAGAAGTGGATTAATGACACACTTGTCGGCAGCTCCAGAATGAGCGACCCGAAGTTCGTAGAGAAGGTCGGAAATACCGTCATCGGTCACTGCAGGGATGCCCTGGCAGAATCCGGGAAGGCATCCGCATCATCGAGACGGACGATATCTCCTTTGAGGCGTTCAGCTTCATGAACACCGTGATCTACATGCAGAACAGCATCAAGAATTATTCGAAGAAGCATGGTCAGGGAATCGAATGCAATTTCAAGGAGTTCGTCGATCCCAGAAAACCGGAGAACGAATTCGCGTGGAGACCGTTCCAGATTGCCTTCATTCTGATGAACCTCAAGGGAATCGTGCACCCGGAAGATCCGGAGCGGGAGATCGTCGACCTGCTCTACTTCCCGACCGGCGGCGGAAAGACGGAGGCATATCTCGGACTCATGGCATTCACCATCGCCAACAGGCGGCTTCGTGCCTCTGCGTCTGACGAATACAATCGCGACGGAGGCGTGACCATCATCCTCCGCTATACACTTCGCCTGCTTACGACTCAGCAGCGTGACCGCATTACGAAGATGGTTGTTGCCGCAGAACTTGTGAGGCAGAAGAATTATCCGAAGTACGGCACGGAACCCATCAGCATCGGTTTCTGGGTCGGCGGAGGTGTGACTCCGAACAGATTTGATGACCTGATAGAGAAACCAGACAAACCTTACGAGGCGCGGAATCAGAGAAATCTGATTTACAGGCAGCTCCTCACCTGCCCGTTCTGCGGGAAGCCACTCACAAAAGACGAGTTTGATATCGACACGGACAGAAAAACAGAGGAGATTCACTGCTCGGACGAACACTGCATGTTCTACAAATACAAGAATCCGGGAGAACGTATTTCCATTCCGGTTTACCTTGTCGATGAAGAAATCTATGCGAAGTGCCCGACCATCATTTTGTCAACCGTCGACAAGTTCGCAAGGCTTCCGTGGGATGTGAACACAAACACCCTGTTCGGCCGCGTTGACCGCAAATGTAGTCGTGACGGCTACATTGCAATCGGAGTGAAACATCCTAAGCGCCATAACAAGACGAGTAATCTACCGGCCGCTCAGGTAGAAAACGTGAAGCCCTTCCTTCCGCCGGAGCTGATTATTCAGGACGAGCTCCATCTGATCACAGGGCCTCTTGGAACCGTCTACGGTGCATATGAGACCATCATCGAGGATATGTGTACGCACGACGGCATCAAGCCGAAGTATGTTGTTTCCACGGCAACAATCAAAAACGCCGACAACCAGGCAAAGAGCCTGTACGCGAGGAACAATACGACGCAGTTCCCGCCGAACGGCTTTGAGATCGGCGACAGCTTCTTCATCCGGGAGATTCCGGTCGATGAAGATCCGTTCAGAAAGTATGTCGGAATATGTGCTCCTGGACAGTCTCTGAAGACCACTCTCCTGAGAACCTATGCCATCATCCTGCAGGACGTCTATAACCTCTCTCAGCAGGAGGAATATAAGGATGTCATAGACCCGTACTACAGCCTGATCGGATACTTCAACAGCATCCGTGAGCTTGGCGGCGCGGTCAGACTTCTCCAGGACGATATTCCGAAGCGCATGTATGTGATCAGGAAGAAGTACGACAATCCAAAGCAGCGTTATCTCAATGCAGGCAACAACGTGGAAATCACCTCAAGAATGCCATCTTGGCAGATACCGGAGAAGCTTACTCAGCTCGAGGCTCCATATACGTCCCGCGACTGCCTTGATACGGCCGTCGCCACAAACATGATTGCCGTCGGCATGGATGTGGACCGACTTGGGCTCATGGTCGTGGATGGTCAGCCGAAGCAGAACTCCGAGTACATTCAGGCAACGAGCCGTATCGGTCGTGCTCATCCCGGTCTTGTCGTGACGCTGTATAACGCATACCGGCCGCGAGACCTCTCGCATTACGAGAACTTCACGGGCTATCATTCCCAGCTCTATCGTTTTGTGGAGGGAATGACTGCCACGCCGTTCTCCGCAAGAGCGCGCGACCGCGTAATTCATGCCCTCGTGATTTCTGCAATAAGACTGCTTTATCCGAAAATGGCAAACAATGAGGATGCGGCGGCAATAGGTTCCCTGACGCCGGTGCAGATTAATGCGGTAAAGGAAATGATTCTTGACCGTATTAAGATCGTCAAGCCATCGGCAAGAAAAGACGCCTGCGAGGAAATCGACCAATTCATCGACTGGTGGAAACTCCAGACAGCATCAGCCCAGTCCAAGCCTCTTCGCTACTACGTCGTGGGCACTGAGAAATACAGTCGGCTCATGAACGGGTATGAACAGCCCCATATTGAAAACGAGAAGCCTACGCTGCGATCAATGCGAGACGTTGAAAGTGCTGCGAACATGTACTACTACGACACGGAGGAATAATATGGCTGGATACGACAACAATAAACTTGGCGAGCTTCGTCCGAACCAGATCATCACGACCTTCGGCCCCGGTTCTATTGTGGATGCGGTCAAGGATTCCGCCACCATTCTGGATATCCCTTACTGGAAAGACAAAGGGATGAGGATCATAGACGGCAGGCTTGCTTCCTACCTGAACGTGGATGCTTTCTACATGCCGAGAGCATCCTTTGCACATGACATACCGGTGCAATCGTTCCCGCGCTGGCATGTATGCTCCAATTTCAAGTGCGGACGGCTTTTCGACGCAAGTGAATCATTCGACCTGGAGAAGTATCTGAAATTCGGTGTGACCTGCCCGGACTGCGGAAGAAAGGCTTATCCAGCGCGTTTCATCACCATCTGCGAAAACGGGCACATGTCTGATTTTCCCTGGAGGTGGTGGGTTCATCACGGAGATACCAGCTGCAACGGCAGACTGAGAATGTACTCCACAGGAAATACGTCAACTCTGTCAGAAATGTGGGTGGAGTGCTCCTGCGGCGCGAAGAGAAGCATGAGCGGAGCCACGCAGGCACAGAACTTTGAAGGGCTGTCATGCCGTAGTACGCACCCGTTCCGGCCGAACAGCAGACCTGAGCACTGCGAAAAGTCCGTCATCCCGTCACAGCGCGGCGCATCGAACGTGTACTTTGCGGTAACAAGAAGTGCCATATCCATTCCACCGTGGATCAACCCGCTGTACAACCTGATAGACGAGCATTTTAAGGATATCGAACAGGCGAAGAAGATGACGGTCAGATTCGGCAGGACCGAAGAAGATGGCCTTCAACAGATTTATGAAGAATACTTCTCCAGATATACCCGCGAGCAATTTGATGAAGCCTACGAGCGGCGCATGAACAACATCCGGGAATTTACGGAAATCAAGCGAATGGAGTACGAAGCCATAACGCATCACGATGATCCGACCTATCAGTCCAACAAGAAGCATTTCAAGGCAGAGGAAGATTCACTGCCAGAATACTTCAGCCGCTACTTCAGCCGAATCATCCGTATAACGAGGCTGCGTGAGGTACGTGTGCTTCTGGGATTCACAAGGGTTGATTCGCCTGATCCGGATGCGGATGATCAACCTAATGTGGTTTATCTGAACAAAGGCAAGGACGAGCGCTGGCTCCCCGCTGTGGAAGTAAACGGAGAGGGAATCTTCATCGAATTCAACAGGCAGACACTTGCGGAGTGGCTGAGCAATCCGCAGGTGAAGAACATCTCAGAGAAGTATGTCGCTTCCTACCGGGAGTACTGTGACTCCAAAGGGTGGACGATAAAGACGGACAGGGACGCCGTTTACGTTCTCATGCACACGTTCTCCCACCTGCTCATCAAGCAGATGGCCATGTCGTCCGGCTATTCCTCTTCGGCGATTAGGGAGAGGATCTATTTCGATGACAAGATGGCGGGCATCCTTCTCTACACAGGGAGCTCCGACAAGGAAGGCTCTCTTGGCGGTCTTGTGGAACTCGGGACGGCAGACCAGATGACAAACCTCATGCGGGATGCCTTCCAGGAAGCCTTGGTATGCACGAACGACCCGGAATGCATGAGCACGCTTCCTGCCGGAAAGAACTCCAACGGCGCGGCATGTCATTCGTGCTGCATGATATCGGAAACCGCATGCGAGAACGGGAACCGCATGCTTGACCGTGGACTCGTTGTTCCTCTTGCAGGACGTGAGGAGACCTCGTATTTCAGAGAGCTGGTGAATGAGCTGTGTCAGGTGGAGATTTGAAAAGGGAAATACTGCTGAATACCATAAAGGCAGATGCCGCCAACGGTACCGACAATGCCACAGACATCCTGCACCGGCAATACCCTTGTCTGTCATCAGCAGATTGCGAGGAAATAGCTGCGACAATCTGTGCTGCTCTGACCACGGAAAACACTGAGAAGGTCTCTCTTGTCGTGACCGCGCCGCCGTCGTTCAGAATCGACGCAAAGCCGACAATGACCGTTGTCCAGTCCATGCTCGAAGGAGTGAAAAGGAACATCCTGATAACCGGATACTCCCTTTCCTCATATTTCTCCGAACTGACAGACACCATCATCGAAAAGAGCCAGAAAGGCGTATTCGTCAAATTCTTCATCAACAACGTTGAGAAGCAGCCGGATGTCGACAAACTGCTCCGCTACAAAGGGCGCTTTCTTCAGATATATGACTACAGCAATGAGGAAGACAAGATGGCGGCTCTTCATGCCAAGGTCATCTCCGTGGATATGAGGCAGACGCTGATAACCTCCGCAAACCTGTCATACCACGGGCAGCAGGGCAACATCGAACTCGGGACACTCATAGAATCTGGGCGCACTGCAAAGCAGCTCGACGAAGTGATGACGCAGCTTATCTTCAAGAAGATATTCAGAAAAGTGTGACGCATGGAGGTGATGCCGGTGTCAGACGTTTTGACGAAGGAACAGCGGCATCTCAACATGTCGCACATACACGGAAAGGACACAAAGCCGGAGGAGATCGTCAAGAAGTACCTGTTCTCCAAGGGATACAGATATCGCAAGAACGACAGCAGATATCCCGGCAGACCGGACATCGTGCTTCCAAAATACCATACGGTGATTTTCGTCCACGGCTGCTTCTGGCACAGGCATCCCGGATGCACGTACGCGGCAATACCGTCCACGAACCGTGAGTTCTGGCAGAAGAAATTCGACCAGAATGTTGCCAGAGACAAGAAGGTGCAGGGGCAGCTGAAGGCAGACGGATGGAATATAATAGTCGTCTGGGAATGCGAGATTTCCAGAAAATCCGACCGCAAAGAGCGGCTGCAGAGACTTGAGAATGAAATAAGAACGGCAATAACAGGAAGGGAAACAAAGAAAGATGAAAACAAATGACAGGCAGCTGACAGAACTCATGAAGGAGGTGGACGGCGGCGCAGCCCAGCTTCCGGACTTTCAGCGTGGCTGGGTATGGGATGATGGACGTATCCGAGCGCTTATTCTGAGTGTGATACATAACTTTCCTGTTGGCGCGGCGATGTTTCTTGAATATGGAAACGAAAACATCCACTTCAAGCACAAGCCGATTGAAGGATCACCTGCGAATCCGGACAGAGAACCTGACGAGCTGATTCTCGACGGGCAGCAGAGATTGACTTCTCTTTACAATGCGCTCTACAGCAGAAACCCTGTTCATACCCGCACAGACAAGGGCAAGGATATCGAGCGTTACTACTATCTGGACATTGCAAAGGCTCTTGATCCGAAAGCTGACGATGAGGAGGTCGTGATTTCTGTGCCCTCAAGCAGGCAGATCACATCCGATTTCGGCAGACACGTTGACAAGGATCTCACGACAAGAGAACAGGAATTCGAACTCAAGATGTTCCCGTTGAACATCATCCTGGATACCTCAGAGGAGCAGAACTGGCAGAACGACTACTATGCCTATCATAATTACAATCCAGAAGTCATAAAGCAGTTTACGGAGCTGTTCGCAAAAGTCATCAATCCAACGCAGCAGTATCAGATGCCTGTCATCCGCCTCGACAAGACAACACCGAAGGAAGCTGTCTGCCAGGTGTTTGAGAACGTCAATACCGGCGGCGTTTCACTGACTGTCTTTGAACTTGTCACAGCGATCTTTGCAATGGATAATTTCCAGCTCAGAAAAGACTGGGAGGAGCACAAGGAGAGGTACTTTTCCGGCGACCTGCTGTCTAAGGTAACCGCGACGGACTTTCTGACAGCACTCACGTTGCTCTCTTCCTTCAAGTCTGGCGGAACCGTCAGCTGCAAGAAGAAGGATGTCCTCGCCCTGACCCTTGATGAATACACAAAGTATGCTGACGGCCTGTGCAATGGCTTCTCGCTTGCCGAGAAACTTCTGAAGGAGGAACGGATTTTCTCAAGTGACGACCTTCCTTACAGCACGCAGCTGATTCCGCTTTCCGCCGTCTGCACAGTCCTGATGGACGGTAACAGAATTCACACGACTGCCGTCAAGAATATAGTCAAGCAGTGGTACTGGTGCGGAGTTTTCGGTGAATTGTACGGCTCGGCGAACGAAACCAGATATGCGAACGACATCGTCCAAGTTACCAGGTGGATCAACGATGACGGGGACCTCCCGAAGACCGTGACGGATTTCTACTTCAATCCGATGCGTCTGCTCGGCCTGCAGTCCCGTCAGTCGGCAGCCTACAAGGGCGTGATGGCGCTGATACTGAAGAACCATGCCCGCGACTTCATATCCGGAGCAGAAATGGACTTCTCCACGTTCTCTGACGAGAAGATAGACATCCACCACATATTTCCGAAGGACTACTGCATCAAGGAAGGCTACGACAAGCGAAAGTGGAACAGCATCGTGAACAAGACACCAATCTCAGCAAGCAGCAACCGCGAAATCGGCGGATATGCTCCGTCCGTTTACCTTGGCCGGCTTGAGAAGAAAGGCTCGGTGACGCCCGCCGACCTTGACAGTTATGTTGAATCTCACTGGATCGACCACAACCTGCTCCGGGCAGATGATTTCCAGAACTTCATCATCGACCGGGCTAAGAAACTGCTGTGTGCCATCGAAACGGCAACCGGCAGGACCATTTCCGGCAAGGACTCGGATGAAGTGCAACAGGCATTCGGAGCAACGTTGAACTGAACAATTCAAGGATACCCTTGTACCTTTCAAGGATAGCCTGAACATTTTAATTTCACCGAGAACCTTTCAAGAATTGCATGAGAGGTTTCTCGAAGGAGGTGACAAAGCCCGTGATGACAGCAGAAAAACCGGCGAAACAGACCGCATTTCATGACCGTACACTGCCCGTGCGGAATCGCTGCAGACGCAGAAACCGCATGGTTACGGGCTTTTCATACTCTTCATGCACATCCTGTCCTTGTATCAAAGATAAGGTCTTGTTAGATCCGGCGTGCGGTACCGGCGGATTCTTGTTTGAATCCTATAGGACGTTGCTGTCCAACGCCTCCGACGAGCAACGCGACGAAATCAGAACTTGGGCTCATCACAATCTCTATGGGGTTGATCTTGACCCGATCAACGTGAAACTGTCCCGTGCGCTTATGATCGGAGCAAAGGACGGCTCAACAAATATCGTCCTTGGCGATTCTCTTCGTGAGCAGAAATGGGGAGAGTTTCCCATGTTTCCTCCTGTAATCGGCAGTGAAGCTGATGGTTCCTACGATGTGGTTTTGACAAATCCGCCATTCGGGGAAAAGCTGAAAATCCGGACCACGGATGCAAAACGAGCAAAATACACCATATGCAAACACACCAATGGAGGTGCTAACAGTGAGCAATATGCGGACACGGAGCTCGGACTCGTATTTATGGAGCGCGCCTATCGTTTGCTTGCCGAAGGTGGTCGTCTTGGCATAGTTTTGCCTGAAACGTATTTCTTCTCAACGTCCTATAGATGGTTCCGGCAGTGGGTAGACCAGCATTTTGACGTAATTGGCGTAATGAACGTACCTATGGAGGCATTTCAAGGATTTTGCCGCGCGAAGACGAATTTCTACGTTATGACGAAGAAAACTACTAAAGGGAAAGTGATACTCAAGCCACCGTTTTGGTCCAAGCCAAACCAGACGTGGATTAGCTACGCGCCAACCATTGGTATCAACAAGGACGGAAAGACCCTTTATCGCGTCACGCGAGATGGGGTCCGTACGGATGAGATTGATGATGCTGTTCTGTTTGATGTTGAAGCGCTTCGCAACGGCGAATGCACCGATACCTCGCGATTTGTCTTCAGACCGGATTCACTTGTTAATTCCTATCTTGGCGTCCCGCAATACTACGATCAATCAAGCGTTATCGCGTTTGAGGAATATGTAGGCACCCATTTCGACTCTTTCAACACTTGCTCCCTTGGCGATCTGATAGATGAAGGAATAATCACCGTAAAAAACGGTTACGGGAGTCCGCCCGCCGACCTGAGAAACGGAGCCATCCCCTATGTGAAAGTATCTGACCTTCGCGCCGGAATGGTCAACTTCAACCCAACCAACATGGTGCCTTTGTCAGTCGCCCAACGTTTCTGGCACGGGAAAAGCAGTGGGCTCGTCCCGTGGAGCGTCGTTACCCCATCAAGAGCTTCCAAGAATATTGGCGAGCCATCCATGCTTCTTCCCGGACAGGAACAGGCCGTGTTCACCAAGGAGACGCTCATCATGAATGTGACCGACAAGGCCCCATTCGATAATTTCTATCTTGGATGGGCACTGGATCTTGATGCTGTAAGAAAACAATGGCCCAGAGTCGTGTTCATGCAAACCAACAGAGAAGACCTTGGAACGAGATATCGCGAAATACTGATTCCGATTCCCGACAGCAAGCAGCACGGAGAAAGCGTATCGTCTCATTATCGGGATTACTATCGCTCCATTGCAAAGTCACGTTCAGATTTTCTAAATGCCAGAAAAGCTCAGAACAGTTAAACTTTGACATGAAATGGCCGGAACTAGAACAAGTTCCGGCCATTTCATGTCAACATTGGTTTGACAGAGCCATAAAGAATTGTAAGGAGTTACAAAGAATCGTAAAGAGAAATGCCAGCTACACCTATCAAAAATGTCAAAAACGATAGATACAGCCGGCATTTATGAGCCGCCCCCAGTTATGAGACATCCTCGACTATGAGACACCCCGGTTATGTGATGTCCTCGGTTATGGGCCGTAGTCGGGACCTAGGGGCTTGAGTCTACTCCATCTTCAGGTAGTTCTTCCAGTAGGCCAGGGAGGTGACGGTCGGGCGGATGGCCGCGTATTCACGGCGCAGGCGATCGATGTTCTTCTTGTAGTAACGCAGGTCCCGATGATAGCGCTTCATGATATCCGCGTACCGGCCCGCGTCCTTGGTGCGGATGGCCCCCTTGCGGTTGTACCAATCGATGGCCACCAGCTTCTTCTTGCCGCGGATGACGCCGGCTGGGTAGATCCAACCGGCCAGAGGAATCACGGCGTAGCCCTTGCCTTCGCGCTTGATCCCCCGCTGCCAGTTGTCGGTCGTATAGTCCTGAAGACGCTGTTGCAGGCTCCGCGGCTGGTCCTCGTCGATGAGCTGGCGGTCGATGTCTTCCACCTTCAAGCCGGCCAGGTCGGGATCGGCGTCGATCTGCTCCTGCAGGGCGACGAAATCGTAGAGCTTCTCCTTGTCCTTGTTGGCCTTCATGAAGGTCTGTTCGGCCACGCCCGGTTGGATGAAGAAATCCGGCCCTTTGAGGAAATCCTCGAAAGCGTTCAGGCAGAGCTCGGCGTCGGCGTAACCGAACTTCTTCAACTCCAGATGGACGTTCTTATGCAGTTCCTTGAGGAAGTCGGCGTCCGGGGCCATGCCCATGACGGCCTGGGCGACCATGGTGTTGCGGGTGGTCTGGTAGCGCTCGACGGCGGCGTTGTAGCGCACGTGGAAGGACATGTGCCAGACGCAGAGGCTGTTCATGGTGATGAAGGGGCCCTTGCTGCGGATGCCGTATTCGGCGTCATCGCAGCGGACGAAGACGGGCAGGGGCAGGCCGTTCCTCTTGATGACGGAAATGGGGATGCAGCAATACCACCAGGCGGCGTACATATCCTGCTTCATCTGCTTGGTCGGCCGGAATTTCTCGTTGTAGACCAGGTCTTCGAAATGGGTCAGCTGCAGGGGCGGCTTGCAGGGGGAGAAAATCCCCTCCGGGGTCATATGGCCGATGTCCTCCCACTGCTCTTCCCCTACCTCGTAATTGAGCATGGCCCCGGAGATCATGGCCTCCTCATACTCAGGCTTCAAGATCCGCAGCAGATTATACGTCCGCTTGATGCTCTCCGGAGACACGGCCACATCATCATCCATCAACAGGATATTGGTCGCCTGGGGGGTCTGCTCCATGGCCGTGATCATGCCCCGGGTGAAACCGCCGGCCCCGCCCACGTTGTCGTTGGGGATGACGGTCACGCCATCGCCCGAGAGGGCCGCGGCGTCCAAAGTCCGGCCGTTGTCGATCACATACATGCGGAAATGCCGGGCGATGTCATCGGAAGAGGAAAGAATCTCCTTACGGACCAGACCGATGTTGTTGATGATGAAGCTTTCCTTCTTGAAAGTCGTCGTGCCGATGGCCAGCTCCACATCCCGAAGCCCACCCTCGACATCAAGGGAATAATAACTATTCCGAATGGCCACCCGCCCCTTGGTCGCGATCGAAAACCCCACGATGACCATCCGATCGGTCACCAGCAAAGGAAGATCGACGACCTGCCAGCCATCGGAGGCAGGCAGGGAGGCGGAGACGGACCCTTCGACGATCGGGTGGGCGGCGAAGGCGTCCCCGTAGGTCTCGGTGACCGTGCAGGCGGCCCCTTTCAGCTCCAGATGCAGGGTGAAACCGGTGGCGCGCGTGTACTTCTTCAGCTTCAGGACCGACAATGAGTTGAAATAGGTGTTGAAATCATAATTCCCGGCGGCATACATCTCCCAATCGCCGGAATCGGGATCATGGACGACTGGCTGGTCGGAACGGCAATAAAGCCCGGGATAGGCCACGGACCGAGGGTTGGTCTCCAACAAGACATTCGCGAATTTCATAGTAGGCATAAACGGACCTCATCCTTTCCGACGCCGCGGTCTTTTTCTCCATCCTAGCAAGAAACCCGAAAGAGTACTGGGAAAGCCCGTTAGTCCATCTTCAGATAGCGCTTCCAGAAGTCCACGGACGTCACGCGATCGCGGGAGGCGGCGTACTGCTGGCGCAGCTCATCCTCGTGGGCCTTCAGGTAGCGCATGGCCTTGTTCCACCGCTTCATGACGTCCGTGTAGCGGTCGGCGTCCTTGACCCGGATGATCCCCTGGCGGTTGAAGCGGTCGATGACCAGGAGCTTCTTCTTGCCGCGGATGGCGCCGGAAGGCAGCGCCCAGCCCATCAGGGGGATGACCGCGTACCCTTCCCCTTCGCGCTTGATCCCCCGCTGCCAGTTCTCGGTCAGACGGTCTTCCAGACGCTCGAAGGCGTTGCGGGGCTTGTCCCCATCGATCTTCTGCAGGTCCAGGTCACTCAATTGCAGGCCTTCGAAATCAGGGTCGGCGTCCAGAGCCTTCTGCAGCTCTTCGAAGTTGAGCAGGTGCTCCTTCTCCTTATTGGCCGCGATGAAGGTCTGCTCGGCCACGCCGGGGGCGCTGTAGAAATCCGGGCCTTTGAAGAAGTCGTTCATGGCTTTCAGGCAGAGCTCGGCGTCCACATAGTTGAACTTTCGCATCTGCTTCTGGAAGTGGTGCTTGGTTTCGGTCATGAAATCCACCTTGGGGGCGATGCCCGTGGTGAACTGGGAGATCATGGAATTCCTCACCACCTGATAGCAGTAGACGGCCGCGTTATAGCGGATGTAGAAGGGCATGTGCCAGACGCAGATGCCGTTCATGGTGATGAATTCGGTCTTGCAGCGGACCCCGTATTCGGCGTCGTCGCAGCGGACGAAGAAAGGCAGGGGCAGGCCGTTATTCGTGATGACCGAAATGGGGATGCAGCAATACCACCATCCGGCGTACATGGTTTCGTTCATCCGGTGGCTGGTGTGGTACTTCTCGTTGTAAACGATGTCTTCGAAAATCGTGATCCGCCGGCCGGGCTTGCAGGGGACGAAGGTCCCTTCGTCCGTGATGAAGCCCACGTCTTCCGATTGGTCTTCGCCCACCTCGTAGTTGAGCATGGCCCCGGAGATGGTCGCTTCTTGATGCTCGGGCTTGAGGAGCCGCAACAGGCTGTAAGTTCGCTTGATGCTCTCCGGGGAGACGGAGACGTCGTCGTCCATGAGGATGATGTTGGTCGCCTGGGGGGTCTGCTCCATGGCCGTGATCATGCCCCGGGTGAAACCGCCGGCCCCGCCCACGTTGTCATTGGGGATGACGGTCACGCGGTCTCCGGACAGGGCCGCGACGTCCAGGGTCCGGCCGTTGTCGATCACATACATATGGAAATGCTGGGCGATCTCATCGGAAGAGGAAAGAATCTCCTTACGGACCAGACCGATGTTGTTGATGATGTAGCTTTCCTTCTTGAAGGTGGTGGTGGCGAGCGCCAGCTCCACCTCGTTCAGCTCGCCTTCGTAGTCGGCCGTGTAGTAGCTGTTGCGGATGAAGACGCTCCCCTTGGTTGCGATCTGGAAGCCCAGGATAACCATGGTGGGGTCAAGGGCGAGAGGGAGGTCCACGGTTTGCCAATCGTCGGAGGCGGGCAGGCTGCGGCTCGCCGAATCGACCAACTGGGAGTGCATGCTGAAGGTGTCTCCGTAGGTCTCGGTGACCGTGCAGGCGGCCCCTTTCAGCTCCAGATGCAGGGCGAAGCCGGTGGCCTTGGTGTAACGCAGGAGTTTCTCGACCGACAAGGAATTGAAATAGGTGGTGAAGTCGAAAGTGCCGGCATTGCTCAGCTTCCACTCCCCGCTCATGGAGTCTCGGATGACGGGCTGATCGGAACGGCAATACATTCCAGGATAAGTGACCGACCGGGGATTGTTCTCCAGAAGGAGATCAGCGAACTTCATAGATGGCATAGCTTCTGCACCTCGATACTGACTTATTTTTCAACTCTTGTTTTCGACTATGGTTTGATTATGATGTGGCTACGGTTGAGCTACGGTTTGGCGAACCAGCGAACCACTGTTATTCTACCGTGATTCTACCCTCGAATCGCACGAAAGCGATTCCGAGTCGCCGGTAGAGGTGGATTCCTCCTTATTCGCATCTCTTTTCCCCCTTCCCCGGATAGAAAGGACGGAGTTGATTCCAAAAGCGGAGTAAGGAATCATCAATAGATAGGCAGGCATAATATACTGGGCCTGCGCTTCCCAAAGAAGATAGAGCAGAGCCATGCCAAAGGGGATTATGATGGCAGTCATACGCTCAATTCCCAGACTCTTCCGCTG
Organism: Parascardovia denticolens DSM 10105 = JCM 12538; assembly: GCF_001042675.1. Classification (NCBI taxonomy): domain Bacteria; kingdom Bacillati; phylum Actinomycetota; class Actinomycetes; order Bifidobacteriales; family Bifidobacteriaceae; genus Parascardovia; species Parascardovia denticolens. The sequence goes on from NZ_AP012333.1 coordinate 1,787,616, forward strand.
ACGAATCAAGCATAGAGCGGCGCCAAGCACAAGTAGGAACTGCAGGATATCGCACCAATTCTCGATGAAGGCCCTTCCTTTGCGATAGTAAATCGATCGTAGAATCGGGTTCATCGGGCGAGTGCTCATCTCAGCCCTGCCCGGCCCCGTCCCACTCCAAGAGCTAGCCAGCAGAGATTCATAGGTCGGTTCCGTCCACTCGGAGGCGAATTTCTTCGAGAAGAAAATGAATGCGTAGTGAGGGTCCTTCTGAAACTCTTTCACGTTTTCTTGAAGCATGCTTTCGGCCTGCCGATCAATCCGTTTAATATCATAATCTTCCGGAGCCCAGCTTGTTGGCAGACCGTTATACCACCCGAAATTATTGGTCTTCATATCTTGAGGCTTCTTCGTGCCCATCGCAAGCCACACGACTTTAGGTAAGCCATTCTTGGAATTATATCCAAGCGCATGAGCGCTGGCCGTTGTCACCAAGGAAGAACCGAAATAGAAGACAACAGCCAAAAAAACATAGCCGATGTAGCGCCATTGCTTCTTCTTGATTGAGCAGAGGAGCCAGACAACGACCATGGCCATCAGGACATAAATCATGGTCGATTTAAGAAGCATTCCAATGCTTACTGATAAAAGAGCAGCAGGAGCATATCTCCAATCATTGTTCTGAATGCCAACCACTTGCCATATGATTCCCAGGAAGACAAAGGGGAGGCTCAAAGTGTTCGCGTAAGCGAAAGTAACATAAAAAACGAGAGGCAGGAAAGCTGCGCAAAGGAGCAAGGAGAGGTTCGTCACTTCTCGATCGCCGAAAAGCTTCTTGGCCAATACCGCGATAAGAACGACCGTAATCGCCGCAGCCAAGGCGTTCAGGACTTCAAAGGCCTGATAGGTGTAAGAGCCAAAAATTTTATTCAGCCCTTTCACAAAAAGGAAGAAAGGAATCTGGTAGGGGAACCGATCCAGATACCCGCCAGGGCAGAGAATCCACGCCGTTTCGTCCCCGCCGCCCCCACAGACTAGTTTGAATGTGGGGTGATTCAGATATGCGGCTCCTTTGAGGATGTAAGCTGGATCCCACTCCGGCCAGACATTTGCGAAGGCGCCCCACCATAAACTGGCGATAAATGTGTATATGGCGACTATAAGGCCCAACGGTTTCTCCCTCATCTTCGCCAAGGCGCCGACCTTTTTTATGAAGAACAGGACAGTGAAGATTCCCACCGAGGAAAGGAGAACCAAAGGCCAGGATTTCCAGCTGAATTCGATATTATAGTTATTATGCGGCAAGTAGGAGGTCAGGAGGAGGGACAAGACAGCTAGAAATATATAGAAAAGGATTAGGACCCAGGCCGTTATACGTTCTAGAACAATCCCGACACGGCTATCTGAATGTGATTTTTTTGACGTATCACCCAAATCCATTTCTAAAACCCTCGCCTTAGGAAAAAGCCAAACCTGTCACTGTCTATAATAACCACCGATTCGTCTATTTTGACTATCTGCAAGCCGTATTAGCAAAAATGCTGTCAAAATCCAAACGAATCACTTATTTTCGCCGAAACTTTTACTCCGCCAACGATAAAGTAGCTTAAGCACAGCTCAAAAGAAAGGACGGCAACCAATGGCGTCGTCAGACATTTCGCAGCCGACGGTCTATTTCGTTATTCCATGCTTCAACGAAGAAGACGCCTTGCCGAAAACAGCGCAGATCCTAGGACGAAAAATCCGCTCTTTATTGGATTCCCGAATCATTTCAACCAGCAGCCGAGTTCTGTTCGTTGATGATGGCTCCCGAGACCGCACATGGGAGATCATCAAAAAACTTCACGCATCTTATTCCTTTTTCGGCGGCGTCAAGCTGTCCCATAACCGAGGACACCAAAATGCCTTGTTCGCCGGGCTTATGCAAGCTCTCGCCGCCGGCTGCGATGCTGCTATCTCCATGGATGCCGATCTCCAAGATGATATTGACGCTATTGATCAATTCGTCGGAAAATATCGCGAAGGAGCACAAATCGTTTACGGAGTCCGCAATAATCGGGATACCGATACCGCATTTAAACGAACTACTGCCCTAGGTTTTTATCGTCTGATGAATCGAATGGGGACCGAAACCGTTCCCAATCATGCCGACTACCGTCTTATGAGTAAGCAGGCGTTGAAAGCCCTCTCACAATTCGGGGAGGAAAACCTGTTCCTTCGTGGAATAGTCCCCTCAATCGGGTTCAAGACAGATAAAGTCTATTATAAACGCGGAGAGCGGGTTGCTGGCGAATCCAAGTATCCCCTTAAAAAAATGATTGCTTTCGCTATCGATGGCATCACATCATTCTCTACCGAACCGCTACGACTCATCACAATGTGCGGAATATTTACACTCATAGTAAGCATTATTATGCTAATTTACACAATAGTTTCCGTTGCAAGTGGCCATGCGGTCGCAGGGTGGGGAAGCATCATGGTCTCTCTCTGGTTCATTGGAGGCTTGATCATGACCGGTCTCGGAATCGTCGGAGAATACATTGGCAAAATTTACATTGAGGCTAAAGGACGACCGCGCTATATCATCGAAGAAACGTTGTAGAGAAGCTATCCGATTGATTCTGTAAAGGAGACACGCCTCGGATCTGGCGACCGACCAGAAGGTAAGATATTGCTGTGGACGAACCGGGCATAGGCAGTGATGCTTCACGCGTGATTCGCTAATGGATGTTTGTCAGGTTGACAAACTGCAAGGAAAGAAGTAATAATGACTCATTCAGTCAATAAAAAGAGCAGAATTTTCGTGATTCTGCTCGCTCTGGTTGTCATCGTCTCTTTGGGATGCGCAAATTTGCCAAAAGCGTTCGCCGACCCAATGGTTCCCGACTATGACTACACGGGATTCGTCTACGATAGCGCGACGAACGACAAATACTATGCCGTTGATGGACAAATCGTCAAGTCGAAGGAAATCCAAGACACAGGCGACTGGTATTGGTTCAAAGCCGACGGGAAGATGGCCCGAGACGAAGAAGTGTATCTGAACTCCAGCGGTGGGAAATGGGTCTATTATGATTCCTTCGGCCGTATGGTTAAAGGAGTGCGTTGGATCAATTCAAGTGGCGGAAAATGGGTCTACTATTCCATGGATACCGGAGCGATGGCCCACGGCGAAGCCTATCTGAACTATGACAGCGAACACACTGGATGGTACTACTTCGATCAAAACAGCGGGGCTATGGCCCACGGAGTGAAGTGGCTTAACACTGATGGTGGGAAATGGGTCTATTATGATCACGCCACCGGCATTATGGCTCATGGCGAAGCTTACATCAATTATGATAGTGAGCACACGGGGTGGTACTACTTCGATCAAAACAGCGGGAAGATGGCCCATGGCGACGTTTATTTGCCCTCCAATGGTGGGAAATGGGTACGTTATAACGAGAAGACCGGAAAAATGGTCTATGGCCTCGACTTCTACCATGGTGCATGGTACTACTTTGACAAAGGTACTGGCAAGATGGCCCATGGTCGCACTTGGGTCCCCGAATGGAATAAATGGGTGACTTTCGATCAAGCGACCGGACGCTACGTTGAACCAGCAAAACGACCAGTACCTAAGCCAGCCCCAGCTAGAGCTGGATATCAGGGGTATAAACACCATGGTTCGTTCTGCTCTCCACGAGGAGCAACTGCTACCGATGACCGAAACGGCAATTTCCTCCACTGCAAGGTTGCCCGCGACGGAAGATTGCGCTGGGCAAAGTAACTTTTTCCCCTTCCCATCGATTTAAAATGAGCGGGTGACGCTGGTAGACGTCCCTGCTCATTTTATATGAAGAAGTCTCAGCCCTTCATTATCTAGGAAGAGCCATAAAGTCTGAATCTTTCAGATAATGCTTGCCAGCGGTTATATCATACTGAATCAGCTTATAATCCGCCAGTAAATCCTTCTGCTCCTTGCTAAGCTTGGAGCTGCTGATCCTATTCCCATCTGAATCGAGAAAAGTAGCAGGATCCTGGGCGCTGATTGAACTCCAATCCGTACTGGCGTATATCGCAGGTTCCATGGCGGGAATCGCATGGTGCATCTGTGTCAAGAAGGCGAGATAGGGCGAAACTTTAGCCCCCATATGTTCCGCTGCTTGCGCCGCAAAATAATTCGGAGAAGTATATTGGTTCTGGGAGTTCGCAAGTCCGATTCCCGCATTGCGGCTGGAAGCATTGGACCAAATAAAGTAGTCCGTCTCATGCATCAACAGGTTATTCTTCGCATCCTTAATCTCATTATCATAAATCCCAGGAAGGTGATCGCCATACCATACAATGGTAATCGGCTTATCAAGCTTATCAAGGCTCTCTAAGAAGTCCTTCACCGCTTGATCCGTGTGGTTCACCCCTTTAGCATAGGTTTGGATATGGGTCTTCTCGGCATCACTCAACTGTTGCCCTGTCGTCGATGAAGCTTGGAATTGGTTATTGTCATACCAATTCTCAAAACCCATGTGATTCTGCATCGTTGTCAATTGGATGAACTGTGGATGCTTGTAAGTTATCTTGTTATTCAAAAGATCCAGCACTTCCTGATAAGCGGAGGCATCGGAGGTATAAGGATTGCGGTCGATCTTATCCTGATGCTTGATATATTCAGGGCCATGGGCGGTGTAGAAGTGCTTGAACTTAAATTTTTTGAAATCGGAATTCCGCATATACATACTTCCCCAGTTGGGATGTACTGCCTGCGACGCCACACCGGATTCCTTGGCATATTCCGAGTTCCAAATCTGATTAAAACTCGGCGCCCATGCCATCCGTGGCACAAGTTGCTGATAGGGGGATGTCAGGGATGCGGAAAAGTTCGATGTGGACATTCCCGTCAACTCTTGGAACTCGAGGTTCGCTGTTCCACCACCGTAGCCAGAAGAAAGCATAAGACCGGAAGTGGTGTTGGCTTTGGTCTGCCGAACAAACGGCAACGGATCTTCGTTCAAAGAAATACCCGGCACACGAGTCGGATCGGAGTATGATTCGGAAAGGACGAAAATAACCGTGCTATCCGTAAGTTTAGCTTTGCGATTCTCATTAATCGTCTTCGCAATATTCTTGTATTTCGCGGCGAGGGATTCCATCGTCTGTTGAGAATAATTCTGGGGTTTATCCATCACCTTCGGAGAAACATAACGGAGGAAAGAAACAAGAGGCCCATTTTGTTGACCGTCTGGAACCGCATCATACAGAATAGGTACATCTCCTTTGCTTTGCGCAAAGGTCCAGGACCAACTCCCAGGATTACCAAAGCCTTGAGCGAAAGAGACACAGATGATAATAGGAAGGATTGCAACGATGATTCTCGTAGGAACCCAGATCTTCTTATTCGCGTCCCACCAAACAAGTCTGCAACTTCCGAAAATCCACCAAAGCAGGGCGCAGATAACCCACAAAGACACAATGGCGAGTATCGCCGTACGAATCATGGGTATATAGGATGGCGGAACGAAGGACCCCACCTGTCCGGCATTACCTCCGACAATCGTTAAATCGGATGGGAGAACCTGCTCATCGCGCAGCGCAACCTTAATCCGAGTGGCAGCTGCAAAAACGATGACCAGCGTTGAATACAGACCTGTGGCCAACCAGAAATGATTAAAAATAGCGAAAAACAGAAGATATATAGCGCCGTAAAGGATTTGATTGAGAAAAACGCGCCCTTCTACGCCCCCCGGGTCCCCGGCTTGGCGCAAAAGGCTATTGCGATAATCATGACTGAATAAATCCTGGAAGCTGTATGCCGGAATATTATCCACCGTCGTATACGCATTAATAGCCCATTGAAGCAGCCTCACACTAGAGGAAACCAGAAGACAAAAGACAACCACTATCACGATGAGACGAAAAATCGAAAAGATGACGCAAGGAGCCGGGGACGCCGTCTTTTCTTCCACATGCTTTGAATGATGTCTCTTCGTCTTAAGTCTCTTTACCAGCTTCTGTAACCCGCTGTCACGCGGGTCGGTGATTTTATACCACCAACGAACTGGTGAGGAGGAGCCACTGGCGTTTACAGCGTTATATTCTTGCGACTGCGAGCTCTTTTCGGATTCAGTTCTCTGTTCTTCTATGGATTCTACTTTCGCCTTCTGTTCCTGATCCTCGATACCCATTGCTCACCTCATCGCCAGTTCACCAGTTCATCATTCATCTTTCATCGCTCGACCAATTGTAGCAGCTTCCTAGCAACAGACTGCATCATTCGCATCTGATTGAGCGTGGAAATCAACCTACGACGATTACACTGAAAGAAGCGGGCATCACTTCCCCGCCCACCACTGCTGGGCCCGGGAATCGTTGGCCTTCCACAGGCGGACGTTGGTTCCGCTCGCGGCCGAACCGTTGGCGAGGTCAAGGGCATAGGCCTCGGTGGAGGAGGAAGATGCCCTTAGGGCGGAAATGAAGGTATAGCTGCCATTGGCGTTACGGACCGCCACCCATCGCTGGGCCGCAGCCCCATTGACGTACCATTGGCGCACATTCGTCCCCGAGGCCAGCCTGCCGCCGGCCACGTCGGCGCTGAGGCCGGAGACCGCCGACGTCAGGACCACGTACCCGTCCCGGTCATGGGTCACCCGCCAGCGCTGGGCTGCAGCCCCATTGGACTTCCAGACTTGGATGTTGGCCCCGGCCTTACGCGAACCGCCGGACAGGTCGAGCTTATAGGAAGAGTCCGCCCCCGCCCCGAAAGTATAAGTCCCATCGGGCAGGTCGCCGCGATGGTCGTAAGCCAAGGCGGCCCCGGTCCGCGCTTCGGACACGGTCCACCGCTGGGCCGAGGCATTGGTGTTCTGCCAGATCTGCAAGCCGACCCCGTTGGTCGCCCTGCCGGCGGGCAGGTCCAGATATTTGCCGGACCCGGACCCGACGAATCCTAGGGAAGAGAAAGCGGAGGAAGCGGAAGCGCCCGAGGAAGCCCCGGTGGCCGACCTCAGCTGCCAGTGCTGATTGGCCCCGCCATTGGAGGAATACTGCTGCACGACGGACCCGTTCGCGCTCCTGGCCCCGGCCACTTCCAGGACCTTGCCCGAGTTGATGTTGGTCATCGTATACACCCCGTTGCCCACCTGCCGGAAGGTGTACAGCTGGGCCGAGCCGCCCAGCCAGCTGTAAAGCTGGGCCCTGGTGGAATCCGCCCGGGATCCGCTGGGGATGTCGATCACCCGGCCGGGATCCACGTCGGAGGAGATCCGCATGGCCCGCCCCTGAGGCAGGTTGATGGACGAAGCCAGTTGGAATTTCTGGGCCTTGGTCCCGTTGGGGGTGAAAAGCCGGACGGAGGTGAAATCCGCCGTGGACCCGTTGGCCATATCCAGAACCCAGTTGCCCAGGGCGGACTGCAGGTAGTAGCCATCCGAGGCGTCCCGGATGAACCAGCGCTGGGCCGCGGCCCCGTTGACCGACCACTGTTGGACCTTGGCCCGGTCATAAGTCCGGGACCCACTGACGTCCAGGGCTTTGCCGGAATTGACGTTGGTGATCACATAGCTGCCGTTCCTCTGCCGGATGAAGCGGAACCGCTGGGCGGTGGAGTTGTTCCAGCGGTAGATCTGCATGGCCTGCCCATTCGCCCGGCTGCCGGCGTTGACGTCCAAGGAGACGGAATCCTTCTGCTGGACGTTGACGTAGTAAATCCCGTTGGGGACGGTCACGATGGGCAGCCTGGCCATGTTGATCCCCCGGCCTTGGTTGCTGGAGGAACCGGAGGATTCCGAAGAAGCGGCGGTGGAGTAGCCGAAAGCGTTGAGATCCACGGAACCGGAGACCCCTTTGACCGTCCCCTGTGAGCTGTATTGCCATCCGCGGAAGTCCGAGGTCAAGCCGGTGAACCCCATGTTCGCCCCGTACTGGGCCACCCAACTGGTCTTCTGATGGATGCTGGAGTCGTTCAAAGCCGTGGTCAGATAGGAGGTGTAGGAATAAACGCCCAGTCGAGACCCGTAGCCGGCCTTCGTCAAAGCCGCGTAGAAGGCGTTGACGATGCCCCGGTAAGTGGCCGGATCCGAAGGCCTGGTATGTTCGCTCCAGGACCAGGCTTCCAGGTCGTAATAGATGGGATAGGCCAGGTCTTTGACGCTGACCCCGTACCGTTTGAGGAAGCGGGCGACGGATTCGCCCTCGGCCGCCGCGAAGGAGGCGTTGTAGGCGTAGGAATAGTGATACAGGCCGAAGGGGATGCCCAGGCGGCGGCATTCGGAGATGTTGCGTTGGGCCTTGGAATCGGCGATGTCGTTGCCGTAACCGATGCGGATGATGGCCCCTTGGATGCCCGCGGCTTTGACGGCCGCCCAGTCCACGTTCCCCTGCCAGGAGGAGACGTCGATGACCCGCTTGGCCCTTTGCGCGAACAGGGACCCGTTGGCGTTGTAGAAGGCGGGGGTCCCGTTGGCGCTCCCCCAGTAGGGGCCGCTCGCCCAGGCGGAGGGGTTGATGGTCCCTCTCGTTTTCGTCGACTTCTTCCTGACCACGAGGGCGGAGGCTTCGAAGCTTGACGGCTGATTGTTTTGCTGGCTGTTTGGTTGACTGCCTTGCTGACCATTTCGCTGGGATTGACGCAGCTCGCTGACTTCCACCGGGATGAAGGAATCTCCCCCGGTCTTGGCCAGAGGATCGGCCGGGACGGCGGAGGTACCGGCCACCGATTCCGCTTCCTGAGCGGACACCTTCCGCCCGGTCTGGGTCTGATAGACGGTCCCGTCAGGGCTGGCGGCCAAGGTGGGGGAAACCACCACCGCGTCATTGGGGACGGACGTCGCCACCGTCTGCGGCAGAGTCTGCCCTTGGACCTCGCCTTGCGCTTGGTTGGACGGCCGGGTAGGCTCCTGGCCCTGGCCCTGTGTCTGCTCCTGCGCTTGACCGGCTGCCTGGACTTGGGACGCCACTGCGGAATCGGCCCAAGCCGTCCGGGCGGACAAGGCAGGGGCCAAGGCGGCCACGCCCAAAGAAACGGCGAGGAGGGACGCCATAAACCGGCCGAAGGTCTTTCCGCCCTTGCCTGCCCTGGCCTGAGCCATCCCGTTTTCGTCCTGATGAGATCCCATCCTGACCATCTTTGTCATTGTCTTCGTCTTCTTTGCCTTTTTCACCATTGTCCTCATCCTTGCCATCATCGTCACCGATCCTCACAAACCCTTCTGCCGCAAAACGAACTCCCCCATATGCGGAACGGTGAATGCCACCGCCCCATTGCGGGGCATGTAAATCAACCCCTGGCCGATCAAAGTGGCCCTTACCGGGGACAGGGCGCTCAAAGTCCGCCCCAAGCGTTGAGCCACGCGGGAGCTGAGCACCTCATCGCCGGAGCCTTCCGCGGCCCCGATCTCCGCCATCGCCCGCAAATACCCCTGGCCGGCGGCGCTGGCCCTCTGCCACCGGGCCGAATACAGGCCCGTATCCAGCTGGGCCCGTGCCTGAGGCATCCCCCGCTTCACCGCCTGCAGGTCCAGGCGGCCATCGCGAGCCGCATCCCATGTGCTGTCCCCATAAGCCTGAATGAAGAAGGGATAGCCCTGAGCCAGCCCGACCAACAGATCCAAGGCGTCCTGGTCAAAAGAAGAACCGACCGACTGGGCCGTCTGCTGGAAAACCTGACGGCTGACCTCATCCGGCAGAGACCCGATCCGCCGGTACTCGAACAGGCGCTCGGCGTAAGAACGGGACCGGGTCAGGACGCGGGGGAGGTTCGGCAGACCGCCGCCGATCAGGTAGAAAGGCAGGTCCCGCTGACCGGCCTCATGCTGGAGGGAGATCAGCTCGCCCAAAACCGCGGGAGACATGTCTTGGAGTTCATCCACGAAAAGAACGACCCCGCTCTTCTCGCTTTTGGCGCTGGCGGCCAGATGGCTGATCAGGGCGTTCATCTGCCTCAGCAGGGATTCGCGCCGGGTGTTCTCCTCGTCCTTGGACAGGCCGACGGACACTCCCAACGCCCCCAGCGAGATGGAGCCGATGCTTTCGATCACCCGCTGGACCTTCTCCCGCAAGCTGGGCGAAAGCAGGCTCTGGGACCCGGCTTTCAGCTCGTCCATGATGGCGTGGGCCGCGTCGTCGGCGGCCCCTTCCCTGCGGGCCTCCACCCAGGCGGTGATGAGCCCACCTTGGTCGCACAGCTCCTGCATCCGCCTCATGAGGACGGTCTTGCCCATGCCCCGCAGGCCGGTCAGGATGACGCCCCGGTTGGGCAGTCTCCGCTGGGTGCGGCGGATCAGCACGGCCACATGCTCGAACTCCTCATCGCGGCCTAGGAGCTCCCTGGGCTGCCGGCCGGCCCCAGGCACAAAAGGGTTCAGGTCTTCGAAAGAGACCTCCAGATCATCAAGCACCATGTCCATCCCGCCTTATCCGTTTAGCGTCTTACGTCTTATCGTCTTCGTCTGCACAATTTCTTCACGAATGTTTTCCCCACTATAGCAGATGAACCTATAGCGGACAAATTCCCGATATACGGGGTGGAAAAATCCTATAAATCCTAGAAAACCTAGAAACTCGGAAATCCATAAACCTAATAGGCCCTAGAAGTCCCGACAAGCCCCTAATAAGCCCCGTCGCCCGTGAAAATGGTCTTGACCGTCTTCACCATGATGACGAAGTCCCCGGTCAAAGACCAGTTCTCCACATAGGAGACGTCCAGATACTCCGACTCCTCAGGGCCGAGGTTGGACCGGCCGGACACCTGCCACAAGCCGGTGATGCCGGGCTTGACCAAAAGGCGGGTGGCGTAAAGGGTCCCGTACTGGTCAACCTCGTATTTCTGCTGCGGCCGGGGGCCGACGATGCTCATGTCCCCCTTGAAGACGTTCCACAGCTGCGGGAGCTCGTCGATGGAAGTCTTGCGGATGAATCTGCCCACCCTGGTGATGCGGGGGTCATCCTTGAGCTTGAAGAGGACCCCGTGCTCCTTGCCGGATTCGGCGGCCAGGGCGACGTCGCGTTTGTCTGCGTCCACATACATGGAACGGAACTTGTAGATGGTGAATGGCTTGCCGTACAGGCCCACCCGCTTCTGTTCGTAGATGGCCGGGCCGTGGTCTTCGACCTTGATGGCGATGGTGGCCAGGAGCATGATCCAGGAAGTGAGGATCAGGCCAACGGTGGAGATGAGCAGGTCCACCAGCCGCTTGGCCAGGCGGAAAAGGGCCGAATACTGCGGCAGCTGTGCGGTCAGGACCGGCACCTGGGTGTTGTGGCGCAAGTGGAGGGCGCTGGAGGCGATGTCAGCGGTGTCGGCCTCCATGGCCAGCTCCAGGCCTTGAGAGCCGGCGGCCAGGGCCAGAGCGCGCATGAGTTCGGACTCACGGTCGATCACATCCACCACCATAAGGGTATGGGCGCCGGACTTCAAGGCGTTCTGCGGCAGATGCAGGTTGAAGGGGATGAGCAGGAGCTTCTCTTCCCCGGCGTTGCGGGGGAGGAATTCATCCGTGTAGATGCGGCGGTCTTGGGAGTCATAGACGATGGGGCACACGGCGATGGGCCGGTAGCCGATGCTGGTGGTCGAGGCCAGCTTGTCGATCATCCGGCGGATTCCTGCCGGGGAGCCGACGATGACGGTCGTGTAATAATCCCGGCCATGCCTGCGCATGCCGTGAAGGAAGCGGCGCATGAGCCAACGTTCCACCAGGGCCAGCGCATAGGCGATGAGCATGGTCACCAGGAAGAGGCCGCGGGGAGGCTGCCAGCGGATGATGAACAAGGCGGCGCAGGAGATGAAGACCGCGGACAGGGCGGCGTTGGTGATGTTGGAATACATCTCCATGCCTTCATCCATCACGTGGGTGGTATAAAGCTTGCAGACCCCGAAAGCGAGCAGCCAGGACAGGCAGATGATCAGGAAAAGCCAGGAAACGGCCGGACGATGGGCCAAAGGGTTATGGAGGGAGGAGGGGCTGATCCAGCGCACGAGCAGCCAGGACAGGCCGAAGGAGACGGCGACCACGATTACATCCAGGAGGGCGACGGCGATCATATAGTAGGGACGCCAGTCGGCCAGATGGGCCATCCTGGCCCCGGACGTGCGGGACGTGGCGAAGACCATGGGTTTGGTCCGCCGACCGCTCTCGCCCGCCGCCTCTTGCTGATTCCTCCTTTGCCGGTCCCCATCGCGCCGATTCCCGGCCTGGCCCCGGTCCCGCCCCTGCGGGCGGAACCAGGCGCTTCGCCCGGAGCCAGTCGGAACCACGGCCGAGGCGCCAGTTGGAATGCCAGCAGAGGCGTCAGCGGAAGCGCCGGCCAAAGGATCAGCGGAAGTGTCGATGGTCGGTTCGAAATCGGTCGGAGCGGACCCGTAAGGGTAGCGTTCCGTGCGGGTTTCATGCGCTACGAAGGAAGGGAAACTTTCGGATACCCGATCGATGGTCTCGGTGTCGGCCGCGGAGGCGCCATGGGAAGAATGAGGGGAAGGGCTCACGGAATCCCGCCCGTTGCCCACCTGCCCATCAAGCCCAGCCCGCGTCGACTGAGCCTGCTGGCGGTTGCGGAAATCCACGATCGGGATGTCGGACGTGGAGAGAAACGAGCCGTCGAAGTAGCTCGCTTGCTCGCTGTGCGAACCCGCGGAAGTCGCGTCTTCGGACACTGGTCCCCCAATCTATACCTTTACACCCACCCTTACAAACTCTTATCAAATACTACTTAATAGTACCCTTCAGCCCGGAAAGACCTCTTCAGAAACTCTTTCCGTACTGCTTCCTGCCGAATTTGGCCGCTAGGAAGGAGGTTCCCTTCTTCCACCAGTCGACCCGCTCCGGGCTGACCACCGGCAATACCGCATAAGAGCATCGGTTGGTGAGCAGCCAAACGTCCAGGAGCCTTTCGCTGATCCTCCCCAGGAAACGGGAGTCGAAGCCGTCGTACTGGGCCGGGTCGATCCGCCCGGCAAGCTCTTGCAGGACGGGGAAGAGGAAGGCGCAGTAGGAATCAAATTTATCGGCCTTCATGATGAACATGTTGAAGATGTGGGCGCTTCGGCCGGCCATCACCCAGTCGAAGGCGGGCAGGTACTGCGGGGCCAGCTCCTGCAGGATCCGCCGGGTGACGTCCAGCTGGCGGGCGCCGTCGTGCATGGTATGGGAGTAATGGGACTGGATAGTCTCGATGTAGTAGTTCCGCTTCCTGGGCAGGATGATATCGGTGGTCCTTAACAGACGGGCCACTTCCTCATAGGCGACGATCTGTCGTTTGAAGCCCTGCTGTACCCCTTGGCGACGCGTCCCGCTGGCGAAATGCCGGCGATAGTGGGCCAGCCCTTTGTAGGCGGAGGGGTCGTTCTTCCACATCCAGTAAAGGGCGGTCAGTTCGCTGTAGTAGGCATTCTGGGAGGAGATGTTGTCCCCGCTGTCATCCGGGGTGAACGGCCGACCGGAGACCGGGTCAGCCAGCGAAAGGTCCGGATGCAGGGCCTTGCCCACCTGCATGGGCAGGTACAGTTCGTCCTGCGGCATGGGGTAAGGCTTATGGGCGGCCACGGCCACGCGGATGCGGGCGGGAGGCAAGGGGGCGGCCGCCTCTTGATCGCGCCCTGCCCTGTCTTGATCTTGTTCCATCGTCTCCTGCTGTTTCATGATGGGGACTCGCTTTCCTGAATCGTTGCCAATCATGGGGGTCTGCGCCGGTCAGTGCGCCAGTGCGCCAATCTGTGCATCAGTACGTCAGTACTGATAGGTGACTTGCGGATCCTCGATCCCCATGGGCGATTGGTCCAGGACCAGCTTCGATGAACCGGGGGCGCAAGTCACGTCATAGTCGATGGTGACCGACTGGCCGGGCATGAGGGTGCTGGGGTCCGCCCGATAGATGGTCCGCCCGTCCAAGGGGAAGGACTTGAGCGTGGTCCCGTTGGAGAAGCGGACATTGCTGAGGTGGCCGCCTTTAGGTGGATAAATATACATTCTCAACCGGGATTGGCCGTCGAAATGCAAGGTGATGTATTTGGGCAGGGTCGGGGCGACGGACGGGCTGAGGGTGTTACGCACCACGCTGGTCACGTGATAGGTGGCGCCTTGGGGGTCGCTCCCCGTCTTCTTGATGGTCGTGGTGCGGCGGATGTACCAATCCATCTTGGAAGGGATCATCTCCTCGTTGTAGATGCCGGTCGCGTTGACGGTCGACTCCTGGTTGACCTCCCCGGTCACCCCCGCCTGACGGAGGGCGGACAGGTCCTCCTTGTGGAAGGACCAGACGTAAAGGTGACGCCACTGGGCGGATTCGGTCATGACGTCAGCCAGTTGGAGCATCTTCTTGGCCGTCATATGGGAGAAGGCGTTCTTGGTCACCTGGGAGACCACGGATTCGAAGTAAGCGTTCTGATAGGCCACCGGCACGTCTATGTAGACCTGGTTGAGCAGGTACTGGGCGGTGTCCTGGCCGGTCAGGACCTTGCCGTTGCCCATGGTCACGTTGCCGGTCACCCGGATGATCTTCTGCAGGGCCACCGGGTCGAGGGAGATCACCCCGTCGGCTGTGGTGTCGCCGAACCCTTGGTAGTTCCACATCTGCTTGACCAGGGCGGCGGTGTCGGGGAAGTTGGGGTTGACCGAAACGTCGTTGATGTAATGGCCGTACCAGGGGTATCCGTCGCAAACCAGGGCCTGGCATTGGGCGGGCGTCACCAAGTTGGAGACGGTCCCCCAGTTCTTGAACTCAGAGTTGGCGTGGAAGGCGCCGATGGTGATGACCCCCTTGTCGGCCTTCAAGGTCCCCACGGACCCGACCAGACCGCCGCCGGAACGGGCTTCGGATGAAGTCTGGGCGATGACCAGATAAGAACGGGCCTCGTTGACCCCCAGGAGGCTGGGCAAGGAGTTGGTCAGGCCGGTCACCGTGTTGATTTTGCCGCTCAGGCCCAGAATCGCCTTGCTGGCCTTTTGATTGGCTTTCTTGATTTGTGGGATCCGGGGCTGGGGCAGTTTGTTCAAGGCTGCCACCTGGGTCTGCAGGCTGGCATTAACGGAAGTCAGCTTGGCCCCCGTGGCCATGATGGGGGCCAGGTTGAGTTCGCCGTTGCCGGAAGAGAAGGAGGCCCCTTTCAGCCCTTGGACGATGCCGGTGAACTGGGGCAGGGAATCCGCGGCCAGGTTATGGGCGATATCGGTCAGGCCCTGCACGTTGACGATGTCGTTCCTGAGGAAGGGGATCCGGGAGGCGAAAGCCCACAGACGCCCGTGGGCGATGGTCTGGGCGGCCTTCGTTTCGTTCCGGGCTGTGGAGATGCTGGAATCGAGTTTTTTGAGGTCTTCGTCTCCTTGGGCGTTGATGAGGTTGGCCACATTGCCTTGGGAAGCGACGGATTGCAGGGCGGAGATGGCCTTCTGCTCATGGGCCTGCACCTGCTTGGCCTCTTTATAGAAGGTCAGGCCGCAGTAGGCTCCCCCCAGGAGGACCAAAAGCAGGATGATCAGCAGGATCCACCGGATGGGGTGATGCCTTTT
Source organism: Parascardovia denticolens DSM 10105 = JCM 12538 (assembly GCF_001042675.1). Classification (NCBI taxonomy): domain Bacteria; kingdom Bacillati; phylum Actinomycetota; class Actinomycetes; order Bifidobacteriales; family Bifidobacteriaceae; genus Parascardovia; species Parascardovia denticolens. The sequence goes on from NZ_AP012333.1 coordinate 1,803,071, forward strand.
CCCGCTTTTTTTCATCTGACCTTGGTTATGCATAGCCATGGGGCTCCTCAATCCTGAAATTCTTCGGGTCTCCTTCGCGCCCGCGGGAAGCGGGCCGAATGCTGATCTCAGTCTATCCCCGCCCTTGGCCTTCTCCCCTTCCTGCGGACAGGCTAGACTTGATTCTTAGTATGTAAGGTGACCGGTAAAGGACGCAGAATGACTATTTATCGTAAAGATGATGAGAATCTGGGCCGTGACGATTCCTTCCGCATGGCCGATTCCCCGGCCGACCCCTCGTCCGCATCCCTGACCCCATCCGAAGGGGTGGGCGAAACCACCCAGGCCATGGCCCCTTTGACCGATCCCGTGCTCATCACCCCCGAAGAAGCCGAAGAGCACAACCACGGAGGACTGGAAGCCAAAGGCCTCAACCCGGCCCCAAATCCGGAAGCGAACCAGAGCCCTGAGAAGGAAAGCCCGCTGGAGTCCACCCAGGCCTTCAATCCCTTCCAAGACGATGACTTCGCTCCCCTTCCCTCTCCCGGGCAGCCAAGGCAAGTAGGACAGTCCTCGCAAGAGAGCCAGGCCGCCGTATCCGGAGCGGGAACGGAGACCGGGGCAGCCACGGTCGAAGACCCTTCCTTGAAACCCAGCGTCCTGCCCGACCCCGACTTCGAGACAGCCACCCTCCTCTTCCCTACTCTGACCATGCCGACTGGCGAGACGGGCGCCCCGAAGGCGGCGGCTGATTCCGAACCCACCATGGTCAATCCCAGCCCGGCCGCAATGACCACCGCAACTGCAGCAACGGAAACGACTGCAGCGGCCACGGCGGCAACAACACCAATGGCGGCCGCGAACCCGTCCCTTTCCGAAGAAACCACGAACCTTGCCCCTGTGGAGCAAGGCGACGAGGCCAGGGCCGCCGCGGACTCCGCAGAGACGGCCGCCTTGGGCGAAGACGCCTTAAGCCCCCAGGGGGAAGCCACGGCCAACACCCCGGACGACCAGCTGGACCCCACCTTGGAGCAACTGGTCACCGACTTCGGGGAAGACACCACCGACGGCTACAACTCCTTCGGAACCGCCGGGACCCGTGGGACTACCGGAGCGGCTGAACTCGGCGACGGCGGGGTATCAGCCGTGGAACGCCGCGACGCGGACAACCAGCGCAAACTCATCATCGCCACCTTGGTCACCCTGGTGGCTGTCGTTGTCATCCTGGCCCTCACCTACGGGGGGTTGGCTATCCGCCGGGCCATGCGTCAGACCGAACTGAGCAACGCCCTCTCCACCTGCCAGGCCACCATCGCCAACCTGAACACGGCCAGCGGCAAACTCAAGTCCCAGCTCACCAACGCCGAAAGCCTCAACTCTTCGGTCAGCGCCAGCGATGTGGACGATCCAGGCACGGTCAACGCCTTGAGCGACACCCTCACCTCGGCCCAGACCCTCACTTCGGAAATCGAGAAGGTCGAATCCTGCGATCCTTCCATGGCCGAAGAACGCCTGTCCGACATCACCAAGACCAGCCAGAGCCTGGCGGACCGGGCCAACAAGACGGCCACCACCTTGAAATCCAACGCAGCGGCCGTGCAGAAGAGCCAGGCGGCCAAAGCCAAGTCCGACGCCAAGACCAGCCTGCAGACCAAGGTGGACGACGCCAACCTCTTGTACACCTCCTCCAAAGACCGCGTCCAGGACGACCAGACCAGGGTCAACCTGAAAGCGGCCATTGATAAGGCTTCCACCCTGCTCAAGCGGCCGAAGAAGTCATTGGAGACCAGCGACTACACCGACGAGCAAAAGAACTTGGAGCAGGCGATGACAGCCGTCAACAACTCCGTCAGCGCCAAAGAGCAGGCCGACAAGGCCGAACGCGAGCGCCAGGAACAGCTCCGCCGCCAGCAGGAGGACCAGGCCCGCAGGAAGCAGGCGGAAGAGGACGCCCGCAAGAAGGCCCAGGACGATGACGGCGATCAGGGGGAGTCCCCGGGCGACGACTCTTCGGACGACCAAAGCGGGGATACTTCCAACGGCAACTCGGGGAATTCCTCCAGCCCCAGCCCGAACAACTCCTCCAACTCGAACGGCAACGGCTCCGGCAATTCAAGCAATTCCCATAGCCCAGCCTCCACCCACTGAGAATCGAGACCATGAGGCAGAAAGATCCCGCCGGGCGGGGACAGAGCCAGTCCCTGCGCCAAGACCTGGAAAACCGCCATATCCAGCTCATCGCCTTGGGCGGGGCCATAGGGACCGGGCTTTTCTATGGGTCGGCCGAATCCATCAGCCTGGCCGGACCCTCCATCCTCCTGGCCTACCTGATCGGGGGATTCATCGTCTTCCTCATCATGCGGGCCTTGGGCGAGATGAGCGTCTACGATCCTAAAGCCGGGGCCTTCAGCTACTACGCCAGCCGTTACTGGCATCCGCGGGCCGGGTTCATCTCCGGTTGGAATTACTGGGCCAACTACATCCTGGTCTCCATGGTGGAGCTGAGCATGGTGGGCACTTTCATCCAATACTGGTTCCCCTCCATCCCCGCCTGGGCCAGCGCCGCCGTCTTCATGGTCCTTATCACCGGGGCCAACCTCCTGGGAGTCAAGGCCTTCGGGGAAACGGAATTCTGGTTCGCCATCGTCAAGATCGCCGCCGTCATAGCCATGGTGGTCGTCGGCATGACCCTCATCATCTTCGCCATTCCCAATTCCAGCAAGACCATCCCCTCCTTCGCCAACCTGGTGAACCAGCCCGGAGGTTTCCTCCCCCACGGGGTCCTGAGCAGGACCAGCGCCGCATCGGGGGGAAGGGCTTCCTATGCCGGTCTGCTCATGGCCCTGGTCGTGGTCATGTTCTCCTTCGGTGGCACCGAGCTGATCGGCATCACCGCAACCGAGACCAGGGACCCCCGGACCACCATCCCCAAGGCCACCGATCAGATCGTCTGGCGCATCCTCCTGCTCTACGTGACCGGCCTAGCGGTCATCATAGCCGTCGTCCCCTGGCGGCGCATCGGCCAGCCGAACGCCAACGGGGTCGTCGTCTCCCCCTTCGTGCAGATCTTCGATACGGCCGGCTTCCGCCTGGCCGCGGGCCTGCTCAATTTCGTCTGTCTGACCGCCGTCATCTCCGTCTACAACTCCGGCCTCTACTCCAACTCCCGCATGCTCTATTCCCTCGCCAAACAAGGCAACGCCCCCGCCTACCTGGGGAAACTGAATGCGAGGGGAATCCCCGCCGCCGGAGTGCTCACCTCCGCCGCCATCACCGCCATCGCCGTGGTGGTCGTCTTCCTTTGGCCGAGTTTCGCCTTCAACTATCTCATGTCCATAGCCACTTTCGCGGCCTTGCTCAACTGGTCCATGATAGCGATCACCAATCTGATGTTCCGCAGGCGCATCGGCCAGCAAGCGGCGCGAAAGTTGGCTTTCAGGCTTCCCTGGGCTCGGGTTTCTCCCTGGGTCATCCTCGGCTTCATGGTCCTGCTTTACATCCTCATGTGGCTCTACCCCAGCTACCGGGTGGCGGCCATCCTAGGGCCGCTCTGGGTGGCCGTCCTGTATATAGCCTCGGGCATGGTCAGACGGAAAAAGCTGGTCTCCCCGGGTCGGCGCGATTAGTGCGACTTCAGTGACGATTGGGCGCCGCTTATTGGGCGACGACCATTGTTTTACAGATCTTATCCGCGAATGTCTGCTTCTTCCGGTCCCAAAGGGCCCACAGAAAACCGAGGCAAATGAAAAGAAAATCAGGAAGGTGGGCAAGGTCCCTGAGGAACATATGAAAACCGTTGAGAGACTCCCCCTGGAGGGAAACCACACGGACCCGTAGGAGTCGGTGGGCCCATGTCTGTCCATTTTTGACGGATATGGCGGAGACTGCCACCGAAATCAGGAATGATATGGCTGCGATGGCGGTGTTCTTCAAACTGTCTTGATAGGTGACCGCTTCAAAAGACGAGCGTCCGAAAAAGATGGTTGAGAAAATCTGGGACAACAACGATGCCGGCACTATGATCCGAAGAAGGTATTCACAAACCCGCTTCCACCAAGGAGCGTATACAGGCCTATCCATCATCGCGTCACCTTCTTCATATGGAAATGGCACCAGGTCCCGAAAACCAGGAACCAGACGATCCCTCCGACGGCGGCCCAGAGCGTGTCCGGAGCCAGGAAGAGGGAGAGGTAGATAAGGACGAAGAAACCGATGGCGAGGGAGTCGAGGACTTTGTAAGCCGGCATCAGGAAGCCGTCGGCGCTGAAGTCAGCCGACTGCCGGTATTTCCAATGAGCGACCATGGTCAGGATGTAGATGAAGATGGTCACCGCCGAGGAGGCGGAGGAGAACCAGGTGAAGGCCTGGGTGATGGCCGGGAAGACGCTGACCAAGGGGGACAGGAGGATGAAGATCCCGGAGAAGACGATGGCCCGGGCCGGAACCCGGTGGGAGGAGACCTGATCCAGGCTGAAAAAGCGCAAAGGCGAAGTCTGCGGGCTTTCCACGGCGACCTGGTAAAGGTGCCGACCAGCTGAGAAAAGTAGGGAATTCAACGAGGAGCTGGCCGCGGTGATGACCACGAAGAAGACCAAGGCGGAGGCCCAGTCGATGCCGGCGTATTTGAAGACCATGATGAAAGGGGAGACGAATTCGCCCGACTTGTCAGGAACGAAGTTGCGCCAAGGGACGATCGCCATGATGGCCAGAAGGGCCCCCACGTAGAAGATGAGGATCCGGTAGATGATCTGGTTGGTCGCCTTCTTAAGCACCGGCCGGGGGTTCTTGGTCTCGGAGACGGTCACCCCCACGAACTCGATCAACTCATAAGCGAAGAAGACCATGGGGAAGGCAATGGCGAAGTTGTACCATCCGTTCGGGGCCAGGGTGAAACCGTTGAAAATATTGGACAGGCTGGCCGTCCCCGCCCGGGTCCTGATGACCGAGCCGGTGGTCTGCACGGTGACGGCTGAATAATGGTAATGCATGATCACCATGACGATGGCCGTGGCTATCATGCCGATGATCAGGGTGATCTTGATCATCGCGAACCAGAATTCCGCCTCTCCGAAGGCCTTGACCGCAATCAGGTTGATCATGACCAGGACGGCCAGGAAGGCGATCTCGATCAGCCATTTCCACGGGGACAAATCCAGTCCGTAAGTCTTGAAAAACTCCACGAAGTAACGGGAGACGGCGGTCAGCTCGGTCATGCCTACCAGGACCAGAACGATCCAATAAGACCATTGAGCGTAATGGCCCCAGGCCTTGCCCACGTATTTGGAGATGAAGTTGATGAAAGTATGCTGACTGGGGTCCTGATACATGAGTTCGCCGATGGCCCTCATGAGGATGAACATGATCAGTCCGACCAGGATATAGACCAAGACGATGGAGGGGCCGGTCAGGGCGATGGACTTGCCAGATCCCAGGAAGAGGCCGGTGCCGATGGTCCCGCCGATGGCGATGAATTGGACGTGCCTGTTGCTCAGTCCTCTTTCCATGGCGTTATGGGAATCCAGCTGTTCCACGGAGTCGAGGGAACCCGCCCGTGAAGAATCCGCCTGCTGACTCATGTTTTCCTCTGTCGTCACTTCGATTCCATTCTCCAGGCTCGGCTTGCTTCCGTGGCCAGCGGCCATGGATGACTCAATCAAAGTTCCACTCTAATGAGTTCCCTGGTCGAGACCCATCCTCTTCCGGCGATTTCCCCCAGTTTTGCACAATACAGCTTCTCTATCCCCAACAAAGTGCATTCCAAGCATCTGTCTTCGAATATTTCCGAACGAGCGCAACAATGTAACCGAACCTGCATGATAAGCGAAATTTGTGTAGTAAAGCGTGTATTATAATCATATAATCGTCTTGTTTATCAAGCGAAATTTTTTTGATTATTCAGAAAGAGGAGATAATGGACCAGCATCGTATCCAACACCGACTAAGTTCGCTTTTTACCCGGATTTTCGTAATTCTATTTTTAGCTTTAATAGCGCTCATGCTAAGTATGGTTCCTTCACCATTCGCGATGGCTAGCGAGAAGACTCCGGAAATCATCTTGAAAGAGTCATCCGATCCCTATACAACACTTGAGAATATGAGCTCAGAACAAAAGAAGGCAATGGAGACATTCTTAGCTTCAGCAACGAATCGACAGCTGGCAGCTACTTTTCAGAATACTAACCCAGCATAAACTGCAATCTGCCTCTTCATACGTAGGATATAATTATACTTCTCGAGTGTAAGGGAAAAAGCAGAATGCGTTATCCATGTTAGCGTACGAGGTTGCGAGCAAGGGGCAAAAGATGCATCTACAGCGAGTTCCGCAGCTGCAAAATACTTCAACCAATCTACCCTACACAACGGTAGAGGAGACGCTTTTCGACACTGTTACTGGAATGCGTTAATGACACATCATATTGGCGCAGCGAACGCTGAGATTATTGCAACGAATCACGAAAAATATAGTAAGGGCCCGAAGAGAGAAACGAACATGGATCTTGCGAATAATCGAACGGAAAGAACGGTTGGACGCCAAACAAAAACCTACTCTCAAGCATTAGCGAGATGTCGAGACCTTGCAAATCATGGAAAGCTGGTGACTCTCAAATGACAGTCAATGCCGATTGAAATCCACAAAATCATCAGCAAATGGAAACGCATAAATCAAGAAGGGCAGCCCTTCTCATACTGGTTATCGGTTTTACCGTGATTTTAATCGCACTCGCGATATTCATAGCGATCCACATGGAACGAAGTCGGCAAAACGAGCGGACCACAAGCGTTCAGAAGAATCTGACCAGTCAAGTAGAGGAGGGCAAAGATAAAGTGAAACTTCCACTCACTGTTAATAATGCCGGTTGGACGCAAGCCCTCATCGTCTGCCCTTACAGCCAAGCGAAAAACTTGCCCGCCACATTCCGAAAAGCGGCGGCCAAAATCAATACCCAAGACGAAGGCGCGCAATGGATCATCTTTTCGGACTCTAAAGGTCTAAGGACACAAAAAGTCTCAAGACAAACCATTGATTTCTGTTCCGCCACAGTGAAAGGCTGGATGGAGATCTCCCCAGGTCAAGAGATTCCCTATACGACATACGACGAAGAGCAATAAGCTAAGTACAAGAAAGGCCCGTCTTCCGTTTGCCCTCATCAATGAAAGCAAACGGAAGACGGGCCTTTCTTTACTCGCGATTCGGCGAAACCACCGTTTACTTGTTTACTTGACCTTCTTGATCTTCATGATCAAAGCCGCGGCGATGAGCACAAGCACGATGACCACGATGAAGATCCACATATAGGCCTGAGCGGAATAGCCGGAGGACTGATGCAGGATCGCACGAGCCACGACGGTGAGAACGGCGGAAGTGAAGAGGGAGCCAATCACCTGGGAAAGGGTGTTGGCTAGATTCAGGATACCCAGATCCTTACCGGCTTCGTCAGGGTTGGGCAGAACAGCCACATTCAAGGCCTGGTCGATGGCGTTGTAAACGCCATAGCCGAATCCGGCGATGCCCGCGAACAGGTACATGCCCAAGGGGCTGCGGAAGATCAAAGGCATAGCCGCGCCCACGGCGAAGAGGCAGGAAGCCAGAGCCACGGGCAGCTTGCGCATATGGATCTTATCGGTGATGGGGCCAGCGGTCACAGCGGCCACCAAGGAGACGACGAAGGTGATGACGGCCATGGTGGCGATCACGTCCGCCGCCCTGTCCTTGGCCTTGGGGTCACCCGCGAAAATGTAGTACTGGCAGATGTAGAGCTGGTAGGAGTTGATCATCCAGTAGCCACCCATCATGATGGTGCGGCCGATCAAGGCGAAATAGAAATCGGGGGCGTGCATGGGAGGCCGGAAGGAGAGGAGGATCATCCTGAGGCTGAACTTGTCCCGGGGCTGATCCAGATTCGACTTGTCCGCCGGCCAGATGGCGACGGTGATGATGCCGATCAGGCTGAAGACGGCCAAGCCCATCATCCATCCGGAGAAGATGCCGGGCTCACCCAGCTTGATCAGGCGGGCGCCGACGAAGTTGCCCAAAGTCTGGCCGACGGCGATGCCCGCCCCATAGAAGCCGGAGATGGTTCCACGGACTTTGTCGCGGATGCGGTCGATGCGTGGATGGACTGTACATCCGGGTTTTGCAGGCTTTCCGGGGTGGCGGGCTGGGCCCCGGGAATCGGCTCTGCCAGACGTTGGACGGAGACCTTCTCCTCTTCGCTCAAGGCGTTTTCGTAGTCCGGCCGGTCATCGATCCCCGGCCTGATGAAGCCATTACTGCCGCCCGTCGGAATGGGGACCTTCTCGGCATCCCCTTCGGTCAACTGATTGGAATCATCATTGGAAGACATAAGTTTTTACCCTTCCTTGTGGAAGAGGCCGGCGGGCGCGCCCAACCGGCCTCTTCCTCCATCGATTATTCTTTTTGATTTCCTCTTTTCTTTATCGCTTCAGCTTCGGGCGGCGGCACCGGGCGACGCGCCTCGGGCCGCGAATCAGGCGACGGCCGGAGGCTCGGCGATCAGGTCATCTGTCTTATGATCGCCAGCGGAATCCTTCCACCGCAAAGAGCAGACCGGAGCTTCGTCCTTGCCGACGCCCTGGGCCGGGGTGAAGGTCAAAGTCGCTTCGGTCTCCTTGCCGGTCCAGGCGAAGGTCAGGGAATCCCCGTTCTGAGCGAAGGAGAAGTCCCCGTCAAAGGCTTCCAGGCCGTTACGGAAGCGACAGAGGGCGTTGAGGGCCTTGACGACTGGACGCTCCAGATTCTGGTCGATCTCCTCCAGGCTGTAGTAATGCCGGTTGATGTCACGACCGACATTGGTCTCCTTCAGCAACTGCATATCGTTCTCGCCGGCCAAGGCGCCCACATAATAGACCTGGGGGACGCCGGGCATGAAGAACTGGACGGCGCGGGCGGCGATGTACTTTTGGTCGTCGCAGCCCAAGGCCGAGTAATAGGTGCAGTTGACCTGGTAGAGGTCCAGGTTGGAGGCGGCGGCGCCGGTGGCGGCTGCGGATTCGCCGTGGGAGTTCTCCTTGATGGTCTCCACCAGCTGGTCCACTTCCTCGTCAGGGACCAGTCCTTTGAGGGAGCGATCCATCTGGTCGGAGCCGATGTCGATGACGCCGATGCCGTCATGGGTATCAAGCACGTTGACCGCGTTCCCCGGGCGGACTTCCATCCACCGGGCCAGAGGGCCGGTCTTGCCGGTGGTCAAAGCATGCAGGAGCAGGCCAGGGATGGCGAAATCGTAGACCCGATCCACTTTGCCGGCGATCTCCACCTGCTTCATGTAATGGGAATGAACTTCTATCAAGGTCTCCATGCCACGCTTGGCGGACTCCTCCTTGATGCGGCCGATCAGCTCGAAGGTCTTGGGGGTCATGAAGCAGGTCGTCTTGGCCTGTTTGGCTCCGTAGCCAACCGCGTCCAGACGGATGAAGGAGACGTGGGACTGGGACATCTGGTCCAGGATGGACATGAGGTAGTCCCAGCCCTCGATGGAATCCGTGTTGATGTCCACCTGCTGGGGAGTGAAGGTGGTCCAGACCAGGCGGGTCTTGCCGCCCCAATTATAGTGGGTGAAAGGCAGACCCGGACGGGGACGGTAGATCCCTGCCAGATCCTCTTCCGTGGCCCCGTCGGGGAAGACGGCGGACATGGTCAGGAACATGCCATAGTAGGGAGAGGCTTCGCCATTCTTCATGACATCCTGGAATTGCTTGGATTCCCACGACATGTGGTTGACGATGGCGTCGACCATGATGTCGTGCGTCTTGGAAAGCTCGGCGATGTCATCCCATGTCCCCAAGCGAGGATCCACCTTGGTGTGGTCGATGGGGTCAAAACCGGCGTCCGCCCCATCGAAAGGAGTGAAGAAGGGGAGAATATGGACCCCCTCATAAACGCCATCGAACCGGGTGCGAAGCACATCGGTCAGAGATCGTATCGTCCCTTCCCCGAAGCGATTCGCATAGGTGATCAGCTGCACCTTGTTTTTCATTCAGGCCTCCTTGACTGAACCGGCGCCCGTCGATGGGAAAGCCGGATAGCTGTCTGGCAATTGCTTCGGAATGCGCTCCGCTTCTCGTCCAATCCTGCTCCATCAATGCGCAGCCTGGCCAGGGAGGCGCCCACCACGATGTAAATTGCGTCACTTCTGACTTTAACACGCAGAAAAACACGGCATGTCTCAAAATGGGGACCGTTTTATGCAATATGCCACATTTCGGAGACGAAATCCCTATCTGCCCGCTGGGGCGGAGCCTCGGTGAGCCAGCAGGTGGACCCCCGACCCAAGAATGGCCCCGAGGACGCAAGCCAACAAAGAGAGGGACGGAGCCACGACGGGGTCTCCTCCCGCGGGGTAGATGTAGGTTGCCAAGGCCACGAGGGAGCAAAGGAAGGCGAGGACCATGAACAGGCGCGAATCAGGATGGACGGCCATGAGGATCAAAGAAGAGACCGCCAGCAGAGGCAGACCGATGTACAGAAGCGGCTGGAGCGGCCCGTATTTCGTCAAGGCCTCGAAGCGCCGCGCGACAAGGAACGTGGCCGGATGAACCAGAATCAGCCAAAGGACGAAGAAGACCGCAGGGGCTGTACGAACGGTGGAGAAGGCAGCGGACAACACCTTGCCGGCCGCCGCGAAGCCTTTCTTGCCGGAACCGTCCTCGGCGGACTCATCCTGACCGGTCAGGGCCCACACGGCCCTTAAGGCGCAGGCCAAACCGGACCCCACCAGGAGGAAGACCAGGCTGGGAACGAGGTCCATGAGGAGGATGCCGCCTTCAGCCATGGAACGGCTGACGAAAAACCAGATGATTTCATTGATCACCGCTATGCAGAGAACATCCAGCAGGAACAAATAGACGATTGTGGACCATCGCGGATATTTGAAGGTGACGACCAAGGCCATGGCCCCGACCAGGGACGAATAGAGAACCAGGACCAAGCCCGGCACGGAATACACATCTACTGCCAGAGATATGGCGCACGCCACCAAGGGGATGACCGTCGCCGCCAGGAAAACCGCAAGCGCGGTCAAGGCCGCCCCTTTGCGACCCATATGTTTGCCAAGATCAGAGAACATCTTTATTCCCTCCCATTTATTGTCGAAAAGCAACTTTCATATGCAAAAAACATATTTCCCCTCTATTCTATCAGCAAAAAAGCAAACAAGGTTTTGTTTCTTTCCTCCTCTCGGCTCGCCACACGAATAGTCGCCGATCCGTGAACAAAGGTACGGGGACACAAGGGATACAAGGAAAGAGTCGTGGAAGGACTGGGGGAAACGCAGGCATTTGCCAATAGCACACATCTCTGTTATCCTAAAATCATCCTTGGGAAGCATAGGTAAAGACGCTTATGCAAAGGACGGAAAGGTTGGCGAAGACGCCAATTATGAAGAAGATTCAGGAATCACGGGGAAATGCTGAAATCACGCTTTAAGGAAATCCTGACGCGATTGCTGCCTCTTACTCTGATTCCGCCAGCCTTAGCCTCTTGCAGCCCTCCAGTCGAACATCAAGGGGAAACCTTTCATCTCTTTCTTCTCCATCAAAATCGAGACTTACCGATTCGCCCTCTTCGCCAGCCCTGAATGGACAAGCGGCAAGCCATTCCCCTCTGCCTATACGGTTCTGGTGAAGGAAGATGGGGGTTACGTCATCCACAAACACGCGCAGATGGACAGCGGAAAACTATCGTGGACAAAGCGTGGCCTCTTCTATTCCGACCGCTATGCGGATTATCGGCTCACCGACCAAGCGAAACCCCAAAGACGGAGCGTCCCCAAACCGAATGTGGAAGACGGCCTGGCTACCCTCGCTGATGAATCCACCACGGTCGGGATCTACAACGGGAGATTCACGGGAAAGGGAATGGATTACAACGAGCAAATCATCATTTCAACCCGTGGCCGATCCCCATCGTTACGATCCCATCGCCAATACGGCACCACCTTCGCCTATGGAAATGACGTTTACAACATCTCCGATGGAAAGAACCCCGATGGTCGCGGATACAACCAGCTCGACCGGACCGTGCGAAACAAACGCTTCTCCCTCTCCCGCATCCTTATACGCCAGGCTCCTCTCAGTGAGGCTGGCAGCCCGGTCACCAACGCCTCATGCTCCGGAGATGAGGCCGGCTTCCTGGGTTCACATCCGATTTTAAGCGAGGTCAAACCATTGGGAGGAAAAGAGAGCGAAAGTCTGCTGAGAGTGAAACAGAAAGATGAGACCGGCGTGGAAATCGCCCAGACGGTGGAAATCATCGATACCCGCCATCGGCGGTGGAAATCCCTTCCCCTGCTGAACCCGAATAAAACAGCCTTTGCCTCGCCCTATGCGAAATTCATCTACTCGCGCCAAGTGCCTCTTTCCTTGCGCGGACGCTTCCTCAACTGGCTGCATGGCGATGGCGTCTCCTGAAAACAGACATAAGGACAGGAACCACAACCATCGTGAACGCGGATTTATACGAAGGGAAAAGACGAGGAAGGTCCTCCCAGTATCACCTCGCGTTCAGTGATGATCGTGCGGCTATTTTGGAAGAGGACGCAGACTCCCCCGAACGAGACCTCACCATACACATCGTCGATCTGAAAACCGAGAAGATGGAGAAGACCATCCCCCTGCATGGACTAGGGAAGAAGCTTGACTCAACTATGGTCGTCACCGATTTCGCAGTCCGGCCCTGATCCAGGCGAGTTTATATATAACTCATCTATAAATAAGTATAAATAATGTATACCCTAAAGCCGATAGACGAAGGCCTCCCACGGGGATAGCTTGCCGATGAGCAGGGAGGCCGTCGTCTCCTCCTCCTTATAAGTGGACAGGAGGATCTGGTCAGCCCCGGCGTGGCCTCCCAGCAGGGCCCGCGTCTGAGCCGGGACCTTCGCCGGCCGGGAAGAGGCGTTGACGACGACCAGGAGCTTATGCCCTTCGGCCTCTTTGATTCCCGCCGCCTGCTCCGCGGGCAGGCTGCGAGTGAAAGCGTACACCTGTTCGTCCTCCGGATCCAGCAGGTCCCATTCCCCTGCGGACACCAGAACGTCACTGTGGCGGAGCTCGATGAGCCGCTGGTAGAAGGAGAAGACGGAATCGGGATCGCGCACCTGGCTGGCCGCATTGATTTGGTCTTTATTGGGATTGACGGGGATCCACGGCTCGCGGGGGGCGTATTCAGCGGTGAAACCCGCGTACTTGCCGTCATCCCACTGCATGGGGGTGCGGGAATTGTCCCTGCTCATGGCGGCCAAGCCGGCCAGCATCCTCTCGCCGCTGACGACCCCCGCCTGGTCCACCCGCTGATGGTAAAGATTGATGGATTCCAGGTCTCGGTACTGGTCCAAGCGGGTGAAACCGGCGTTGGTCATGCCCAGTTCCTCCCCCTGGTAAATATAAGGGGTCCCCCGGTGCATATGCATGAGCAAGGCCAGGGCCTTGGCGGACAGGACCCGCAGCCGGTCGGTGCTGGTATCCCCCCAACGGGAGACGGACCGGGGCTGGTCATGGTTGTCGAAGAATAGGCTGGCCCAGCCGGCCTGGGCCACAGCCCGCTGGTGACGGCCCAAGGTCTTCTTGAGGTCGGTCAACTTCCAAGGGACCACATCCCACTTGCTTTCCGGGCCATGGTCGATGTCCGTGTGCTCGAACAGGAACAGCATGTCCAGCTCGTGGTTGGCCGGATTGGTGATGAACTCGTCCCGGACCGGGCTGATTCCAGGGGCCTCGCCTACCGTCATGTAACCATGGCGGCCGTCGAAAACCTCGCGGTGCATCTCTTGCAGGAACTCATCCAGCCGAGGGCCGTCCTGACACAGCGGCCCCGGGTTGGAATAACCCTCCGGGCCGACCGGCCCCGCGGACATGGTGGAGCGGCCGACTCCGGGCAGCTCCCCATCCGCGTCCACATGCTTGGAGATGAGGGTGATCACGTCCATGCGGAAGCCATCGATCCCCCGGTCCAGCCACCAATTCATCATGGCGTACACGGCCTGCCGCATCCGCGGGTTCTCCCAGTTCAAATCCGGCTGCTTCTTGGAGAACTGATGGAAGTAGTATTCGCCCCGCTGGGGGTCATACTCCCAAGCCGAGCCGCCGAAGTAGGACCCCCAACTGTTGGGCTCCGCCCCCGGGGTGCCGGGCTCATGCCCCTCCTTGGCCGGCCGCCACCAATACCAGTCGGCATGAGGGTCTTGCGGGTCGCGAGAGGCCTGGAACCAGGCGTGTTCGTCGGACGTATGGTTGACCACCAGGTCCATGACCACTTTCAGCCCCCGTTGATGGGCTTCGGCCAGCAACCGGTCCATATCGGACAGAGTCCCGAACATGGGGTCGATGTCCTGGTAATCGGAGATGTCATAACCGTTGTCATCCTGGGGGGACTTGTAAACCGGGGAAAGCCAGAGGACATCCACCCCCAGGTCAGCCAGATAATCCAACCGGGAGGTGATGCCGGGCAGGTCCCCGCAGCCGTCCCCATTGGTGTCCTGGAAGGAGCGGGGGTAGATCTGATAGACCACGGCGTTGGCCCACCAGGGGTTATGGTTGCCTTGGGGGGCCGAGGACTCCCCAGAGGCGTCCGAAGATGCCCCGGAAGGCGCGGCCGCGGGAGCCGCCACAGGGGCGTTGGTGCGCACTTGGTCGGGGACGCGGGGGCGGTTGAAATCTGTCATTTTTTCTCCTTTGAACGTTCTTATCGCTTATCTTCCCATGATAGCGGGAAAGGGAAGGGGACGTCCCGAAGGACGTCCCCGATGTTCCAAGCCGGACCGGCTTATGCTTATGCTTGGCTTATGTTCAAGCCGGACATACGCTTTGCTCGCCTTACTTGACGGCGCCTCGCATGACTCCGGATACGACCCAACGCTGAGCGAAGATGTAAACGATCAGCACCGGGGCCATGGCCATGAGGTAGGAGGCGAAGGCGACCGGGTAGTTGGTGGCGAACTGGGAGGAGAAGACGTACTGGGAGAGCTGGATGGTGGAGTCCTGCTGGTTGGTCAGGATGATCAAAGGCAACATGAAGTCGTTCCAGACCCAGAGCACGGTCATGATGGCGATGGTGGCGTTGATGGGGCCCATCAAGGGGAAGATGATGGTCCAGAAGACGCGCCAGGTGGAAGCGCCGTCCATGCGGGCGGCCTCCTCCAGGGAAATGGGGATGGACCGGATGAAGCCGATCCCGATGAAGAGATTGGTGCCCAGGCCCAGGACCGTGTAAAGGATGATCAGACCCAGCTGGTTATCCAGGTGGAGCATGCCCATCTGGCGGGCCAGAGGAAGCATGATTACGGTGAAAGGCACGAACATGGCCGCCACGAAGAAGTAATAGAGGAACTTGAAGAAAGGACGGTCCATATTACGGGCGATGGCGTAGGCCACGAAGGTGTTGGACAGGAGGGTCAGCACGGTCGCGAAGACGGTGATGATCAGGGTGGTCCAGGCGGCGCGGGGGTAGTTGACCATGTTCCAGGCCTGGGCGTAGTTGTCCCAGTTCCACTTGGTCGGCAGCTCGAATCCGCCGATGCTGGCGTTGTCCTTCAAGGAGGACACGATGGCGAAGTAGAGCGGGACCAGGATGGTCAGGGAGAAGATGGCGGCCAGGATGGTCAAAGGCCAGCTGACCCGGTTCTGCTTGGAGAGCTTGATCTTCTCATGCTCGGCATCGTAGCGCTTGGCGGCGCCCACGTTATGGCCTTGGCGGCCCATGGAGCCGACAGGGCTCTTGCTTGATTTCTTTTCTGTGACGTCAC
Organism: Parascardovia denticolens DSM 10105 = JCM 12538; assembly: GCF_001042675.1. Taxonomy (NCBI): domain Bacteria; kingdom Bacillati; phylum Actinomycetota; class Actinomycetes; order Bifidobacteriales; family Bifidobacteriaceae; genus Parascardovia; species Parascardovia denticolens. The sequence continues at coordinate 1,818,811 of NZ_AP012333.1, forward strand.
TCATCAGATCTGCTCCCTCTTAGAGAAGAACTTCAATTGGATGAAGGCGATGATGGCCAGGAGGATGAAGTAGATGACTGCATCCGCAGTCTGGTAGGCGTACTCACCGCCGGTAAGACCGTTGTTGTAGATCAGGTAGGAGACCGTCTCGGTGGCCGAATCAGGGCCGCCGCCGGTCAAAGCGACAATCTGGTCGAAGGCCCCCAGAGTGTTCTTCAGGGAGAGGACGGCGTTGATGGTCACGAAAGGTCCCAACAAGGGGAAGGTGATCTGCCAGAAGCCCTGCCAGGCGTTGGCCCCGTCGATCTCGGCGGCCTCGTAGACCTCCTGGTCGATGGTCTGCAGACCGGCTAAATAGAGCAGGGTGTTGTAAGCCACGGACTGCCAGACTGTCAGGAAGACGATGGGGACCCAGGCCAGGTGGGCGTTGGTGATCATGGACTCGCTCAGCCATCCGATGTGCAAGGCCTGACCCAAGGCGGGCAGGGGAACCATGAAGATGTACTTGAAGACGTAGCCGATGACCAAAACGGCCAGGGTGTAAGGGATGAAGAAGATGGCCCGGAAGCCGTTCTTGAAGGCGATGCGGGAGTTGAGCAAGACCGCCAGGAACATGGCGATCAGGTTGATCAGGATCGAGCAGACGACGGCGATGAAGATGGAGAATCCATAAGCATGCCAGACGCGGCTGTCCTGGAAAAGCGCCCCGTAGTTCTTGAAACCGATCCACTTATAGGAGCCGAAGCCTTGGGAATTAGTGAAGGAGTAAAGGACGCCCTGCACGAAGGGCAGGTAAAGGAAAAAGGCGAAGATAATCGCCGCAGGGACCGTCATCCAGTAATAGGTGCGGTCGAACTTGAGTTTCTTCGGCGCGCTGGAGGCCTGGGAGACCCGGCGCGGGGACGATGTGGCGGATGTCATTCTTATATCTCCTACTCGAAGTTCCTGACTTGCACCTTATCCCATTCAGTCTGCATGGAATCGGTGAACCGCTTGGTGTTGCCCGTGGAGACTAGGGTCTGCAGGAAGCCGGCTAGGTTGATGGATGAAGGAATCGAGTGATCGCAGAAGTCCACGATGCGACCGGACTTGAAGAAGGGCAGGACGGAGGCGATCTCCCTGCCGCCGGCCTCGGTGTTCTTCAGGGGGGTGAAGGCGTATTGGGCCTTGGCGTATTCGGCCACGTTCTTCTCGTTCAGGAGGAACTCGATGAACATGCGGGCTTCCTTCTCATGCCTGGTGTTGGCCCCCATGGTGATGAGCACGTCATCGCCGGCGGTCAGCTTCTGGGCCTTGGCGTCGTTGGTGGCGGGCATGTTGGCGAAGCGCAGGTTGATCTTCTTGTTGACCGAAGTCACTTGCGGGATGGCGTAAGTGCCCAAGGGCAGGATGCCGGCCTTGCCTTTGGCGAAGTCCTGGGTGGCCTGCTGATAGGTGATGCCTTTGGTGGGCTGGGCGTAGGTGTAGAGCTGGTACTCTTTCCGGGCGACGTCCGTCCAGATCTTGCTGAAGCTGGTCGTGCCCTTCTTCAGGTCCGTGTACTTGCTCAGGGGGACCATGGTCCCGGCCAGGGAGGCCAGGGGGGCCTGAAGGGTCCAGGTGTCGGCCCAGGAGGCCTCGACCGGGGTGATGCCGGCAGCCTTGAGCTTCTTCAAGGCGGCGAGGAAGGAATCCCAGGTCTGGGGAGGGTTGGAGGGGTCAAGGCCGGCCTTCTTCCACAGGTCCACGTTGATGATGTAACCGGAGGCGTTGCCCGCGTAAGGAAGGGCGTAAAGCTTCTTCTTGGAGGCGTCGGTGGTCTGCACCAGGCTGCGGGAGATGTTCAGCATGCCGGGGTTGAGTTTCTTGGTGATGGGGTCGCCTTCCCAATTGTGGTAGACCCCGGAAAAGGCGAACATGCCATAGGAAATGTCGCCGTTGAGGGTGATGACGTCAGGGACGCGGCCTTTGACCAGGCGGGTGCGCATATCGGTCTGGGCGTTGGCCGTGTTGTTGATGTTGATTGTGATGTTCGGATGCAGTTTCTCGAATTCACGCGACTTCGCGGTGAACCAGGAAGCGGCCTCCGCCTTAAACTGGAAGAAATCCAAGGTGACGGTCCGCGAATTGGACGTGCCGCAGGCGGCCAAAGAACCCGCCAGGGCGACAGTCGCGACCAGAGCGACCAGTTTTCCCAGATATTTCTTCACTGTCAGGGTGCCATTTCTCATCATGACTCCTTTGAGTGGCTCTCCGGTCCAATCCCCACCGGCTGCCTCACCGGCGGAAGACTCAACCTTTATCCCTTCCATTATAATTTTTTGTCCTTTATATTCGATTTAGCGGCATGTTTGCTGGCCTAAGAAAGTAAACAGTGGTAATTTGGTTTTCGTGGAAACTATTTTCTCCGTCCGCCGCATCCCTTTATGGTTTAATCGGTCGGAAAACACGCATGCCATCGTTACCGATATCATGAAGCACGGCCCCCTGTCCCGCTCCCAGCTGGCCGTCACCCACCGCCTCTCCCAGGGGACCCTGTCCAAGATCACCAACAGTCTCATCGAAGCCGAGATCCTCAGAGAGGAAGGCCCCCGGGAGGAGCCCAGCGGCCTGAAGAACCCGGCCAACCGGGGCCGGCCCCAGACCGCCTTGAGCATCAATGCCGCAGCCCGCACCTACATCGGGGTCAACGTGCGGACACACGAATGCGTCCTGGTCCTGACCAACGCCATGTGCCAGGCCCTGGCCCCCCACATCACCCTGCATTACGTGGACAACAGGCCCGACATGGTCACCCAGACCATCGCCGACGGGGTGGACCAGATCCTGTACACGGTCAAACGGCAGGGCCTGCCCTTCCCCAGCGCCATCGGGGTGACCGTCGGTGGGCACGTGACCTCGGGCAACACCGTCACCGCCGCCCCCTTCCTTCAATGGAACGGGGCCGTCAACCTGGCCGACATGATCTCCAAAGCCTGCCAGATACCGACGGCCATCTTCAACGACCTGGATTCCCTCCTGATCTACGAATCCTGGTTCGGGGCCGGACGAAACGTGGACCGTTTCGCCATGCTCACCATCGGCCTGGGAATCGGCTACTCCTTGTGCGAGAACGGGCGGGAAGTCGACTATCCGGACAAAAGCTACGGCCTGGCCAGCCACATCCTGGTGGACCCGGAAGGACCCACCTGTTACGCCGGCCACAAAGGCTGCTCCCAATGCCTGACCACCACCTCCATGGCCGTCCAATACACCAACCTCATGCGGGAGCCGGAGACCTTCGACAGCTTCAAACGCGACCTGGACGCCGGCAACCCCATCGCCCAGCAACTGATGAACCTGACCTGCTTCCGGGTGGGGGCCTTCATCGCCACCATAGCCAACCTGGTCATGCCTCAGAAAATCCTGATCGGGGGAGAATCGGCCCAGCTGACCCTGACCTCCCTGGAATCCATCAGAAACGGTATCGCCCGCTACCGGCACAGCCGGGCGGGGGAAGTGAACTTCGAGATCCTGCAGAACGAATGGGAACGCTGGTCCCTGAGCGGGGCCGCCCGGGTGATCTCCCAATCGGTGATCAAACGGCCGGGCGAATGAGCCCGGCCAGACGGCGGAGAAAGCGGCCGGCCAGTCAGCCAGGTCAGGCTACCGGCCAGTCAACCAGATAAGGCGCCGGTCAGACACGTTCGACGGTGAAGATGACGGCCTGGGCCGGGTAAAGCTGAGGAGGCCGGACCCCGAAATTCATCAAGGACCAGGCATCCAGGACCACGCCCGCGGAAGTCCACCAATACAGAGGGCTCTGGCCGTTGCCGATGCCGGTCAGGTCTTCGCAGGGCTTGAGGGGACGGATCCGGTAAGAGGCATGGAGGTCCAGGCCGGGCAGACGGACAGGCTGGACCGGGTAATTGGGGGACGTGGTCACCTGGGTGAAGCGGAAATAGCCGAAGGACTGGTCTTCGGTCATGGCCCCGTCCAATCTGACGGCCTCGTCGTTCACGTCGGAATGGAACAAGGACCCCCCTCCCACCTTGACCCGGGCCTTCTTGTACTCGTCGATCCAGGAAGTCAACTCCGCCCGCTGGTGTTTGTCGACCTTGTTGAGGTCCCACTCCACCCCCATATGGCCGAAGAAGGACATGGCGGCCCGCATCTGCAAGGAGGCGGAACGCAAAGTGGTATGGGCCGGGGAGGCCCCGATGTGTTCGCCGATCATCTCCGGGGCAACCAGAAGGGAGGTGTAAGGCTGGATGCTGGCCCTTTCCACCGGGTCCACGCAGTCGGAGGCCCAGATGCGATCGCAGCGTGAAAGGATGCCCATATCCACCCGGCCGCCGCCGGAGCTGCAGGATTCGATCTCCAGACCCGGATGCCTCAGCTTCAAGGCGTCGAAGATGGCATAGACCGCTTCGGTCTGCCGGTGGACGGCCGGGAGCCCCGATTTGCGGGAGACGGCTTCGGTAACCATCTTGTTGTGGTCCCACTTGATGTAGTCGATCCCCACTTCCCCGACCAGGGAGTCCATGGCTTTGAAGATGTAAGAGAGCACTTCGTCATTGGTCAGATCGATCGCCTGCTGGAATCGTCCTTCCAGGGCCAGGCGGCTGTGAGTGGGTCCCAGCATCCAGTCAGGATGCGCCCTGGCCACCTCGGAGTTGGGGTTGACCATCTCCGGCTCGAACCAGAGACCGAACTCCATGCCCAGGCTATGCACGTAATCGGCCAGAGGCCCCAGGCCCTGAGGCCAGACCTCTCGGGAGACCTGCCAGTCCCCCAGGCCGGAAGTCTCGCTGCGGCGGGAACCGAACCAGCCGTCATCCACCACGAAACGTTCCACCCCGCATTCCTGGGCATGGTCGGCCAAGGCCTTGAGGGCCTCGAAGGAATGATTGAAATAGACGGCCTCCCAGGTGTTGAGGATGACCGGGCGGGGCTTGGTCCGCAGGTTGGGGTGCAGCTCGCGTTGCAGGTGATGGAAGCGTTGGGCCACCTGATTGAGGCCACGCCCGTAAGAGCCGTAGACCCAGGGGGTGGTGTAAGCCCCGTCTTCGTCCAGATCGGCTTCGCCCCCGAAGAGGAATTCGCCTCCGCCAAGCAAGGGCAGGGAGAAAGGAGTGGAATCCACGGACAGGGTGCTGTTGCCGGACCAGCCCACATGGGCGGACCAGACATCCCCTTCCTCGAAACCGAAACCGGCCGTACCCACGCTCATGAGCAAGGTGGCGTCGAAATCGGGTCGGCCCATGACACAATTTTTCTCATACCGGCCTTTGGTCAGCTTCTGCCTTTGGGGGGACCGCTCGCGCAGATGATGGCCGGTGGTGGTCATGACTTCGGTGGCCACAGCGGGCAGGGGGAACCCCAGCTCCACCATCTGCACGGACAGGACGGAATCGGAGGCCAGATTCCTGACCGTGGCCTTCTGTCTGACCAGGCCGGAATTCAGGACCTGCAGCTCCCAGACAAGCTCCACGCCCTGCTCTTTGTCCTGGCCGACGGCCACCACCCGGGGGACCAGGCCCTGATGGGGGTAGGTGGGGTTGTTGTCCTGGGCCAGACGGATCCTCTCGTCCGTCATCCCGGTCAGGCGCCGGGCCTGGTCGGACAGGCCGTCCACGGTCTCCCCTTCCAGGTCGGTGGTGAAACTGACCATCTCGAACTTGCAGAAGAGCTCCACCCCAGCGCGGCGGACCACGAAACGGGAGCGGCCCGACCAGGCCTCGGCCTGGACCGGCATGATGCTGGGGAAGGGGGTCTTGTCCAAGTTCCCCGAGACCCTCTGGGGGTGCAGGGCGTCATAAAGGTTGACGGCCGTGTCCGGGTTGGACAGGGGCTCCCCCCAGTGGACCAGATGGGGCAGGTTGTTCTCCCGGGAGACCAGCACCACGCTGATCCCGCCGTTCTCCATATAGATGGTGTGCAAAGGGGATCCCATGACGGATCGGGAATCATAGGTCTTGACCATGGCTTCATGACGGCAGTTTGTCATCGGGCATCGCTTTCCTTGGTGATCGCTTCCGGCCGAGCCGGTGGATTACTTTATTTCAGTTATCTTTTTACCGGGATCCATCACCGGTCCGATGTCTACCAACTATAACCAAAATGAGGAAGAAAACAGGCTTAGTTTCATCACTCGGGCGTGGCTCTGCGAGCGCGAAAGAAATTCGTCAGCAGGCTCTGGCATTCCGCCTCCCCCACTCCCCCGACGACTTCGGGCTGGAAGCCGATATGAGGGTCCCGGGGGATGTCCCAGACCGACCCGCAGGCCCCCATCTTCTGATCCCAGGCTCCGAAGACGATGCGGCCCAGATGGGCGCTGACCGCGGCCCCGGCGCACATGGGGCAGGGTTCCAGGGTGACCACCAGGGTGCAGCCCTCCAGATTCCAGCTCCCCCAGGCGGCGGCCCCGGCCTGCATGACTTCGATTTCGGCGTGGGACAAAGGCCCCTTTCCCCTTTGCCGGCCATTGCCGCTTTGGGCCAGGACCTTCCCTTGCGGGTCCACCAGAACGGCCCCGACTGGGACGTCCCCTGCCAGGCCGGCCGCCCGGGCCTGGGCCTGAGCCAGAGCCATGAAGGGGAACCAGGGGGAAGGGGAGTCGATCATGAGGCTATTTTACCGGTTTTCCTTGATTTTGCGAACCTGCCAGGCCGGCGCCTGGCCGTCTCCTTCTCTTTTTATTCTCTTTGTCGCGCAGGCCTTCCTTGTCCCGCAAAAGCTTCTCCTGGGCCATGGCCTGGGTGAAAAGCTCCACGGGGCTGACCTCCAGGGCCTGACAGATCTGCCAGATCTTGTCCACGCTCATGGCCGCCTCCCCACGTTCGATCCTGCCCAGATAAGAGCGGTCGACCGCGGCCTCCAAGGCCAAATCCTCCTGGCTGAGCCGACGATTGGCGCGCAAACGCCGCAAGGCGTCCCCCAGAGCCCTTCTTTTGCGCAGTTTGTCGTCAGAGTCCATGCGGATTATCGTCCGTCAGCCCGGGCAATCTTTCAACGGATTATAAGCCGCAATTCCTCCTGCCTTTCCGGGATCACGGGAGGGAAAAGTAAAAGAATCGCAAGAAGAAGGGGATAGGGAGGGTTCAGAAGAAAAGACTTTGCAATAATTTCCCCTGTATAAGGGGCAGTGAATCCTTTTGTTTTTAGGATGTAGACGTATGCGTAGGCAGACCGATGGAGTCAGTGGGCCCTATTCCCCGTCACCATCGGTCAGCGCGCAGTGCGTCTGTGCGACCAGGAAGGACTATGATGGGCTTTCTCGACAAATTCGAAAAAAGCATCGGAGGCGCCGTCAACGGCGTATTCTCCAAGTTTGGCTCCAAGGACCTGCAGCCGGTAGACCTTTCCAGCGCCTTGGAACGCGAAATCGACTCCCAGGCCATGGCCGTGCGCGGAGACAGGACCGTGGCCCCCAATGAATACCGGTTCAAACTGTCCACCCCCGACTTCGACCATATCGAACAGTGGGGGTCCGAGACCCTGGCCAACGAGCTGGCCGACAATCTGACCAAATACGCCGAAAGCCAGCATTACGCCTTCGTGGGATCGGTCGTGGTCATCTTCGAGGAGGACTTGAACCTGGCCCGGGGCGACTACAAACTGACCAGCGAATCCGTGCAGGGGAACGCCGCCCCGGTGACCACCGACAGCGACAACAAGGATTGCCCGATTCTGGAAATCAACGGGCGCCAGTACCTGCTGACGGCCGACAAGACCGTCATCGGCCGCGGGTCCAACTGCGACATCGTCATCGACGACCCCGGCATCTCCCGTCACCATCTGGAGATCGACATCACCGACAAAGGGGTGATCGCCCGCGACATGGGGTCCACCAACGGGACCTTCGTGGAAGGGCATCAGGTGCCGGCTGCTACACTGGTGGATGGAAACACCATCACCATTGGCCGCACCCGCATCCTCTTCTGGGCTTCCTCCCAGGTGCAGCAGTAGGCCTTTAGGCGGTACAGGCTCCCACACAAGGCCCTTATGATGACAGATTTAACCTTCGCCGTGATGAAGTACGGGTTCCTCATCCTCTTGTGGATATTCGTCTTCCTGGCCATTCAGTCCCTGCGCAAGGACGTGGCACAGATGAGTCCGGCGCCCCGCAAACGCGCCGAGCGGAACAAGTCGTCCCAATCCTTGCCGCGAGCGGGTTCCAACGCCGGCCAGGACATGGGCGCCGGCGCCGCGCCCACCCCCGATCGGCCGGTGACCCCCAGCATGCCTTATGACGAATCCGGGCCCCGGTCCACCAGCCGGACGACGGCCCCGGCTGCCAACGGGCCAACCCCCGTGCGCAAGGCCAGCGTCCTCACCATCATCGACGGGCCCCTCTCGGGTACCACGTATACTTTGGGCTCCCAGCCGATCACCATCGGCCGGGCCCCTGACAACACCGTCATCCTCAAAGACGAATTCGCCTCCTCCCACCATGCCCGAGTCTACATCGACCCCACCAGCGGCCGATGGGCCATCGAAGACCTCGGCTCCACCAACGGGACCGTGGTCGACGGCATGCGCATGACTCAACCGGTCATCCTCCCCTCCGGAGTGCCCGTCCGCATTGGCGGAACGACCTTCGAGTTGAGATAGGAGACCAGCGTCCCATGGCATCGTTACCCCTCATCCTGAGTTCCAGCACCGTATCCGACATCGGCTACGTGCGGCACGACAACCAAGACTCCTCCTTCGCCGGGGAGCATCTGGTGACCGTGTGCGACGGCATGGGCGGGCACGCGGGAGGCGACACGGCCTCCACCATCGCCATCCGGTCCCTGGCCCACATCGAAGGGGTAACCGGGGTCAACCCCAATGGCATGGCGGACATGATGGTCACCTCCATCATCGCCGCCCACGACGCCATCGTGGGCAAGGCCAAACGCGAACGCAAGCTGGCCGGCATGGGGACCACCGTCGTGGCCTTGCGAATGGTCGACGATTTCTGGGTCCTGGCCCATATCGGCGACTCTCGGGCCTACCTCTTGCGGGAGGGAAAACTCATCCGCGGCACCAAAGACCACAGCTACGTGCAACACTTGGTGGATACCGGCCGGATCACCCCCGAACAGGCGAAAAGCCACTCCCAGCGCAACGTGGTCATGCGGGTCCTGGGCGATTTCGACATCGACCCCCGGCCTGATGTCTCCATCCGCACCGCCCTGCCCGGCGACCGGTGGATGCTCTGTTCCGACGGCCTGTGCGGGGTCTTGGAGGACGCCACCATCCGCGAGGTCCTCCTGGGGACCCCGGACCTGCAGAAATGCGCGCAGAAACTGGTCTCCATGGCTTTGAAGGCCGGCAGCACCGACAACGTGACCATAGCCATCGTGGAGGCCCATCAGGCGGCCAACAGCGAAGACGCCACCCGACCCCACCAAGTCCCCCTATTGGGAGGGGCGGCCAGCAAGGCCCCCCAGCCCATAGCGGACATCATCGATTCCCCGGTGGCCATCGCCCCTCCTTTGCGGGAGAATGAAGACTCCCCCGCTTCCCGGGCGGCGGCCTTAGCGCACACAAGGCCTCACGCCGACTCCGGTTCTTCATCCTCTTCATCCTCAGCGGGGTCCGGTGCGGCGGAAGGAAACGAGAGAAGCCGCGAATCAAAGACGGAAGGGTCAAAGGGAAGCCCTGCGGATAAGGTCCTGCAAATCACCCTCCCCCACAGCGCCCATGAGGAAGGGGCCGTGCCAGAAACGGGCGAAATCCCCATAGTCCAGAAGGCGAACGGGATTCTATCCGACGACCCCCATGACCCTCAGGTCAAGGAAGCGGTCAGAGTGGAGGCCAGCAAGGCGGCCCGGAAGGCCCATAAACACAAGGTCGTCACCCGAACCGGCAAGGCCTTGGGGACCCTGCTTCTCATCGCCGCCCTCGCCTTGGGGGCCATGGGAACCTACCGGTGGTTCCAACAGCGTTATTATCTGGGCGAAGCGGATGGGGTGGTCGCCATCTACCGGGGCGTGCCTACCAACATCTTCGGTTTCAGCCTGTCCCGGGTGGAAGAGAAGACGGACATCCAGGTGTCCGACCTGCCTTCCGCCTGGCAGGACCAACTGGAAAGAGGGATTTCTGTGGATTCCCTGGCGGCGGCTTACGACCACATCAAACCGATCGAAAAGGAAGCAAAGGCCAACAAGGCCAACCAATCCAAGAAGACGACGGCCTCCCCCTCGCCTTCCGGCAAGCGATCCCCTTCGTCAAAGTCAACGAGCAAGTCATAGGAGGGCTGAAATGATCGTCAATCGAGTCAAACAGTTCTTCTGGCTGCTTTTCGTCATCCTCATCTCCGCCTTGGGCCTCTTCCAGATGTTCATGCGGACCGAGGGGACCATCCCCCACAACTACCTGGTCGCCTTCGGCCTCCTCCTGCTGGTGATCGTCGCCTCTTGGATCGTCCTGGCCATCAGGCAGAAGTACGCCTCGCACATCATCTTCTTCTGCGTCCTCTTGCTGGCCTTGACCGGGATAACCGAGATCGTCCGCATCGACAGCGAAGACCGCTTCCTGGGCAGCGGGCCGACCAAGGCGGGGATGAACCAGATCGTCTGGCTGATCCTGGCCCTGGTCCTCTGCTCCTGCCTGGCCGCGGCCCTGCGCAACTACCGGATCCTGCGCAAATTCACCTATACCAGCATGGTCATCGGTCTCCTGCTCATGTTCTCCCCCCTGGTCCCGGGCCTGGGCAAGACCATCAACGGAGCCCGCATCTGGATCGGCTTCGGCTCCCGCACGGTGCAGCCGGCCGAATTCGCCAAGCTTTTCATCGCCATCTTCTTCGCCGGCTACCTCTTCGACCATAGGGACCAATTGGCCGTGGGAGGCAAGAAGTTCCTAGGCCTGCGCTTCCCCCGCCTGCGCGACTTCGGCCCCATCCTGGTGGTCTGGGCCGCCTGCATGGGGGTCCTGGTCATGCAGAGGGACCTGGGCACGGCCCTGCTTTTCTTCGCCATGTTCATCTGCATGCTTTACGTGGCCACCGGCCATTCCAGCTGGATCCTCATCGGCCTCATCTTTTTCGCCCTGTCCGCCTTCATAGCCAGCAGGCTTTTCGGGCATGTGCAGAACCGCATCACCGGCTGGCTCCACCCCTTCGACCCGGCCGTCTACGGGGCACCGGGCGGGTCCGAACAGCTGGTGACCGGCATCTTCGGCCTGGCCGCCGGGGGGGCCTTCGGCACCGGCCTGGGCCACGGATACCCGGCCCTGACCCCCATGGCCAATTCCGACTTCATCTACTCCTCCTTGGGCGAGGAGCTGGGCCTGGTCGGCCTGCTGGGCATCCTCTGCCTTTACCTGATCATCATCTGCGCCGGGATCGTCACCGCCATGCGGATCAAGGACGGCTTCGGCAAACTGCTCATCTCCGGCCTGGTCTTCACCATGGCCTTCCAGGTCTTCATCGTGGTCGGGGGGATCACCCTGGTCATCCCCATGACCGGCCTGACCTTGCCTTTCATGGCCGCCGGCGGGTCCAGCCTGACCGCCAACATGCTCCTCATCTTCCTGGTCCTGGTCATCTCCAACGACGCCCACAAACCCCCACAGGACAAAATGTCCGACACCGTGGCCATGGAGGCCCTCCAGGCCCTGCAGGCCAACGAGCGCAGGCGGGAGCGGGAGGAAGCCTTGCGGGCTCAGCGGGAAGAGGACCTCAAATCGCAAGGAGCCCACTCCCCCAAGGTCATCGACGCCACGGAAGACAGCCGACCCACCCAGGCCTTGCCTTTGGTCGCCACCCATCAGGTCCCCCGGCCCGACGCCCAGGATGGCCCGGCCGAGACAGGCCCGGAGGTTGAGCAGGCAGAAGCCGGAAGCGAGACCGAGGTCATCGCCCAGGACGGGACCACGAACGAATTCACGGAGGTGAGAGCGGATGAACAATAATCTTCGCCGGATTTTCAACATCGTCATCGCCCTCATCGTGATCCTGGGCATCTCCAGCAGCCTCATGACGGTGGTCTTCTCCAACCGGCTCAACGCCGATTCCCGCAATTCCCGCGCCTTATACAGCGAATTCGCCACCGACCGCGGCCCCATCCTGGCCGGGGACGGGGAGACCGTCCTGGCCCAGTCGGTCAAGGTCAAAGACGCCTACCAATACCAACGCCAGTACCCGGCGGGAGAGGTCTACGCCCCCATCACCGGTTTCTTCTCCGTCACCCAAAGGGCCCGGTACGGGGTGGAAGCCAGCCGGAACCAACAGCTGAGCGGGATGAGCGACAGCCTCTGGCTGGGCCGGCTCAAGGCCCTGATCGAAGGCCAGGCCAACCGGGGGGCCATCGTGGAGACCTCCATCAACCCCAAGCTGCAGAACCTGGCCTACCAGCTCCTGCAAGGCCGGTCCGGGGCCGTCGTGGCCATCGAACCTTCCACCGGCCGCATCCTGGCCATGGTGAGCACCCCCAGCTACAACCCCAACCTCCTGGCCAGCCACAACGGGGGAAGCGCCAACGAGGCTTGGAACCGCCTGGCCGCAGGGTCCACCAGCCCCATCATCAACAAGGCCACCCGGCAGCTGTACGCCCCGGGCTCCACCTTCAAGATCGTCGTGGCCGCCGCCGCCCTGGAAAGCGGCAAATACACCATGGACTCCCAGATCCCGGCCGGCTCCTCCTTCACCCTGCCCAACACTTCGACCAAACTGATCAACGCCACCCCCTCGGCGGACGGGGTCGGGGGCAAGATCTCCCTGGCCGACGCCCTGGCTTATTCCTCCAACACGGCCTTCGCCCAACTGGCCATCGCCTTGGGCAAGGACGCCGTGGCCTCTGAGGCCAAGAAACTGGGCTTCGGCTCCTCCATCACCATCGATGGCACCGAGACGGGCGGCACCCCCATGCGGTCCGTCCCCGCGGTCTTCCCCGACGTCACCGGCGACGACCGCCTGGCCCTCGCCTCCATCGGTCAGGGGGACACCCTGGAGACCCCCCTGCTCAACGCCATGATCGCCGCCACCGTGGCCAACAAAGGCGTCATGCTCCATCCCACCCTGGTGGACCGGGTCCGTTCCAGCGACCTGTCCATCATTTCGGAACGTTCCACCACCACCATGTCCGAAGGCTTCTCGACCAAGACCGCGGACACCTTGACCACCATGATGCAAGGGGTCGTCACCAAGGAAAGCACGAACCTGACCATCCCCGGGATCTCCGTGGCCGCCAAGACCGGGACCGCCCAGGTGGGGGTCAACAACTCCTCCATCAACGCCTGGGTGAGCGGCTTCGCCCCGGCCGACAACCCCAAGATCGCCATCTCCGTCCTGGTCGCCAATGCCGGCGATTTTGGCGCCCTGTCCGCCGGGCCTATCATGAAACAGATGATGGAGGCCTACCTGAAATGAGACTTGTAGAAGGACAACTGATCCACCGCCGTTACCGGCTGGACCGCCGCCTGGCCCAAGGGGGCATGGGCGAAGTCTGGAAAGGGTACGACATCGAGCTGCGCCGGCCCGTGGCCATCAAGGCCTTGCGCAGCGACCTGTCCGAAGAGGATTCCAAGCTGCAACGTCTGCGCATCGAAGCGCATAATTCGGCCAATCTGGCTCACCCCAACATCGCCGCCTTGTTCGAGTATTACGAGAACGACGGGATCGGCTACATCATCATGGAATACATCCCCAGCCCCTCCCTGTCCGACATCTACAAGGCCCGGGGGGCCATCAAGCCCACCCGGCTCCTGCCCGTCCTCATCCAGACCGCCCGGGGGCTCTACGTGGCCCACAGCCACGGGGTCATCCACCGCGACGTGAAGCCGGCCAACGTCATGGTCTCCCACGAAGGCGAAGTGAAGATCACCGATTTCGGGGTCTCCCGATCCACCGACCAGGGGCAGATCACCCAGGACGGCATGGTGGTGGGCACGGCCCAATACATCTCCCCGGAACAGGCCCAAGGCGACCCGGCCACCCCCCAATCCGACATCTACTCCTTGGGCGTGGTGGCTTATGAAGGCCTCTGCGGCCACCGGCCTTTCACCGGCCGGACCCCGGTGGACATTGCGGCCGCCCACGTGAATTCGCCCGTCCCCCCCATGCCCGACACGATCGACAAGGAACTGCGGGACTACGTGATGCGCATGCTGGCCAAAGACCCCCATGACCGCCCCAAGACGGCCCTGGACGTGGCCCGCAGCCTGGGGAAGATCGAACGCCGCCTCCTGGACGAAGAGGCCCACGAAGCCACGGGGGAGTTCACCCAGTTAACCAACGGCTTGATTCCCCGCACGACCAAGAGCGATTTCGTGATCCCCCGCTACCTTATGCTGCGCGATGGGACCATCGTGGACCAATACGAAAACACCGTCGTCGACCGGGCCCAGCTGGAACCCGGCTCAGCCCCTGCGAATGGCCTGAGGAAAGACACTGAAGACGCGGACAGGCTGACAGAAAGGGAAGGTGCGCAATGAGTATGTTTATCCCCCAATCCTTGGCAGGAGGCCGCTACACCGTCGGCGAGCTGATCGGCCACGGCGGCATGGCCCAGGTGCACATCGGCACCGACACCCGTCTGGGCCGCACGGTGGCCATCAAAATCATGAGGTCCGACCTGGCCGAAGACAAGATCTTCCTGACCCGCTTCCGCCGCGAGGCCCGGGCGGTGGCCCAGCTGAACAATCCCAACATCGTCTCCATCTACGACTCCGGCGAGGAACTCCTGCAGGACGCGGCCGGCCGGCAGGTCCGGGTGCCTTACATCGTCATGGAATACATCAAAGGCCGCACCCTGAGGGATATCATCAAGCTGTCCGGCTCTTTGAGCCCCCAGGACGCCGAACAGGTGATGATCGGGGTTCTCAACGCCTTGGATTACTCCCACAGGATGGGGATCATCCACCGGGATATCAAGCCCGGAAACATCATGATCAGCGACCAAGGCACGGTCAAGGTGATGGATTTCGGCATCGCCCGGGCCCTGGACGATTCCTCGGCCACCATGACCCAGAATCAGGGGGTGGTGGGCACGGCCCAGTACCTGAGCCCCGAGCAGGCCCGGGGCGAGCAGGTGGGGACCAAGTCCGACATCTATTCGGCCGGCTGCGTCCTCTATGAGATGCTGACCGGCAAGCCTCCTTTCACCGGGGACTCGGCTGTGGCCATCGCCTATCAGCATGTATCCGAAACGGCCACCCCGCCCAGCACCCTGGTTCCGGGGCTGGATAAGCGGTGGGACGCCATCGCGGCTCGGGCCATGAGCAAGGACACGTCCACCCGTTATGACGACGCGGCCACTTTCCGCCAAGACATCATCACCATGGCCCATGGAGGCGTTCCCATGGCGGCCGTCGCCTCCCCCTTGTCCGACCTTGCCAAGGACTCCTCCGCCCAGGCCCAGACCCAAACCGCCGTCGCCCCGGTCGACATGCCTCTGCCCGGTTCCTCCGACCAACCTCTGGAAGCGACCTCGGCCCTGCCGGCTGCCATCCAACCGGAGACAGGCGCCATGGCTGTCCTGGAAGACGGCCAGTCGGAAGACGACCGGCCCCGGGCCCTGCGCCGGCAGGAAGAAGAGGCCGCCCAGAAGAAGAGACGGAACAAGAAAATCGCCATCGCCGCCATCATCGGCCTTCTGGCCTTGGCTGGGGTCATGTTCGGCCTCTGGTATTACTTCAACTCCCAAAGCCAGCTGGTCAGCGTGCCGACCATCGAGACCAGCATGTCCCGTACGGCCGCCAAGGAAGCTGTGGAATCCGCCGGCCTCAAGTTCCAAGCCGTGGATGACAACGATTCCAGCGCCGCCAAAGGCACCTTCACCAAGCAAGACCCCCGGGGAGGCACCAAGCTGAAGAAAGGATCGACCGTGCGCGTCTGGTTCTCCACCGGCCCCAAATCCGGGACCGTCCCCGACGTCTCCGGCCTCAGCCAGACCCGGGCCCGCGAAGTCCTGACCAAGGCCGGCTTCACCATCACCCAGACCTCCACCGAGAATTCGGACACCGTGGCCAAAGACATGGTCATCAGGACCGACCCGGCCGCCGGCACCCAGCAGGCGGAAGGGACCTCGGTCATCCTTTACATCTCCACCGGACAGACCACCGTCCCCTCGGGCTTGGTGGGCAAAAGCCAGGCCAGCGTGGTCAAGACCTTGAACCGCAAGGGGTTCAGCACCAACATCATGCAGGAGGAATCGGAGACGGTCCCTTCGGGAAGCGTGACCCGGGTCGACCCGGCCGAGGGGACCACGGTCTCCCAGGGATCGACGATTACGGTCTACGTGTCCACCGGCCCCAAGCAGGTTTCGGTGCCTTCCTCCTCTGACGACCTGAGCTCCACCAACGGGCAAAGCGTGAAAAAGACCTTCACCAACGCCGGCTTCACCTCGGTGAGCGTTCACGGGAGCGCTTCCGACCCGGTGAAATCGGTGACGATCAACGGCAAATCATGGGATTCGGCGCAAGGGACGTCCGTCCCGGCCAACAGCCCGGTTGTGATCACCACCGAGCCGGCCAGCTCACCCTCCCCCAGCGACACCCCCGGCGGCGGGAGCGGAAACTCCGGGTCCAGCGGTTCCTCGTCAGGCTCAGGAAGCGGGGGCGGCTCAGGGTCAGGGAACAATCCGTGAGCCCAGGCTCCGCCGGACCGGCTTAATTCACCGATACGTAATTGGACGAGAACCTCAGATAGGGGATGTTCGCCGCCGCCCAAGGGTAGCCCCATTGGAAGAGGGCGGCGACCAGGCCCACCACCAGGAGGATGAGCAGGACCGCCCGGATGGCCGCAGGGCCGGGTTGCAGACGGTTGATCCAGCTGAAGAGGCTGAAAAGAGGGCGGTCTTCGGCCGGGGTCCGCAGATGTGCGCGCAAAGCCCCGTATCGCAGGGAGAAAGCAGCGGCCAGGTAAGTCACGGTGTAGGCCAGGAAGGCGATCAAGGCGATCTTGCCCGTGTCCGGCAAGGCGGCAAAAGAGGTGGTCAGGCTGGGCTTCTCCTCCTGGCTGAAAGTAACCTGGCCATTGGCGTCTTTCCCGGCCAAGGCGGCTGGGATGCCTTCGGACACGTTGGACCAAGAAGACAGCTTCCCGTAAGAGACCCACCGGTGGGTGGCCGTGCTGTAACGAGGCTCGCAGGTGGTCAGTGTGATGAGCCGCTGAGTCGGGGTCTGGCCGGCTTGGTGGGGCACGGGGGCCACCACTTCCGCCTGGTCGGGGGTGACTATTTCATGACTGGTGTAATCATAGACGTACCAATAGTGGGCGGTCCGCACGATGATCTTGTCCCCGGTCTTGAATTCATCCACATGGGCCAGGGGTTCGCCATACCCGGCCCGGTGGCCCGCGGCCGCGAAATTGCCCACGGCCCCCGCTTTCTGCGAGGTCTCGTAATGGCCAAGCCCATGTAGGTTCAGGTCCTCCTGGCTGGTGCCTTCGACGACGTTCCTCGCCCAGCGAGCCCCGAACCGGGGGATGTAGATCTTCGCTATGACGCTCCCGCGGATGTAGGACCCGCTTTCCACCGGGGCCGTAGCGGCTTCGTGGGCGGGGGCCACCTTATAGGAGCCGGCTTGTTTGGCCGAGGTCCAGGAAGAGGTATAGGCCTGGGCGTCCTGCTCCTGGGTCTGTTGGGAGACCACGCCCGTCCACCAGAGCTGCCAGACCACATACAGGGCGATGACTACGGCGACGACCAAGAGGATCTCGCCGATGGAACCGATCACCCCGCCCACGACCTTGCGGGCCGTGCTCTTTCGCTTCTGCCGCGGCCGGTGGCTCCTCCGTTTTTCCGCCTGAGAATGCCGTCCTTTCATCCCTCTACCCCCGTTCCTTTCACTTTCGAAGCTCATGCCCGTCCTCCTGCTTGCCGCTTTCACTCGCCCTTATTTCCCACGGTGGACGCGTATTTCAGGGTCTGCGTGGTCATGGACGTCTTCGCGAAACGCAAAGATTTCACTTTCTTGGCCGAATATCCCAGACCATCCGCCTCAACATACTCCAAATAAGTGCGGATGGCGGGCGAAGAGTTGAGGGAGACCATGAGCTGGTCAGGGTCCCCGATGGCGCTGATGGTATAAGGAGGGGCGAACTGTTTGCCTTCGATCAGAAGGACGTTGCCGACGCAGCGCACGCTCGTGGAGGCGTTGACCCTCTGCCCCTGGATGGTCATGGCTTCCGCTCCCCCGGCCCACAAAGCGTTGACCACGGCCTCGATGTCCTGCTGATGGACCACGTAATCATTGGCGTTATCCGTAGTGCCGGCGTTGCCCCTCACATGTTGGCTCCACAAAGGGGAGTCATTGAGGGTGACGGTGACCCCCGGCCCTTGCAAGGCGGGCAGGACCGTTTGGGTCGAGTTGGAATTGGCGTTGGCTTCGGACGAGGCGTTCACATCGGAGGCCAGGTTCTTTTTGAGGACGTCGATCTGGTTGGTCAAAGATTTCACGTCGTTGGTGAGGGCGTTCACCGTCTGCCCCCGCTTGGCCAGGAGCCCTTCGGTGTTGGTGCTGGGATCATAGGAGGAGTTGGAATCGACGTTGATGAAGAAGAGCCATCCGACGAGGGAGAAAATTACGATGGTGACCAAGGTCATGTACCAGGGAGTCTGGTCCCTGTGCGAATGCACCCTCTGGGAGGAGGGCTGTCTCCTTGAGAAAAATGCCATGCCCGACGCCCCTATCTATCGTTGGGAACCATTTTATATGCAGGTGTCTATCCGGCCCGGACAGGCCCTTTTCTTCCAGCATAACCAGTAGAATGGCTTCTGGAATTTTGTGTGAGACTTCCGGATAATCTCGCGGATGGCCCTAAGGAGAACAATGGCAGACGAAGAGCAGACAAACGAGACCCTCAAGGATCAGACTGCTTCTGATGCGGCTGAGCAGACAGAGGATGAGACCGTAGACAAGGCCGAGGAAGAAACGACCGATACGACGGAAACGACGGAAGCGGCCGATCAAGCCAGCGAAGCCGAAGAAACCGAAGAGTCCGACGAAACAGGCGAAGCGGCCGAAGCCGACGACGAGGATAAAGCGGATACGAAGGAGGCGGAAGAGGCGGAAGACAAGGACGAGACCGCGGGCAAAGACTCACGCAAGAACTCCGGCAAGCCCTCCCTCCTAGGCCGCTCCAACAAGAAAAAGTACGAGTTCAAGCCCGAAAACCCCGAAGCCGTGGAAGAGGCCGTCAAGCGTCTGCAGGAAGGCATCAGCGACGAGAACATGACCCCTCAGATGGAAAAGATCATGCGTCGCCAGGAAGACCAGACCAAACGCGTGGAGAAGGCCATCGGAGAGACCCACGCCAACCCCCGTTGGTTCGTCCCCGCCTTCAGCTTCCTCCTGATCCTGGGCCTACTATGGGTGGTCGTCTACTACATCACCGGCCTGTACCCCATCCCGGCCGTAGGGGCTTGGAACCTGGCCATCGGCGCCGGAATCTCCTTCATCGGCTTCATCATGCTCATGTGGTGGCACTGATTCCGTCTCCCCCCTTCAACATCGAACACCCCTCTTGTGTCCTTCATGCAAGAGTGGAACTGTGCCCGCCAGGCCTATATGCCGTCGTTCTTCCGCGTCTGACAAACCAACCAATGCCGCTGACGGCCAGAGCGACTGAAAGCGAAGAGACGACGAAGAGACGATGGGGGAGGCGGTAAAAGCCGACGAACTCAGATGGTCAAGACCCTGACCAGCCATATGGCGAGCAAGAGCAGGGCCATGCCGCCCCCATACAGCCCCATCCTGAATCCGATGGACTTCCCCCGCAAAGAGGGGACCCCGTCCGTCATCAGCCAACTCAGAAGCGCCCCCACGGCGAAGCCGCCCAAGTGAGCCTGCCAGGCGACGCCTGAGCCAAAAAGCATGGGGACGACGAGGATCAGACCGAGGAAAACCACCATGCTCCAGGCGTTCTGCCGGCCGGGGCTCTTCAAGGCGGTCACCACCATGGCCCCGAACAGGCCGAAGATGGCCCCGGAGGCGCCAATCATGCTGGCCACAGCCGAGCTAGGCCCCGAGGCCAAAGCGGACAAAAGGAAGGCGACCGAAGCCCCCAAGCCCGAGACCAGGTAAAGGGCGAGGAATTCCCAGTGCCCCAGCATTCTCTCCAAAGACAGGCCCGCCAGATAAAGGGAGACCATGTTGAAGAAGATATGCGAGATGTCGATGGAATGCATGAAGAGGACGGTCAGCAGGGTCCAGGGGTGGGCCAGGGACTGGTCGGACCGGAGCACGAAAGCGCTTTCGTAAACGGCCAAGGCCGGCCGGTTGGTAAAGTAGAGGATTCCGGCGATCAGCCAGAAGAAGACGCATAAGGCTATGAGGATCACCGTCATGTTGGTCCCCCCATTGCGCCATTCGTAGAGCCACTTCCTGCGGCGGACGCGGAAAGACTGGCGGCGTTCGTCCTTGCTTTTGCGCGGGCGGCCCGAGGGGTTCTCGAAAGGATTCTGGTTTCCGTTATAAGCCATGCCTCTATCCTATATCAGGATTGCAACACCCTGGCTTCGCTCTGGTTTCAGGAGCGCAACACGCCGGGACACGCCTGAAATACCGGTGATAATAGCCCCTGGGAAAAATTCTCAGGCCGGAGACGGCGTGTTGTCACCACTTTCCCATAATTTCAGCATAGAATGAATACCAACGATGCCATGGCAGGTCATGCGCGTCTTAAACCGAAAGGAGCCATTATGGACGATCACAAGTCAGGAAACGGCTGGAAGTTTTTTGCACTGGTTTTCGGCGCCTTGCTCGCAGGCTTGGTCGGCTTTTACATCTACAAGCAACAGAACCCTGAGTATGACCCGTGGGAAGAACCATGGGAGAACAGCTCGTCTCCTGTAGACCTCGGTCTCACCGATGAGGATGAGGATGAGGACGCCGCGGATGAGGAAGCTGAAGCAGCCGAGGCTGCGGCCGACGAGAAGTAAACCCTTCAGTCTTCTTCCTGTATACGTCTTTTCACATTTATCAACCTTTATCACAGAGGAAAAGCCCAGGTGCCGAACCCGGGCTTTTCCTTTAAGCGGATCGGAAACACCAGGATGGGATCAGTTGAATGAACCGGCAAGATACTAGCCAATGAGCCGTTAACCGTCAACCGACAAGCCGATGACCAGCTAAAAAGATAAAAATCACGAATCGACCGAATCAAGAGACCAACTGAACCAATAAGGAACCAATAAGACAGAATCGAGGAATCCATGCCAGACAAAGACGCAGTGGACCAGAAAACACAGACCCCGCAAGGCCAGATCCCGCAAGGAGACCAAGCAAGGCCAAGCGACCAAACCCAGAAGAACAACGGTATGCCGGACGAAGCCGAGACCGTCAGCCGTCACAAGACCACCATCCAAGGAAAGCAAGTCAGCTATGACGCCGTCTGCGGCAACATCTGGGTGGAAACGAAAGAAGTGAAACCAGCCGCTTCCGTCTTCCATGTGGACTTCGTCAAGGTGGACGAAAGCGGCAAGAGCGATTCCACCCGCCCCGTCACCTTCATCTTCAACGGCGGTCCCGGGTCCTCCACCACCTTCCTGCTCATGGGGTCCTTCGGCCCCCGCCGGATCGACACCGGCGAAGTTGCCCAAGGCCTGTCCGCCCCCTACCAGGTAGTGGACAACGACTACTCCATGCTCCCCTTCTCGGACCTGGTCTTCATCGACGCCCCCGGGGCCGGCTTCTCCGACGTGGCGGACAAGGCCAAGAAGGAGATCTGGAGCGTGGACGGGGACGTGGCCGCCTTCAGCCAGTTCATCCGCCGTTGGTGCAGCAAGAACCACCGCTGGAATTCGCCCAAGTACCTCTTCGGCGAATCCTACGGAACCGTCCGCGGGGCCGCCCTGGCCCTGAAGATGCAAGTGGATGGCGCCTCCCTGACCGGGGTCACCCTCATCTCCAACATCCTGGATTACGCCCACACCTTCAGCGGGGACGACCAGCTTTACATCGGTTACTTCCCCACCTTCGCCGCCACCGCCCACTACCATGGCAAGGCCGGGGCCGGGGAAGACGCGGCCGCCTTCATCCAGAAGGCCCGTGAATTCGCGAATGGCGAATACAGCAAGGCCCTGGCCTTGGGAGACAGACTCAGCTCCGAAGACCTGGATAAGGTGGCCCATGACTACGCCCAGCTGACCGGCCTGAGCGAGGACTACGTCAAGCGCAACAACCTGCGGGTTCCTATGGAACGGTTCAGCAAGGAGCTCCTCCACGAGGAAGACAAGGTGGTCGGAGTATATGATGGCCGCGTGACCGGCTATGACCTGGATCCGGCTCGCAGCGAGGAGACCTACGCCGCCGACGACGCCTATCTGGACCCGGCTTACACCTCCGCCTGTGAGAATTACCTGCGGGAAGAGCTGGGGGTCAAGGACCACCGTCTGCGTCGGGGCTTCGCCGATTTCGACCTGGGCGGCACCGAGCCCGGCAAATCCTGGAACTGGCACCACACCCTGCCCGATTCCTCGGTCACCAAGGCCCTGGCCTCGAGCTTCGTCCCCTTCCCCCGCGTGATCGATGACCTGGCCTGCGCCATCAGCCACGAGCCAGGGCTCAAGGTACTGATCGGCAACGGCTGGTACGACCTGTGCACGCCTATGTCCCAGACGGAGTACGACATCGACCATCTTGGCCTGCCTAAGCCGCTGCGGGCGAACGTGGCTTTGACCTACTACCCCTCCGGCCACATGATCTACACGGCCCCACAGGCCCTGGCCAAGATCTGGAAGGACCTGGCGGCTTTCTATGCGGCCGATGCCTCCCAAGTCGCCCAGCTGGATGAGCGGCAGCGCCTGCCTGGCGCCTTCGCCTAGGCTCGATATTCACATCGGTGATATTCACATAGGAATAACGAAAAATAACGAGGGGGGAGGGGCTCGGCTCTGATACCGGGTTCCTCCCCCCTGTTTACAAGTTCCCTTGCTATAACTGAGGAAAACTTAGCCTTGTTGGCCTTACGAAGCCTTAGTCCTCGCGGGACTTGAGCTTCTCGTCCTCAGGCAGAGGACCTGTCAGCCAGACGCGCTCCAGGTAATCGGCGATGGAGCGGTCGGAGCTGAAGTAGCCGGAACGGGCCGTGTTGAGCAAGGCCTTGCGGAACCAGGTCTTCTCGTCCGCGTAGGTCTTCTCGATCTCGGCCTGGATGCCCACATAGGCCCTGAAATCAGCCAGGGTCATGAAGTAATCCTTGTTCAGCCAGTCATTGACCAGGTTCTGATAGGTAGACTTGTCTCCGTTGGAGAAAGTGCCGTCAGCGACCATGTCGATGGCCTGCTTGAGGCGGGGGTCGGACTCGTAGTACTGGCGGCTCATGCCCTTGTCATAGCCCTTGGCGTACAGGTCCTCGACCTCATCCACAGTCATGCCGAAGAGGAAGAAGTTCTCATGGCCCACCCGGTCGCGGATTTCCACGTTGGCCCCGTCCAAAGTACCCACTGTCAAGGCGCCGTTGAGGGCGAACTTCATGTTGCCGGTGCCGGAAGCCTCCTTGCCGGCCTGGGAGATCTGCTCATCCAGTTCGGTGGCGGGGATCAGGTTCTGGGCCAGCTCGATGTTGTAGTTCCATGGGAAAAGGACGTTGAGCTTGCCTTCCACCTCGGGGTCGTTGTTGATCACGCGGGAGACGTTGTTGATCAGCTGGATGGTCTCCTTGGCCAAAGCGTAGCCGGGGGCGGCCTTGGCGCCGAAGATGACCGTGCGGGGAGTGAAGTCCTCCAGCTTGGTCTGCCCAGACTTCAAGGAAGCGTAGCGAGAGATGACGGCCAGGATCTTCAAGGACTGGCGCTTGTACTCATGCAGACGCTTGATCATGGAGTCGAACATGGTGTTGGGGTTGACTTCGAAACCGTAGCGTTCCTTGGCGAAGGCGGCGAAGTCGCGCTTGTTGGCACGCTTGACTTCGGCGAAGCGATGAACGAACTCATCGTCATCGGCCAAAGGAACCAGACCTTCCAGCTTGGACAGGTCGGAAACCCAGGAGTCGGTGCCCAGGCCTTCGGTGATCAGGTCGGACAGACGAGGGTTGGCGATGCGGACGAAACGACGGGGAGTCACGCCATTGGTCACGTTGGTGAACTTGGCGGGGAAGAGGTCGTTGAAGTCGCGCAGGGTCACGTCCTTGAGCAGCTGGGAGTGGAGTTCGGCCACGCCGTTCACGTGGGAGCCGCCGGCGGTGGCTAGGTAAGCCATCCGGACCTGCTGGTTGTCGCCTTCGGTCACGATGCGCATGCGATCGATCTTGGCCTGGTCGTCGGTCAAAGAGGAGAGAAGCTTGACGAAGTTCTCGTTGATCTTCCTGATGATCTCCAGATGACGGGGCAGGAGCTTGCCTATCAGGTCCGCAGGCCACACTTCCAAGGCCTCGGGCAAGAGGGTATGGCAGGTGTAGTTGAAGGTACGGGTGGTGACGTCCCAGGCGGTGTCCCAATCATAGCCGTACTCATCCATGAGGATCCGCATGAGCTCGGGGATGCCGATCACGGGATGGGTGTCGTTGAGCTGGAAGGTGATCTTGGTGGGGAAGGTGGTCAGATCAGGCTTCTCCTGGCCGGGATAGAAGGTGCGGATGGCGTCGTGCAAAGAGGCGGACACGAAGAAGTACTGCTGCTGCAGGCGCAATTCCTTGCCTTGGGGGGTGGAGTCCTCCGGATAGAGGATCTTGGTGATGTCTTCGGCCTGGATCTGGTTGTGGACGGCGCCATAGTAGTCGCCGCGGTTGAAGGTGCGCAGGTCGATCTCGTGATAGGCCTTGGCGGTCCACAGACGCAGGGTGTTCACCCGGCCGGATTCATAGCCGGGAACCAGGTAATCCACGGGGATGGCGCGGACGGACCAGTCGGGGACCCATACCCGCTTGCCATCCTTCTCTTGGACGG
Organism: Parascardovia denticolens DSM 10105 = JCM 12538; assembly: GCF_001042675.1. Lineage (NCBI taxonomy): Bacteria > Bacillati > Actinomycetota > Actinomycetes > Bifidobacteriales > Bifidobacteriaceae > Parascardovia > Parascardovia denticolens. The sequence continues at coordinate 1,843,590 of NZ_AP012333.1, forward strand.
ACCCGCCGAAGTTCACGCGCACGTCGCGGTTGTAATCGGTGTGCCCCCAAGGATTCTCGTTGGTCAGCCAATAATCGGCCCGCTCGTACTGGCGGCCCTGATCATCGAATTCCTGACGGAAGATGCCGTACTGGTACTGGATGCCATAACCGAAGGCGGGCACCCCCAAAGAAGCCAAAGAGTCCACGAAGCAGGCAGCGAGGCGGCCAAGACCACCATTGCCCAGACCGGGTTCGGGTTCGGAGAAGACGACCTCGTTGGCGTCGAAGCCCAGCTCGGCCATGGCCTTGGAGAACTGCTCGCTCAGGCCGGCGTCGAGCAGGCTGTTGCGCAGCTGACGGCCCAGGAGGAATTCTGCGCTCAGATAGCCGACCGCCTTGGTGTTCCCCTTGACCATGTCGGCCCTGGTCTTGGCCCAGGCGGGTACCAGATGGTTGCGGGTCGCCTTGGCGGTGGCCACATAGACATCCTTGACGGTCGCCTCTTGCGGGGTCACGCCTTGCTCGGTGAGCAAATAATTACGGATTTCATCTGCAAAAGCCTCAGCGGTGATTGGGGCATGAGGCGCAGTCATTTGTGTCATAACAATTTTTCCTTCTGTCGTTAACACACTCCATTATGCCTGACCTTATCTACCTTGGGTCCTTATGGCAGTAGCTCGTCGCCTCTGTCTTCCCGGTCCCCCGCCTAGGGGCTGGCCCGGTGGGTAAGCAGGCTGGATGGAACCGGTCATTTACCATCTGCGGCTTCCACCCATCGTTTCCGCCCTGGCCCTGGGGCCCGGTCGGCTTTCTCGCGATTCCATCAGACCGTGCTTTTTCTCGGTATTCCCGTGATTTTCACGTTCTAAAACGCTCACTATATATTACATGCAGATAAGCACAAGGCAAGCCGGCCAAGTCGCATCCGTCGCAGCCCCTTCACCGTTTCCTCTTTATTTCCTCTTTATGCCCTCCCCGTGCCAGAATCAAGGCATGGCAGTAATCAGGAATTCCGACATCCTTCAAGGAGAGAAGGCTTTGATGGCTTGGGCTAGGGAAGCCAGGCATCAAGCCGGCTGGCAGGAAGGAGAAGAAAAACGATACCCGAAAAGTCTGGACGAGCGTCTGCTGATCGACCCGCCCCTGGCTCGTCGGGACTACGCCATGGCCGTGCGTTATTCCCTATATCTGATGGAAAAGCTCGTCCCCGGGCCGGGAGTCGAATTGCGCGTCGCCCCCTTCGGGGCGATCAAGATCCTGGAAGGGCCCAGAAGCGATCCCCACAATCTGACCCCTCCGGACGTCATTGAGGTGGATCCTCCCGTCTGGCTCCGCCTCGCCTGTGGAATCACCACCTGGCAGGAAGAGAAGGAAGCCGGACGCATCGGCGCCGTCGGCCCCCGAGACGACCTATCCCCCTACTTGCCCCTCCCTTTGGATTGAGCTCGGAAGCTCAGCTGGAAGCTCAAGTTCGGACGCGGCTTGGGTCTTGGGTTTGAGTTCGGCTGCGAACAGGAATCCGGCCAACAATTAAGAACCCCGGTGGAGAAACACCGGGGTTGAGAGAGAAGAGAGAAGAAGGGTTCAGTTATCAGGCTTAAAACCTGGTCAGCAATACTGACATGTTCAATACTACAGAAATGCCGGACAAAATCAAGCGGATTTTGTCGGCGTGTCACAATCTCGAGGAATTTTTCTGGCCGACCAGGACCTTTTGACCGGCCGGGACGGAATGCGTCACCCAGACATCGGCCCCGATCACGCAGTCATCCCCGATCACCGTGTCGCCCCCCAGAACGGTGGCATTGGCGTAGATAGTCACCCGAGAGCCCACATTCGGATGCCGTTTCCCCCCTTTGACGACGGCGCCGGCGGAATCCCGCTTGAAGGACCGGGCGCCGAGGGTCACCCCCTGGTAAAGCTTCACGTGGTCGCCCAAGCGGGCGGTCTGACCGATGACAATCCCCGTCCCGTGGTCGATGCAGAAGCTGGTACCGATCCGGGCGCCGGGGTTGATGTCAATCCCGGTCTTTTCGTGGGCGTATTCGCTCATGATCCTCGGCAGGAAGGGGACGTCCAGTTGGTAAAGGACATGGGCGATGCGATAGATGAAAGTCGCGTAAAACCCCGGATAACAGATGACGATCTCCTGCAGGGAGGGGGCGGAGGGGTCGCCTTCGTAGATGGCCTGGATGTCCGTGAGGACCTCGGCCTTGATCCGGGGCAGCTGTTCGAGAAAGACCCGGCTTTTCTCCCTGCAGGACGAGCAATCCCTCTTCTGAAGCTGGAGGGCCAAGCGAATCTGGTTCTCCAGACGGTGAGAGAGCTCTTGCAAAGAACGGGCCTGATCCCAATCCTTGAACCGGTAGAAGCGGGGAAGGAGGACGGTCTGCACCAGCTTGAGCAGGACGACCGTGCTTTTCCGGTCCGGAACGGGGATGGGGGTGTCCAAGGCGGACGCATCGATGGCGTTGATCCGATCCAGCAGCCGGCCAAGATCCTCGTCTTGGCTGACCTTCTCGGTATCATTGACGGTTCCGTTCGCGCATGTCAACATAAATCACCCCACAGTCCCCGATCAGGACTTCACACCTGTTTCATCTTACCGGCTTAACCCATTTTGGCGCCCATAATCACGCCGAATTCAGCGCCTAATAACCCAATAAGACTGACCCGGCTTAAAACCCGAGCCCCCGTCAGCCGGCGAAAAGGGCAGTGGACAGATACCGGTCGCCGGAATCAGGCAGGACCACGACGATCTTCTTGCCTTCATTCGCCGGACCCGCGGCCAGGTCCAGAGCCACCTTCAGGGCCGCCCCGGAAGAGATGCCAGCCAGGATTCCTTCCTTTCGGCCCAGCTCGGCCCCGGTGGCGAAGGCATCTTCGTTGGTCACGCGGACCACCTGGTCATAGACGGAGGTATCGAGAGCCTCCGGGACAAAGCCGGTCCCAATGCCTTGGATTTTATGGGCTCCAGGCTTGTCCCCGGAAAGGACGGCGGAAGCGTCGGGCTCCACGGCGACCACGCGCACCTGCGGGTTTTGCTCCTTCAGATAACGACCTGCCCCGGAGATGGTCCCGCCGGTGCCCACACCGGCCACCAAGATATCGACCTGGCCGTCGGTATCGCTCCAGATCTCAGGGCCAGTGGTCTTGTAATGGGCCTGGGGGTTCGCCTGATTGGCGAACTGATTCGGCATGAAGGAGCCGTCAATCTCGTCCAGCATCTCGGCGGCCTTCTTGATGGATCCGGAAATGCCTTGGGCCCCGGGGGTGAGAACGAGCTCGGCCCCATAGGCCTTCATGAGGCGCTGGCGTTCCACGGACATGGTGTCCGGCATGACGATGATCACCCGGTAGCCTTTGGCGGTGCCGATGGCGGACAAAGCGATGCCGGTGTTGCCGGAAGTGGGCTCTATGATGGTGGAGCCTGGCTTGAGCTTGCCTTCGCGCTCGGCGGCCTCGACCATGAAGAGGGCCGCCCGGTCCTTAGTGGACCCGGTCAGGTTGAAGGCTTCCACTTTGGCGTAGACGGAGGCCTTCAGCCCCTTATCCTTTTCCAAATGGGTCAATTCCAAAAGGGGGGTGTTGCCAATGAGTTGGGTGATGGATGTGTTGATTTTCATGGTGCTCCCTCAGATCGTGAAAATTCGTTAACGATTGATGTCGATCATTGATGCCGGTTTTATCAGCACGAGGACCAACTCAGGCCGAGGGGGAAACCATACCGATCCTATCCTGAGTATCTCTACAGGCATAAAACCCGATCCGCCTATCAGGAGGAAGCGAAGACCGGGTTGGGGGGGTTGGGAAGACATCCATAGATATTCATGGACGTTCATAAGGCAAACCGCAGGCGTTTCTGCCCCTTTCAGTAGAATGAGAGCTTGACAAGCCTGTCTGGACCCGCCTGAATCGGCGGGGATGGCGGAAGGCAGACGGATACCGAACAACGGGGGCAAGAATGATCATTGGCGGAGACAAACACGAGGTGGTCATGAACATTCGTCATGCCATCGAGAACAAGACGCCTTACAAGTCGGTGGAGACCGAAGACCCCGTCATCGACAGGGCAGTCGTCCGCAAAATGGCCGATGACCAGATCCAGTTCATGCGCACCCGCCGCTTCCATTTCATGAATCATGCCGTCCGCGGGGTCATGAGCCTGATTGAGCTGATTTTCAGCCATTCCACCACCATCGAAGGCCTGGATAAGATCAAAGGCATGGGGGGCGGGGTTCTGGTGGCCCCGAATCACTTCAATCCGTTGGAGAACCTGGCCGTCCGCAAGACCCTGAAGAAGGCCGGATGGAAGCGCCCCTTCGTGGTCAGCCAGGCCCTCAATCTGGGCATGACCGGTTGGGTAGGCATGATTTTCAAGTATTTCGACACCATCCCCATCATCAAGGACCACGAATTCCTCTCCACCACCTTCCCTGACGCCCTCAACCGGGTCTTCCAGGGCGGGGACGCGGTCATCATCTACCCGGAAGAACAGATGTGGTTCAACTACAGGCGGCCACGCCCCGGGCGTCACGGGGTCTATGATTACGCCGCCGCTTTGGGTGTCCCCATCATCTCCCTCTACACCGAGGCGATCGATACCGGCAAACCGGAACGGAGCACCAAGGAGTTCGACAAGACACATTACGTGGTCCATGTGCTCGATACCCTCTACCCCGACATGTCCCTTCCCCAGGCGGAACGGAGCAAGGCCTTGCGCGAGGCCGATGACGCCCAGAAGAAAGCCTTCTTCGAAGAGCATTTCCACATGCCCATCGACGCCCCCTTCGAAGTGGCGGACATCGTCGGCTGGCATCCTGAGCGGCGGGAAGACCAGGAAGAACGCAAATCCGGCTCTCCAGCCGATGCCTCCCCTGTCGACGGAAGTGAGACCGGCGCCTCCTCTGCCAACAGGGTCGAAGCCAACGGAAGTGAGACCGATGGACCCCAGGCTGAGAAAGCCCCAGCTGAGGAAGCCCCCAAGGATGCCGAATAAGACCTTCACCTATCAGTCGGCGGCGGACGACCTGGTCGAGTCACCCAATCAAGACTACCGGATCAATGAGAACCACGTCTGGTTCAGGCATGGTCCGGTCTTCCGCTTCTTCTTTTCAATCGCTTACACCATCCTTTTCCTGATTTCCTGGTTCTACGTCCGTTTCCGGCTGCGGGCGCGGATCATCGGCGAAGAAAAGCTCAAGCCTTACCGGGGCAAAAGCTTCTTCATCTATGGCAACCATACCCTGACTTTCGGGGATGTGGCCCTGACCATCGTCATCAATTATCCCCGGCCGGTGTCGGCCATGATGAGCCAGGCGAATTTCGGCATCCCCGTGGTCGGGAAAGTGCTGGAATGGGCCAACATGCTGCCCGTCCCCCACACCCCGGCCGAACATGAAGGCTTCCACCGCGAAATGGACGCCTTGGCCAAGCAGGGAACGGCCATCGCCATCTATCCTGAGGCCCATGTCTGGCCGTATTACACCAAGATCCGTCCCTTCAGCGACCGGTCTTTCTCCTACCCGGCCCGGTACGGGCTCCCCGTCTTCTCCTCCACGGTCACCTACCAGAAGCCACGCTTGGGACGTTTCCCCCGCGTGACCGTCTACATCGACGGCCCCTTCCTCCCCCAAGGGCTGGCTGACCCCGCTATGACGGAGGGTCTCTCTGGGGAAAACGCAGGGAAGGAAGGAAACGAAGGCGGCAAGCGGAAGCAGGATGCGGAGGCGATGGCCAAGAGGAAGAGCGCCGAGGCCGCTTCTCTTCGAAATCAGGTGGCATCGGCTATGATGGACAGAGTTCAGCTGTCCACTTATGAATACGTGCGCTACAGAAAGGCATAATCTATGGATCTTCTTTACTGCGGCGACGAACATATGCGCGACGGCCTCCTCATCTCCCTTCTTTCCTTACTGGAGCACACCACCGTTCCGCTGAACGTCCACGTGCTCACCGCCACCATCGACGTTGATGGCGAGCAGTGGAGCCCCTTAAAGCAGGAGGACATCGACTACCTGGACCGCCTGGTCCGACAATCGCCTTACTCGGGCGGCGTCGAGCTGATCGACGTGACCGAACAGTTCAAGGCACAGCCGCCGACGGCGAATCTGAAAACCCGCTTCTCCCCTTATTGCATGCTTCGTCTTTACGCGGATCTGGTGGACCTGCCGGACCGAATCCTTTACTTGGACACGGACGTGGTCTGCAAGAGCGATCCCAGCGAATTGTGGCAGGCGGATATGCATAATCGCCAGATCGCCGGCGTCCCCGACCACTTCGGTTTCATCCTCCCCACCGCCAATTGGTTCACCAAACCCTTCTGCTACCTGAACTCCGGGGTCTTGCTCCTCAACATGCCCTACATCCGTGAGACGGGTCTGTTCGCCAAGTGCCGCGACCTCTGCTCCCGCAAACGGATGTTCCTGTGCGACCAGACCGCCATCAACCGCCTGGCCCGTAAGCGAAGGGTCCTCCCCCGCCGTTTCAACGAGCAAATCAAAACAAGGCCCGATACGATCCTGCGGCATTTCACCACGACCTTGCACATGACCAAGCCCCATACGATCACTGTCAAGCCTTGGGATGTGCCCCGCATGCATAGCGTCTTGGATGAGCACGCCTACGATACGCTTCTTCAGCAGTACCAGTACCATATCGCCCGGATGGACGATGGCTTGGACGATGATTCAGGCGACAATTTCAGCAAGAACCTGGACGGCAACCCAGGCGACGATCTGGGCGACAATCCAAACAACGGCCTGGACCTGCAGGGTCAAACGGGTTTGGCACTCCTTCAAGAGGAGGGGCCGAAAGAACCAGAGGGAACAGAGCCAGAGGTTCTGGAATCAGCGGCGCTGGAGGGAGAGGAAGAACCGAGGGAATCTGAATCTGAAGTTTTGGCGGAGGAGCCGAAGACCGAACCGCTCACCGAACCAATACCAGAGTCGATGTCGGAGCCTGCCGCGGAACCGATTCGGTAATCATAACCACCCCAGAACCTGTCCGAGCCCAAGAAAAGGAAGGCCGACCGTCATCGGTTAGTTCCTTTCCTTTTCCCCACTTTCTTCAACAACCACTTGTCCCGCCTGATTTCCACGACGCTCAGGGTGAGGGCGGCGGCCGCCAAGGCGGCGATCAAGAGGGAATCCACCAAAGGCATATCGACGACGATCCGGAAAAGGACGGAAAGCAAGGCATACACGGCCAAGGCCAAAATCACCTTCTCCCACTTCCCGGATAAGAATTCTCTATGATTTTTATCCTTCAAGAGTCCTCCTTATGCCTGCGACTCAAGCTCTGGCTATCATTCATTCCTTTGCGGGATGGGATGGTTATTCTTCAATTTCTCGAAACAAGCCACAGCCAGTTGAGCAATATCATACATTTTACTGCATGACTAGTACACATCATAGTCCGCAAGGATGAAAAGGAGGCGAAAAAACGCAAATCTTCCAACGAATACCGCTAGAAGCAAAACCGTCAGACAATCAAATACGGTCCGGGAGACGGGGAGGGAGAAAAGAAAAGCCCGGTCGCTAGACCGGGCTATCAGAGAGAAGGAGAGAAGAAAGGTTTCAATTATTAAGAGTGGGTATCTCTTAACCAACATCAGGTTGGTAGTTATTATTAAAGGGCCCAATCCTTAAGGCTTTCCCTGTGTGTTCCTGAGAAATCGCTGGGAATTGTGCCCTTTTTGTAAAAAACAGCCCTAAGAACTCCCCTTTCGAATCATTCGCGGATCATTCGCAGGGCTTTTGCGGCTATTCATCCTTCCGGGTGAGCTTTTCCTGCTCCGATTTCAACCGGGCTTCCTCTTTGGCTTGACGGGCGGATAGCTCCTTTTCGAACCGATCCAATTCCTCCTCCACAGCTTCGGGAGGGATCTTCTGGAAGAGGGGGCTGGGCTTGGCGATGGGAGTACCTGGCCGGAGTTCCTCCCGTTCCCAGGCATGGACGGTCTCCCCCAGTCTATAGTTTCCGGTGATGATCGGGTACGAGAAATCAGGATCATCCAAATCGGTCACTTCCTCCACATGCGGAAGCGGGGAGAAAGTCCCGGTGCCGCCCAAGGTCTCATACACCTTCTGGGCAGAATGCGGCAGGAAAGGAGCCAACATGGTGTTGGCATCCATCACGGCCTGGGCGGATGTATACAAGATCGCAGCCAGACGGGCGGGATCGTCCTTCACCTTCCACGGTTCGGTGGCCGAGATGTACTTGTTGATTTCCTGGACGATGCGCATGGCCTCTGTCAGGGCCGCCTTTTGCCGATGATCCTCAATCAGGCCGCCCACGGAGGCGAACCCCTCTTCGGTCATCTTCAGCAAGGCCTTATCCTCCTCCTGGAAATCGGAAGGATCGACGGCGGGGATCTGACCGAAATTCTTATGCAAAAGCACGGCCACGCGGTTGACCAGATTGCCCCACGAGGAAACCAGCTCATCGTTGTTATGGCGGACGAATTCAGCCCAAGTGAAATCGGAGTCTGACGTCTCCGGGCCGGCGATGGAGATGTAATACCTGACGGCATCCACCTGATAGCGGGCGAGGATGTCTTTGACGTAAATCACGATGCCACGGGAAGAGCTGAATTTCTTGCCCTCCATGGACAGGAATTCAGAGGCTACCACCTGGGTGGGCATGTTCAGCTCGCCGAACTCGCCCGGCTCGCCTCCTTTGCTGCCTTGACCGTTATAGCCCAGGATCTCCGAAGGCCAAATCTGCGAATGGAAGGTGATGTTGTCCTTCCCCATGAAATAGTAAGCCGGGGATTGGGGGTCATTCCACCACTGACGCCACAAATCCGGGTCCCCTTGGCGTCGGGCCCACTCGATGGAGGCGGACAGATAGCCAATCACGGCGTCGAACCAGACGTAAAGCCGTTTATTCGGGTTATCGATCCAGCCATCCACTGGGATGGGGATGCCCCAATTGATGTCCCTAGTGATGGCACGAGGCTCCACCTCGTTGAACAGTCCCAGAGAGAAGTTGATGACGTTGGTCCTCCATCCTTGGCGGGTCTTGAGCCAAGCGTAATTCGCCTCGGCCAAGGCGGGGAGATCCAGGAAGTAATGTTCCGTTTCCTGGAAGACCGGGGTCTCACCGTTGATTTTGGAGCGGGGGTTGATGAGATCGATGGGGTCCAACTCGTTGCCGCAATTGTCGCATTGATCGCCGCGAGCCCCATCCGCACCGCAAATCGGACATGTCCCTTCAATATAGCGGTCAGGCAGGGTACGCCCGGTGGAGGGGGAGATGGCCACCATCTGCGTGCCCTTGTAGATGTAACCGTTCTTCAGGCACTGTTTGAACATCTCCTGGACCACGTTTTCGTGGTTCTTGGTGGTGGTCCGGGTGAAAAGGTCGTAGCTCAAACCCAAGTTGCACAAATCCTGGGCGATGACGCGGTTATACCGATCCGCCAGTTCCTGGGCGCTCACCCCTTCGGCGTCGGCCTGGACCAGAATGGGGGTCCCGTGCTCATCCGTCCCCGAAACCATGAGGACCTCATTCCCCTTCATACGTTCGTATCGGGCATAAACATCGGAGGGGACGCCGAAACCGGCCACGTGGCCGATATGGCGAGGGCCGTTGGCATAAGGCCAGGCAACAGCTACTAATACATGAGTCATAAGGCACATTATCCCTAGTAATCCTGACAAAGCAAGCGTTTTTCGATGAGGTGAGTTATTCACTTTTCCTGCTCGAATGGTTGGGGACAAGGATGGTGGATTCATGTGGATCGTCACCCGCCGGCTGGGTATAAGTCAGGACTTATCCACCCTGTCCACAATTTCCTGACCTCCTCTTGCCTTCCCGGCCTGGCTGGATACACTGTGATTTACCCCTTGCGAAGACGGGGCGCCGTCGTCCCGGATGCGCAAGGAAGAAGGAAGGACATCCCATGAGAACCGAAATCGTACCCACCATGTACGGGTTGAGAGGCAGCGTAGCCAGCGGCCGGACGCCCATATTCCGCACCTGCGGCATCAGCGGGCAAGCGGGCATCTACCGGTTGGTCCACGCCGGGGTCATCACCCGGCTCGACGAGCAATCTTTCTTCCTGACCACGCAAGCGTCCGACGTCCCCGGCCGGGCGCGGATCATCCGCGGAATCCTTCCTTACAACACTGTCGCCAGCGTCTGGCTGGCCGCATGGATCTGGGTTGGAGGGGATTTCCCCTTCGTCATCGATTTGATTTCCTCGTCCCATTTCCGCTCCCCCATCCTCGGCAGATCGGTCAGGGTATCCAACCGTTACCTGTCGGATGAAACCATCGCCCATATCGGGGTGCAGAAATTGACCACTCCGGTGCGTACCGCCTGTGAAATCGCCTGTTTAGGCGAAAAGGAAAGACGAGAGGGGAAAGCCTATTCCGTCATCGGGAAACTGGCCCAGGACTTCGACTTCACCCATAAGGATTGCTTGCGTTTTCTGGACGCCAATCCTCGCTGGCCCGGCCATGACGACGCCACGGTCGCCTTCCACAACACCAACCTGCAGGCCCATATGCGCCTTCGCCCGGCGAAGGAACAGACCAGGGAGACCACCTTGCTTTTGGAAGGTCCACAAGGAAGGGACCAGGTGGAGGATTTGACTGGTCTATATGACGGACAGGATGCGGGCGGCCATCATATCGGGCAGGAGGCCAAGGGGTCGGCCAAGCGGGAGACCAAACGAGATTCAAGGAGGGATGTGGGGCAGGAGGCCGAATGGCAACTCCAACAGGGAACCGAGCGCAGGCATGCTCTCCGATTATGACGGGTTCCAGTTAGATCCCCTTCCCTCCCTTCCTCAGCCGCCCCCGCCACCGCTGAAACTGACCGCTTATCTGGCAGCCAGCAGCGACCGGGAAGAGGTGCTGACCTATATCGCCGAGAACCGGCCGGATCTGCGTTGTTGGATCATAGCCAACCCACACGCTTCGACCCGGTTGTTGGAGCGCATCTCTCAATTAGGAGGACCTCATGTCAAGGATTGCTTTGATCTTCTTTTTGATTTTCTGGGCCTTTAGCCGCCTGCGACGGGAATCATTCCTTCCCCTGGAGGGCGAGCACGGCGCTGTAGACCTCTTTGCGATTCGGCAAAGAACCATCAGGCAAAGGATGCTCGGAGACCACTTGGGCTATGGCCTCTTTCACTTTCATCCCTCCCTCTTGCGAGCGCTCAAAGGAAAGCCGGGCCAAATCGGCGAGGGACAGGACGGTGGCCGAAGCGCTCGCGGCTTCCGCGATGCTGGCTCCTGCGATGACCAAGACGATCTCCCCTCGTGGCGGGTCGGTTTCAACGCCTCGTCTGATACCCGCGATCGGGCCCCGCCTGACCTCCTCATAATCCTTCGTCAATTCACGGGCCAAAGCCATGGGCCGATCATGACCAAAGACCGCTTCCAAATCCTGGATGGACTCTCCTATGCGGTGAGGGGTCTCGTAAAACACGATGGTGCGCATCTCAGCTTTCAAAGACCGCAAGGCCTGCATACGTTCACTGTGTTTGCGGGGAAGGAAACCCTCATAGCAGAAGCGGTCCGTCGGCAGGCCGGACAAGACCAAGGCGTCAAGGACCGCTGAAGGGCCAGGAGCGCAGGTGACCGGAAGGCCACGGTCAATCGCCTGCCGGACAATGGCCAATCCAGGGTCGTTGATGGTGGGCATTCCGGCGTCGGACACGACCAGCACGGTCTCCCCCTGCTCCACCTGGTCCAAAAGCCCCGAAGCCTTAACCCGCTCATTGTGGTCATGATAAGCGACGACTCTGCCCGAGACCTTCACCCCCATACGATTGGCCAAATCGTAGAGACGACGGGTATCTTCGGCGGCAACGACGTCTGCCATCTCCAGCAAGGCGGCCAGACGGGCGGACCCGTCCCCGATGTTCCCTATAGGGGTCGCAGCCAAGACGACCTTGCCTTTCATAGGCTCGTACCATTTCTCTAAATTGTCAGGGTTGGCCCAGGAAGTGGTAGTGGAGGCTGGCCCCAGCGGTTCGACGAACTCATCAGTCATACTTGTAAACCTACCATGCGGCGAAAACGCAGGGCGAAGGCCGTACTCTGCGAAGATTGGTGAAAGATGGAAGCCAAGACCGGACCTGTCTTGGTTTGGCTGCCTAAGATACGAAAAGAGCGATAGTACCGATATGCATCAAGACGACATACCCTCAGAACTCGTCGAGACGACGAGGGATCCGCTAAGGAAGATATGGGAGGCGCGATGGCGGCGAAAACGCAGATGGACAAGAAGGACGATGAAACCAGAGAAGCCATAAAGACGCCGAAAGACGGGTATATGCCTATTCTTCACGGCAAGTCCGCAGGGGATGGACGCAGAATCAACCGGCTGCCTAGTCTGGGCGGGAGAGGTTCAGCGCCTACGCAGTATCCCCGGCCTTCCCAGTCTTCGCAACCACCTTCGCGGTCTTCCCAACTTTCCCACTCTTCCCAACCCGCTACGTCCGCCAAGGCGGCCCAAGCGTCCCTACCTGCCGTGCGACCAATCGGAAGACAGGAGACCCGGCTTAGCTGGCTCATCACCGCCTTGGTCACCATCTTCGGCGGCATGCTCAGATTCATTCGACTGGACCAGCCCCACGGCATCGTCTTCGACGAGACCTACTACGTCAAGGACGCCTGGACCATGCTTCTGACCGGAGAGGCGCGGGACTGGCCCAAGAAGATCGGGACGACCTCAGTCAACGACCTTTTCGCCTTCGGCAGCACCAACCACTGGAAATCCACGGCTGAATACGTCGTGCACCCTCCTTTCGGCAAATGGCTGATCGCATTGGGCCTCAAATTCTTCGGAGGGGCCTATAACATCGCCGCTTGGCGCATCTCCACCGCCATCGCTGGAACCATCGCAATCCTCCTCCTGTGCAGGGTGGCTTTCCGCCTCTTCCGGAGTATTCCCCTCATGGCCATCGCCGGCCTGCTCATGAGCGTGGACGGTCTGGGAATAGTCATGAGCAGGACAGGAATCCTGGATAACTTCCTCATGGTCCTGGTCCTGGCCGCCTTCCTTTGCCTGCTTCGCCACCGGGATTGGGCCATTCATCGGCTGAGCACCGCCAGGGATTCCGCGGCAGGCAAGGCCGCCCTGGGGGCTGGGCCCCGTCTTTTCTTCTCCTGGTGGCGACTCGCGGCCGCGATCTTGCTTGGTCTCAGCTGCTCGGTGAAATGGTCCGGCATTTACTTCTTCGCCGCCTTCGCCGTCATCTCCGTCCTTTGGGATGCCTGCAACAGGCATGAATTCGGTTTCCGCGGATGGTTCGCGAGCGCCATCCTGCGCGATGGCCTACCTGCGGCCTTATACATGATCCCCACCGTTTTCCTGACTTATCTGGCAACTTGGGCCGGCTGGTTCATCCACCCTGATTCCTACATGCATCAGTGGGCATCGGCCCATCCAAGCCAAGGGATCGCATGGCTTCCGGAAGGCCTGCGCTCTTTCGTCGAATATCATCGGCAGATGTGGATCTTCCATACCGGTTTGGATACCCCGCATACATACATGGCCAACGCCTGGCTTTGGCCTTTGCAGATCCGTCCGACCAGCTTCTGGTGGACCGACCATATAGATGGGTCCCCCGCGCTCTGCTCTCTCTCGCACGGACCCGCCTCTAATTGCGTGACCGATGTGGTCGCCTTGGGCAATCCCCTCATCTGGTGGCTGGGAACCCTATGCGCCATCCTGGTGGTCGATATCGCCGTCATCGCCCGTCAAGGCGATTGGAAGGCAGTGGCGGTCCTGGCCGGATGGCTGGGCGGATGGCTGCCCTGGATCCAATACACGCATCGCACCACCTTCAACTTCTATGCCATCGTCATCCTGCCTTGGCTGATCCTTTCCATCATCTACCTGCTTGACTGGTTGCGGCAGACGATCCGGGTCCGGGCTTACAGAATCACGGTGGGAATCCTCTTGACCACCATCATCGCCATTTCCATCTTCTTCTACCCCATCTGGACCGCCATCCCTGTCACCTATGACTTCTGGCGGGCCCATATGTGGTTCACCACATGGATCTAGCCCCCGCTTGGCCTCTTCTTCCCCCACCCCGTGATTTGTCAGGATTTTGTCGAGCTTCCCGCCTCCTGGCTCCTCGAGAGGCCACAGGAAAAGTCCTCATGTTAGACTTAGCTCAGCGGTTTTGCCTACAGATAAGCAAGGAGCAGCATGCAGGTCATCCACTTTTTCGTCAATCTTCTTAAAGATCCCCGCACCGCTATCGCCGGCTGGATCACGACTTTGGGGCTCGGCCCGACCTATGCGATCATCTTCCTGATCATCTTCATCGAGACAGGCGTGGTCTTCTTCCCTTTCCTGCCGGGCGATTCCCTGCTTTTCGCCGCTGGATACTTCGCCGCCGACCCCAAATATCCGATCACCATCGGCGCCTTGCTGCCTATCGTTTGGCTCGCTCCGATTCTTGGCGATGAATGCAACTACTTCATCGGCCGTTTCTTCGGCCGCCGAATCGTGGAATCCGGCAAGGTCAAGTCCATGACCCCTGAGCGCATCGCCAAAACCGAAGGCATGATCGACCGCTGGGGGCCTCTGGCCGTTTTCCTCGGCCGCTTCTTCCCCTTCATCCGCACCTTCATGCCTTTCTTCGCGGGCATCACCGGGATGAAATGGCGCCGGTTCGCTCCGTTCAGCATCTTGGGCGGTCTGACTTGGAGCTCCATCTTCACCCTTCTCGGCTACTTCTTCGGCGGCATCCCCACCGTTCAGCGGCATTTCGAGCTAGTGATCGTGGGGATTCTGCTCATCTCCCTGATTCCCACCTTCGTAGGACTGATCAAGGCCAAGACGAACTCCTCCAAGAGAAAGAAGGCCGCTCAAGCGGTCGCCAATGACTCCGAGGCTGCTGAAGAAGCCGAAGCCACTGCTGCCTCCGATATCGCCTAAGGTTTCATGTAAGGTCTTATGTAATGCCTCGCAGGAGGCCTCGCCTAAGGAACACAGGCCGAAGCGGAAGCGGGAAACCCTCAGTGGCGGCAAGGACTGGGGGCTGGTGTACCATAGGTGACGTTGGCTTTCAAGCTTGGGGCTGTAGCGCAGTTGGTAGCGCGCTTCGTTCGCATCGAAGAGGTCGGGAGTTCGACTCTCCTCAGCTCCACTCCGTGATGCGGGGTAACCGATGCCCCTGCCCCATCGGTCTTCTTATCGATTTATCGATATTCTTCACTTGTCCAGGCGGCTTTTACGCGGCTGACATGCGGATCGGTCATCGTCATTGCTTTGCCCGCACATGGTGCTACAACGATTACTGTCATTCCGATCGCTTATGGCTTCGGACGCAAAATTCAAATAAGGTTTATTCAAAGGCAGGAAATGTTCGAGAGTCTTTCCGACGAAACGATGCTCATAGCGGTGGACATCATCATAATCATGACGATTTCAGCTCTCCTCGGATATACAGCCTACCGCATCCTCCGCAACCCTTTTCGCTACCCATATTTCGTTTATACTTTCGACGTATCCTATAAAAGGAATGTTGACATCACAGACTACGTTGATGGATTCCTGTGCGATGAACGCAATTGGGACATGCTCATCGCCCATCAGCGAAACATCATCGATTGGAAGGAGACGACCGAGGATTACCTGGCATCCTGCGTTCTGAAGAAGCACCGGACAAAACAGTACCGGGAAATCCTGGATGATCAGCGCGCTTTCCAGTTCGAGACGGTACGCGGGCAGACGCGTTACCGGCAACGGAATTATATAAGGTCGTCATATCGGGTCCCTGTTTCGGATAAAAGGCTGGTGGCCAATTGGCAATGGCTCCTCCAACGTCATTACGCGTTATCACAAATCGGATATGAGACGACACTCAAAAATTACAGCAGGAAGAACCAGCGTAAGTTGATGACTGCGGCTTTACGCCGACGAATTATGGAACGCGACAACTATACGTGCAGACATTGTGGGAAGTATATGCCAGATGAGGTCGGGCTCCACATCGATCACATCATCCCCATCGCGAAAGGCGGCAGAACCATTCCATCGAATCTGCAGGTGCTCTGCTCAAAATGCAACGGGCGCAAAGGATCCCGAGGCTAGCCACCCACCCTGGCGGCAGGATCTCGGTGCCGGATTTCAGAGCCTGATCCCTCTTTGCCGGCAATAGGAGACCAACGACTGCGGGTAGACCAAAGACGCCGAACTCCTCAGGTCCTGTATATCGCGTACCCCCAAAAGGGCCATCAGAAGGCGGATATGTTCTTTCCACTCGTCAACCAGCGCAACGGTTCCCTCCACGCCTTCCTCCTGAATGGCTTTGAGGAAGAATCCGGACAAGCCCACGCAGTCGGCTCCTGATGCCAGATATTTCACCACGTCAAGCGGGTTCCGCACTCCCCCTGAGGCGATGATGTGCAGATCGCCGAAACGCTCGCCGACGCTGCGGGCTTCCAGCAAGGATCGCAAAGTGCTGATCCCCCAGGAACGAAGATAGGAAAAATCGAGGGAGTCTGCATGAGCTGAACCGTGTAGTTGAAGTTCATTTCGAGCCTCGCCTTGGCAGCCGAGGCGGCGCAACGCTTCCTTCCGCCGCTCATTTTCGATGCGGATAAAATTCGTTCCCCCCTTACCGGCGAGATCAACCCAGCGAACTCCCAGGGAATAAAGCCGTTCCACCGTTTCCCGGCTCAAGCCGAACCCCACCTCTTTGACGATGACCGGAACGCCTTTCTTGTCCATGGCGTCCACGATGCGGCCGATATGGTCCGTCCAGCCGCGGAAATCACGGGATCCTTCCGGCATCACTATTTCCTGGGCGGCATTGAGATGCAGCTGCAAAGCCTGAGCGTCCACCGTCTCCACCACCAGCTGAGCCGCCTCAACCGAGTGCTCCGCCCCAAGGTTGGCGATGAAATTCACGTTCGGGTTATCCTTGCGCAAGGTCCGATAAAAACCCTGCACTTCCGGTTTCTTGACCAGAATGCTCATGGACCCCAGAGCCATGGCCACACCCGTCCTGGAAGCGACGGCGGCCAGCTGGGAATTCAAAGCGTTGGTCCCAACAGTCCCTCCTGTCATCGCGTTGATGAAGAAAGGGGAAGACTGGGCGATGCCAGCCACAGTGGAGCTGATGTCAACCTGGTCCACGGCGATTTCCGGCAAAGCCTGATGAATGAACTCGCATTGATCCAGCTCGTCCCAGACCGCCAGTTGATAAGGCTCGACCTCCTGGGAGCGAATACGGGCGGCCAGGCGAACGTGGTCGTCTTTCCGGCTGGAGATAGTGGCCCGGTCGTCCACCAGCTCCTGATGAGAACGACCTGGGTTTATCGTAGGCTTGGTCATGCTTGTCCCTGCTTTCCTTGGAAAACAGCCATGGGCGGTCCCGCCCATGCTTATTCTTCTGGTTTGATTTTTTTGATTTCCTCGTGGTATTTGTCTGTGATGGCTGTGCTGTATTTGCCTTCCATGGCTTTGTTGAGGCGGGAGACGATGCTGGTCAGATGGGTGGAGGCGTCGGTTTCCAAAGGGGTGAGCGTGGTCGTGGCCTTTCTTTTCAGGGCGGCCAGATCAGTGCCAAGAATAATGGTGACGTTTTTGCGGGCGAGGGCGGTGGCAATCTTGTCTTTGGGAAGTCCCTCGGATTGGATTTCCTTTGTCATTACCATGCGTGTTCCTCCTTGCTTATGATGGCCTCTCCCGGGCGGAAGCGATTGTTGTTCATAGGTTGTCTTCCTGGTGGTCGAGTTGGGTGTCCCATTGGCGGAACCGGGTGGCCAGGTGGGCGTCCTTGTCCAGGAGGGTCTTCAGGGCGGCGCTGGTTGTGCGTGTCAGCTCGTCCAGGTTCTCATGGGCTTTCTTCACCCGATCCCGGTAGGCGTCCATGCTGGCGGTGGCCTGCTGGATGAACCGTTGCTTGGAGTGGCCTTCCTGGGTGGCGATGTCGACCAGGTCGTCGCGGGAAAGATCGCCGACGGAGGTGAACTGGTAGACGTAGATGTCGGTGATGTCCTTCTCCCACACGTCCCCGGCGGTGGCGGCCTGATGCTTCCTGGCGGCGGCGACCAGCGCGTCGGTGCGCCCCATCTCCTGGCTGACGGCGGTCAGCAGGCTCATCGCCTGCTGGTAGTCCAGGTAGATCTTCTGCCCGGCGGACAACGCCCCGCCGTCCTTCTCCCACTGGGAGCGCAGGTTCTTGAGGGCTGTGTCCGTGCGTAGCTGCGTGGCGTCGATGGTCTGTTCGGTGAGGGCCAGGCTGCCGTCGGAAGCCCACTGGTAGCCGCCCCAGGAGTGTTGCTTGCCGATATGGTCCATCGGGTTGGAGCCTCCCGCGTCCGTGGATTCCACGTGCCGCACCTGGCCGACGGCCTGCTTGTCGTCCCGATAGCCGATGGGCACGAGGTCCTGGGAATCCACGTAGTTCTTCACCCGGCTGCCGTAGGAGCGGGCGCGCTTCTTCTGCCCCTCATTCAGGGCGGGGTAGATGTCGGGGCCTTCGTACAGCCAGGCGCCTTTGATTCTTTTCGCCTCCGCCTCATCCAGACTGGACACCGCGTACTGGCCGTCCATGGACCCCCGGGAATGCCCATACACCTCCACGCTGTAGCCGGGATTGTCCTTCAACGTCTTCTTCAACAACCGCGACGCGTCTTTCAGCTGGCCCGTCACCCAGGGAGGGCGAAGGTCGGGCATAGACGGGCGAGTCAGCATGTTGAGAAGAGGAGGGCAAGGCCGATCCGGCACAGGAGGGGGCGACGGAGAGGACCCCATGATCCGCCCGGCCATCGGCCAATCGTTCATCGTCCAATCCTTGCTGAGCAGCATATTCCCCCGCGACCCCTGGTAGATCACCCGGATCGTCTTCGTCTTCGGATCCTTGACCACCAGGGCGTCCAAACCGTTCGGATTATCCCCCTTCACCCCGTCCCGGCCACGCACCACCCGCGTCACCGTACCCAATTTTGTCTTGTAATGGTCAATGGAAAAGGGATGTCCGACATGCCAATTCTCATCCTTATACCCCTCATTAGTGATCTCCATACGCTGCTTCTCCGTGTAATCGTCCATTACTCACTCCTCACCGCTCTCACCGGACTTGTCGGATTGGGTCTTCTGTGGCGTGGGGAACTCCTCGGGATGCGCCTTACGATACTTCTCCGCCGCGTCATCCGTCTCATCCCACCCCTTCCCGTAACGCCTGTCCAACAAATCCGCCAGCTCCACGGAAGGGCTTCCGTCGCCGTCGATGGGCCCGTACCCCTCGCCGGCGATATAACGCCGATCAATGGCGAAGCTGACGCCTAGCTTGCGGTCATTGTTGACGATGACATCGAAATCGTATCCTCCCATAGGATTGTGCTCAATGGAACCGTCATTGATATAGTAGGTTCTGATCACCCCCTGGCCGTCCAAGGCATGCGGATCTATTTCTCTTAGGTTTACTTCGATGACTTTTTTCACTTCCTGGGAGTGGACGATGCTAATCATCTCCTGCCGGTAATCCATGGCTTTCCTCCTCTCATACACATAACAACCGGAAGGAACACCCACCACCACGACCAGCAGAACAGCCAAAGCCATCACCCAGCCAGGCATCCGACGCTTCTTCTGCAACGCCACGGCAGCCTCCTTCCATCAAAAAACTTGCGTCCCCATTATGTGCGCCGATTTCACAAAAGAACAGTTCAGAGGGGTCACGCCTTTCTCCAACCATTTTTGACGCAACCGTGCCCTGGTCTCTTCCGTCACCTGCAAGCCAACGGCGATTCCGCAATCACCGCCGCCTGCGCCGGAAACCTTGGCCGCCAGGCTCAGCTCATTCGCGCTTTCAATCAGATCGGTCAAAGCATCGGTCTCGATTCTATCAGCCGCGGGAACCATGGTCGCCAGCCATGCGGAAAGATGCGCCATTTGAATGCGGGCATCATCAATATCGCGAATCTGAGCCAAAAGCAGGGCGGCGTAAGAGGACTGCGAAGAAAACGCCGGGCAATCCTGGTCGTCTTCCCCGGCCTGCCTGGCGTCATCGGTATGATCCACCTTTTCACGTCCAGCGGGAACAGGATTTTTGAGAAGATCCCCACCACAGACGAAGCCAGGATGTTTCAGGCGAAAAGACTCCACCTCCTGTTGCGAGCGCATGAAGGATTCCACGATTTTTTCAGTCTCTTTGCAGTAAGACCTGAAATCCCGGGGATGCGATTCCTTAAAAACCCTTACCGCCTGCACCAAATGGGAGGAAGAGGCGGGAGAACCGGTCCAGCCGATGAAGAAATCAAGCTCAGGCGCCAGGTCAAACGGTTTGATAACAAGCTTCGGCCATGGCAAGGCGACCAAATCAGCTATGGGCAACGCGCGGTTTTTCTGCAGCCATCCCCTGCTCGGACGCGAGTAGCAGAGAGGGCGGCCGAAGGAACAGACGGCGATGTCGCCGCCGGAACCGTTGTCTTTCAGAGCCAGCAAGGTTGCCATAGCCAACTTGTAGACGATGACTTCACGTGAGGCGTCTCCGGGATTTTCCGATGATGGCTGCGGCGTTTTTTCTTTGGAAGGCCATCCGCAGAATTCCAGCAAGACGGATATGACGGCGACGATAGAGGCTCCGGATGAGCCGAAACCGTACTTGCGGCCGGAGACGCAATCGTCCAGATCGGAGTCCACGAACACTGTTCCCGGTCGAAGGTCGATCCCCTGGGAAACCAAAAATGCGAGACAAATCCGAGCGGCCGCCTCCACCGTCGCCAGGGGGGCCTTCCCCGTTTTCCGCCGGGCCAGGGAATCCCTCACCGCCTGGGGGGACAAAGCGGCAGGCCCCTGATGCCTGTCCTCGTACTCGGCAAGGTCGATTCGGCTCTGTTGATCGGGGAAAAGGGAGGAGGCGAGGGTCATGGCCCTGGGGGAGCCCATGCCGGACTCGGGGGATTCGTTCCCGTCCGACTCACAGGGACCATCCTCTTCCGGTCCGCGAGGGCCGTCTTCTGAGGCTGTCGCGGTCAAATACCGGGACACCGGAGCCACAATCGCCGGATATCCTTCCACTACGGCGTATTCCCCCAGCAGATAGAGCTTCCCCGGCACATGGACGGTCACTCGATCCGGGGTCATAGGGAAGCCGCCGGGAGCATTTTGAGAAGCGGAAGGAGGGGTCATCATACCTGCTTTCGTACTTTATGGCCTTAACGGGCTTAATGGTTTTGGTGGTTAATAATCTTAAAGGTCCTGCCGGCCTGGGGCCAAAGAAGGGAACCGGCCTGCCAAAGTCTAACAGGGATCTGACAGAAGTCTGACAGGTTCAGACGGTGCAGACGGTTCAGACGGAAGGCTCCCCATAAAGCTGGGACCATCGGGCGAAATCCAGGGAGATCGGCCCCGGTCCACTGGTCGACTGGAAAAGAGCGGCCTGAGGGAAACGTTCCCGCAGCCGACGGGAGATCTCTTCCATCTGGCTTTTACGACAAAGGATTTTCACGTTCGGGCCTGCGTCCATGGTGAAATAAGCCGAAACGCCTTCTTGCCGCATAGCCCACACGAATTCGATGACCTCCCAGGAGCGGGCGGTCAGATAAGTGAGGGGAGGGTCCGCGGAGAACATGGTGGCATGGAATTTCATCGCGTTCGCCTCCATGGCCTGGCCGATCAAATCCACATCCCGGTTTGCGATCCCCTCCAGAACACGCTGAAGATCGCGCTCGGAAGCCTGGCGCCACAAAGGGTAGAAGGCGGAGGTCTCCGCCGTGTGTTTCATGCCAGCGCGGGAGCTGATCTTCTTCTTCCCCGTGCTCAAGGCGACGGCGATGAGGCCCAGGTCCCATTCCCCGTCATCAATCGGCCGGGCGAAGGAATCGGCCCCATCCTCACGCTGACCGTATGTCCACTCGACGAAGCCGCCGAAGATGCTGCGCGTGGCCGAGCCGGACCCCTGCCGGGCGCAGGCGGACAGGGCCTGGTCCGATAAGGATCGGCCGTCCCGCCCGGGGCCAGCCAGCCCGAAGTAATCCCGCAAAGCCCAGGCCAGGGCGGCGAAAGCCGAGGAGGAGGACGCCAAGCCAGCGGCCGTCGGCACATGATTATGGCTGATGATGGTCAGCGGGGTTGCGGCTGCGGGAGTTGAGGGAATCGGGGCAGTTGCGGAAACAGGGAAAATCCGCGCGAAATCCACGACCCTCTTCAGGGCTTCTCCTCCCTGCTCCTGGCCGTCCAGGACGAAATGCCAGCGGCCATCCGAGCTGGGCATCAGGGCCGTGTCCGTATAAAGGGAGTCCAAAGTCAGGGAAAGGCTGGGGCTGATGGGAAGAATCAGCTTCTCGTCCCGCTTGCCCCAGTATTTGATCAAAGCGATATTGGCATGCGCCCGGGCGGCGGCGAAAGGCAAGGCGTTATCAGGCAAGGATTTCCTCCTCCACGGTCACTTGACTATTCAGGGGCAGGCGCCAGGTATGGACGGCTCCGGCAGCCAGCAGGGCCTCTTTCACCCGCTTGACCCGGTCTTCCCAAGACTCCCCGGGAGCCAGCCCATCAGCGGAAGAGCTTTCCGACACCACTGCGGGATCGGCAACCAAAGCGATCATGCAGCCTCCGCGGCCGCCTCCGGTCAGCTTGGCCCCCGCGGCCCCGGCCCGGCGGGCGGCGGCCACCAGACGGTCAAGTTCGGGACTGGAAACAGCCAGGGAAGAGAGAACCTCATGGGCCTCGTCCATGATGTAGCCCAAACGGCGCACATCCCCCTGCCGCAGGGCGCGAGCGCAATCGGCCGTCAGCTCGCCCAGGCGATCGATGTCCTTCGCCGCCTGCCGGGCCTCCCCCCGTTCTTGTGAATAAAGCAATTTATGCACATCCTCCACGGCCTCCCTCGTCCCTCCCCGAATCCCGGTGTCGGCCACGATCAGGACGCCCGGACAAGCCAGATCGAAAGTCCGGGTCTGCGCCCCACGCTCGAACCAGACGGCCTTGTCGTGAGCGGTGGCGATGGAATCCAGGCCCGAAGCGTTGCCATGGGCCACGTTTTCGCTGATCTGACTGTAATCGAAGATCTCCTGCTCGCTTAAGATGACCCCGGAATAGGCCGCTATGGCCCGGGTCAGGGCGACGGCTACGGCGGCCGAAGACCCCATCCCCCTTTCGCGCGGGATGGTGGAGACGATGTTGATGTCGAAGCCCCCCAGCTTTTGCGGCAGGCAGAGGCGGTTATGGAGGGCGGCCTGAAGCTTCTTCAGGTTGTTGAGGTTGAACGGGGCCGATTCGAGGGGGCCGCTGTAATAGTCGCAGGTCAGGTGGAAGCGGGGGTCCAGATAGCTGCTCCCATTCGCGCTGACCGCTACGTCAATCGCGGTGGTCATCAAAGGCAGGGCGATGGCCGGCTTGAAATGAACCACCGAATGTTCCCCAATCAGGATGACCTTCCCGTGGGCCCGGCCACGGTAAATCCGGCCAGGCTGAGCGGGGGCGGGTTCCGGCGTCTTTTCCGTCTGCGATGATAAACCTTCACTCATACTCGCCAGATTAGTCATGATTCTTACGCCTTTCTCTCAAGGAGAGAAGACCTCTGCAGAATCTACCCCGAAAGCGGGAAGATGGGGAGAAAAGAAGAAGGGGGCGGGAATGAAGGGGAATGAACCCGCCCCCTATGTTGAGGGCACGAAAGAAAAATGCCCTCGATTTGCCCAGAATCCGCGAGAATTCGGTGGGCATTCCGGAAAACGTTTGTACTTCCATTCTATCGCTCAAAAAGCAAGGTTAGCCGACGACACGCGAAAAAATCACGGGATTAGGGCACATTTCGATTACAAAGAGGCGAAAATTATGGACAAATCGTTCTTATTCCCTGTAATCTCAGCGTTTTTCGACCATAATTCATAGACTTAGGACCACAAGGGTCTTTCGGTCCGGGGAATCCGTGAGCGCGATCGATTCCCCCGCGGAATCGTTCAGAAGTTTCAGCCCGCCTGAGTCGGACCCGGGCGGGAGCAATCCAAAGGATGATGAGGACACTATGACACGTCGGTGGACACCGCAAAGTTTTATCAAACATCGCCGCTGGCGTGTGGGTTTGTGCGCGGCTTTCGTCTTCATCGCCTGCCTGGTGGGCTTCTTTTTCGTGGCCATGAAGACGGTGACCATCTCCTACGATGGAAAAATCCGCACCGCCCATACCATGGCCATGACCCCGCACGGACTCCTGACCGAGCAGGGGATCCCGGTCAAATCCCACGATTTCATCACCTCCTCCCACGGCGATCTTCTGCGTAATGGGGACACGGTGACCGTCCGCACGGCTTACCAGGCGACCATCACCATCGACGGGCAGGCGGTCTATTTCTGGACATACGCCCAAAACGCCGCGGATATCCTCAACTTCTTCAAACAGAGCGAGCGGAACGCGGTCAAGGTTTCCGTGGATATCAACAACGTCTACAACACCCTGACCGGAGGTTTCGTCATCTCAGCCAAGGGGCCCGTTTACCTGCAGGTCGATGGGAAGAAGATCCGCGTGGCCGATGGCGACACGACGGCCGCGGCGATTCTGGACGCCCACAACGTCCAACTGGGCAAGAACGACCGCGTGAACGTCGTCAAAGAGGGGACGGCGACCATCATGCGCGTGCAAAGGGTCTCCTATGCCACTTCGACAAAACAAGTGATCCTGCCTTACACGACCCAGCGCATCGACGACCCCTCCCTGCCCCAGGGCGCCGAAGTCATCTCCCAGGAAGGGAAGACCGGCTTGGAGGTTGATACTTACCGCAATGTCCTCGTGGATGGGAAGGTGGAATCCTCCGCTTTGATCAAACGCGAAGTCACCTCATACGCGGTCAACGAAATCATCTCGGTCGGCACCAAGAAGCCCCAGCCCCGGCCTTCTGCGGATGGTGATTCCTCGTCCGGGAAGGATTCCCAGAAGAAGGAGGCGGGAGACTCCTCTTCCCAGGGCCCGAACAAGTCCAGCTCCTCCCCCTCGCCACAATCGTCTGACTCTGCCTCTGGTCCCTCTTCGGGTTCAAGCTCCCCCAAGGGGGACGATTCCCCCGGCGATGCGTCGGCGAAGAAGGATTCCGTCAAAGCGAAGTCCCAGGCCAATGAGGCGGCCCGCAAGGCGGCGGAGGCGAAGGCAGCCGCAGATAGGCAGGCTCAGCAGAAAGCCGCTGCGAAGGCAGCCGCGGCCCGCAAAGAAGCCGAAGAAAGGGCTCGGCGTCAGCAAGAAGCCGCGGCCGCCCGTCGCCGGGCGCAAGCTGCCGCTGCGGCGGCCGCCCAAAGGGCCCAAGCCCAACAGCAAGCATCGTCCACCTGGCACGCGACCCCGGCCCAAGCCCAGGTTTACGGCCGGGCGGCGGCAGCCCAATACGGGTGGACCGGAGCCCAGTGGGACGCCGTGGTCTGGCTTTTCAACAAGGAATCCAGCTGGATGTGGTCGGCCGAAAACCCCAGCTCCGGCGCCTACGGCATCCCCCAAGCCCTTCCCGGAAGCAAAATGGCCACCGCCGGCGCCGATTGGAGGGACAACGCTGCGACCCAAATCAACTGGGGTCTCGGTTACATCCGCGGCCGTTACGGAAACCCTCTCGCGGCCAAGGCCTATCATCTTCGGATGAACTGGTACTGATCGGCACGAGCCAGACTTGCATGAACGGACTATGCATATGATCACGGAAGAATCCTCGGCCCTCTTGGGAGCGGCCGACATCAGGCGCATCGCGGCTTCGACGGGGATCAACCCCACCAAGAGATTCGGGCAGAATTTCGTGGTCGACCCCGGCACCGTCCGCCGTATAGCCCGTCTGGGAGACCTAGGGCCTGACAGCCGTGTCATCGAAGTCGGTCCCGGTTTGGGGTCCCTCACCTTGGCCCTCCTGGAGACCGGGGCCCAAGTGCTGGCGGTGGAGATCGACCCCCGCCTGGCGGACCTCCTGCCTTCGACCGTCCGAGCCCAGATGCCCCAAGCGATGAGCCGCTTCCATCTGATCCGCGAAGACGCCCTCCAGCTGGGTTTGGACCAGGTGGAGGAAATCTTCGGCTCCCCCCTGCCGCAGTTGACTTTGATGTCGAACCTGCCTTACAACGTGGCGACCCCCATCATCCTGACCCTTTTGGAACGCTTCCCCAGCCTGGCCTCCTTCACCGTCATGGTCCAGAAGGAGGTGGCCGACCGTCTGACCGCCCAACCAGGTTCGAAGATTTACGGGGTCCCTTCGGTCAAACTGGCCTGGTACGGCCAGGCGAAACCGGCAGGCATCGTCGGGGCCAGCGTCTTCTGGCCAGCCCCCCATGTGGACTCCGCCCTGGTCGCTTTCACCCGCTACGACCAAGGGCAGGGCCCACGAACCGATCTGCGAGAGCGAACTTTCACCTTGGTGGACGCCGCCTTCAGCCAACGCAGGAAGACCCTTCACGCCGCCTTGAAGAAGATGGTCCCTACCGCCGCTTTCGAGAAGGCCGGAATCGACCCGACCCGACGGGGGGAGACCTTGACGATGGAGGAATTCACGCGTCTGGCCTCCGCCTGGCGGTGATGGCCCCATGCATCGCAAACGAAAGCGTCGTGCCCCACATATGCCGAGGCTCGTTTATCATAGAAGAGAACGCAGGAGGATAACCGATGCCTAAATCCACTACCAGGGAAGAGCGCGCCGAGCGCGCCCTCTATCTGCGCGACCGTCACAAGGTCGTACTCACCACCGTGATCATCGCCTTGGTCATAGCCGTCGCCATCGCCATTCCTCTGGCCATGGGCTGGATCGGATCTCCGAAGAAGGACGCCTCCGGGTCCCAGGCCAACAACTACGGGGTCCAAACCTCCTGTCTCGTGCCCGGCAAAGAGACCGCCCTCAATATGAGCGACATCCACCTGCGTGTGCTCAACGGCACCACGTACGCCGGCCTGGCCACGGCCGTCGCCCAGGAGTTCACCAACCGTGGCTTCGGCGTCCAAGGGGTGGGCGATTGGGAGTCCAAGACCACCACTAAGAACTCCATCATCTACTTCGGCCGGAACGCCATCCAAGAAGCCTACACTTTGCGGGCCCAATTCCCCAACGACGTGGTCCTGCGCATGGACGACCGCCAGGACCAGCTCTTGGACGTCGTCATCGGCGAGAATTTCAAGAACCTGAACTCCACCTCCAAGATCACCGTGACCGCGGGCAAGAAGATGCAGTCCGTGGACGGCTGCCTGAAAGCGGATAAGATGGCCAAGCTTCCCAAGGCCCAGGAACACACGGCTTACAACCGCGGGAACTGATTGGCCCACCAGGATTGGAGCTCGGCCACCGCCGTCTCATGGTCCACGGGCCCGTTATCCATGCGGAATTCCAGCATATGCTTGTAGGCCTTCCCCACTTCCCTGCCCGGGGCCAAGCCTAAGATCTGCATGATTTGGTCTCCATTCAAGTCCGGGCGGATGGCCGCGAAATCCTCTTTTTTCTTCAGGTCCTCCACGCGCCTTTCCAACTCATCCATGGCTTGTTCGAAGGCCAGGGCCTTCCGCTTGTTCTGGGTGGTGGCGTCCGCCCGGGTCAGCCTGTTGAGCCGGTGATAGAGAGGACCGGCGTCTTTCACATACCGGCGGACGGCGGAGTCGGACCAGGGCTCATCCACGTAACCATGGAAACGCAGGTGCATATTGACCAAGTCAGCCACGTCGTTGACGATGTGGTGGTCGAAATGCAGGGCTTTCAACCTTCGTTTGGTGATTTTCGCCCCGACGGCGTCATGATGGTAAAAGCTGACTTTGCCGTCAGGCTCGAACCGGCGGGTCCGCGGCTTGCCGACGTCATGCATGACGGCTGCCAGGCGCAGTTCCAAGTCGGGAGCGGGGACCGGCCCTTCGGCATCCGTCTCCAAGGCGATGGCCCGTTCCAAGACCTTCATGGTGTGCTCGAAGACGTCTTTATGATGATGTTGGGGGTCCATCTCCATCTGCAAGGCGGGCAGCTCCGGCAGCACATAATCGGCCAGACCGGACGCGACGAGGTTTTCCAGGCCTTTGCGGGGGTGGGCGCTCAAAAGCAATTTGACCAGTTCGTCGCGGACCCTTTCCGCCGAGACGATTTCAATCCTGTCGGCCATCCGGGCGATGGCGGCGGACGTGTCCAGGCTGATGCGGAAATCCAGCTGGGCGACGAACCTCACCGCCCTCATCATGCGCAAGGGGTCATCGGAGAAGGACTGCTCCGGCTCCACCGGAGTCCGTAGGATGCGACGGTCCAGGTCTTCCAGACCGCCGAAAACGTCGACGAATTCCATCTCGGGCAGGCGGATGGCCATGGAATTGACCGTGAAATCGCGGCGGGAAAGGTCGCCTTCCAGGCTGTCCCCGTAGTCCACTTCGGGTTTGCGGGAATCAGGGTCGTAGACCTCGCTGCGGTAGGTGGTCACTTCGATGGAGACTTCGGTCCCATCGGCCAGCTTTTTCAAAGTCCCTAGAGTGCCGAACTTGCGGCCCATATCCCAGAACCCGTCCCCCCACTTGCGCAACAGGGGCTCGAATTCCTCCGGTTTGGCGGAAGTGCAGAAATCCAGGTCATGGGGGTCGCGGCCCAGAAGCAGGTCCCGGACGGGGCCTCCCACCAGGGCCAGGTCGAAGCCGGCTTGGGAGAAGACCTCCCCCAGGTCCAGAGCCACCTGAGGAAGGCGGGAGATCCGCGATTCCACGGATCCACCTTCCTGCTCATTCGCCATCGTCATGGTCGTCATGGACCGGGCCTCCGCTTCCGTCTGTTCGCCGTTCATCGTCCGCCGTTCGTCATTCATTCTTCGCGCCCTTCGAGCTTTGTGACAGCCGTTCTGGGAAGGAGCGCCGTTTTCTTACCGAATCCATCTTAACGGAATGCGTAAAAAAGACGAAGCCGGCCGGTCCCCCTTCCCCGCCGGCCGCGATAGGCTGACAGGCTCCCCGATGTTCGCGAAGCGCCATTTTTTCAGGAAATTTACCACCTATTACCCCTTTCCCACAAATTCCACGTAAACTAGTACATGTGACTGTTACTCCAGGCGATATTGCGCGAATGATGAAACGCGCCAAAAGCGGCCTGAAGTATGCCCAAAATCGCAGTCAAAACGATTGCAGCGGCCCTGGCGGGCAGAAGAGCCATGAAAATGGTTACAGCGGCAGCCGCAAAGACAATCGCGCCAGCGGCCATCAGGATCAAGGCCCCCAAACGGACGGCGCCCCCGACCAGGGCCGTTCTCCTGCCTCCCAGGATTTCACCCCGGATCTGGGGCTTGATGACGATTCCTCCCCGGTCTACAGTTCCCAGACCCCTCATTCTTCGGTGGAGATCCGTCCCCATGGCGACTATTCCTATGAGGATGACGACCCTCATTCCCTGCTGACGGCTGTTTACGAGGAACTCCTGCAAGAAGAGGCGGACGCCCACCTGTACGAGGAGTCGGACTCCGATTCCCTTAAGGACAATCACTCCCGGGTGACCGCCACTCCCGCGGTCATGGCCCATAAACGCGATGACGCCGGGACCTTCCCTTCCCTGGATAATCAAGATCTGCCCATCGTCCGCGAATATTCAGCAGGCGGCCTCATTTTCGATGACCAAGGCCGCGTCGCCATCATCGTCCGTCATTCCCGCTCCGGCCATATCGAATGGTGCCTGCCGAAGGGACATATAGAAAAAGGGGAGACCCCCGAGCAGACGGCCGTGCGCGAAGTCCACGAGGAAACCGGGATTCTGGGCGAAGTGATAGATTCCATCGCCACCATCGATTATTGGTTCACCGGCACGACCCAGCGCGTGCATAAGTTGGTCCATCATTACGTTTTAAGGCAGACCGGCGGCCATTTGACCGTGGAAGGCGACCCCGACCATGAGGCTGAGGACGCTATCTGGGTCGATTTCAAAGACCTGCCTGATGTTTTGTCCTATCCCAATGAGCGGAGGATCGTCTGGTTGTATGAGCGAAAGAACAAAAAAGCCCATGAGACCGACATCTGAAGCGGAAAAGACCCTGACCGATCCCCGCCGGCGCGGCAATCATTCTTTTCGTCTCTTGCTGGCCTTCCTCCTCGCCCTCGTCCTGCCTTCCGCGATCGCTTTGCCCAGCCAGGCTTTTGCCGCCAGCCAAGACGGACAGGGCAGTCAGGGCAGTCAGAGCGGAACTTCCTACACGAACAAGTCCGACTACCAGACTTCCTCAGCCGGGCTGACGATCACCCTAATCTCCTCCACCCCGGTGGTCACCGCGGAATCCGGCTTCAAAGCGGTCATACGCATCCGAACCAACCGGGCCATCCGGAGCGGGACGGTGGAGCTTTTCACCAACCCCACCTATCTTTTCCCCAACAGCAGCAGCATCTCCGATTGGGCTTCGGGAAAGGCCGACTCCAGCGCGATCACGACCAGCCAAAGCCTGGGGACGGCCACCCTGCCAGCCATGAAAACCGGAGATTCGCGGACGGTGGACATCTCCTTGGATTCCTCCCAGCAGACCCTGACCTCCATGACCTGGGGAGCCAAACCCTTGCTCATCAGCGTCAAGGCGGTGGCTCCTTTGGGCAGCCAGATCACCACGACTTTGCGCACCTTCCTCACCCGTTCCAACGCCGATCGGCCGGAAAAAGACCTGCCTAAGCTCGGTCTGGTCTTCCTGCTGCCGGTGACATCACGATTGGAGCAAGGCCAGGCTCCATCCAGTCAGGCATTGAGGCGGCTGGTCCAAGGCGAAGGGGCCATAGCCGTCAAAAACCTGTCCGCCTTCCTTTATCCGACGAGCAAAGAGAGCAAATCCAGGCAGGAGACCTTGCAAAAACTGGCCTCCGACTATTCCTTCCTCAACCTGGTAGCCGACCCCCGCCTGGCCGGGACTCTGGTCGGTTCCAAGATCTCGGCTTTCAGCCAAAGCGACGGCCTGGATATCAATACCATCAGCCAGGTGAAATCCTCTTCCTGGCCGGAGACCGGAATCAACGAGGAGACCCTCAAGGCCCAGACCAGCGACGACCTGGCCAAACGGGCGGGAACAAAGGCGGCCAGCTCCCCCATCGCCCTCTCCAACAAGACGACGGCCTGGACCTTGGATTCCTTGACCCAGGCACGGACCCTCGGCTATAAGACCGTGCTCTCCCAAAAAGGGTTCAGCGACCTCGAGGATTCCACCGTGCATACGGACAAGGTGACCGTTCCCACCAGCGCCGGGGATGTGACTGTACTCACCGCCGACCGGAACCTCAGCTCGTCCCACATGGACCAGGCCATGTCCGTCAACAAGACGATCGCTTACAGCGCCTTCTACGAGACCCAAGCCCCCTATGAAAAGCGCATCCTCCTAGTCAATCTCGGCACTTCCTGGGCGGACCGGGGCGAAGGGGGCTATCAGGCCTACCTCAAGTCCCTGCGCGCTTTCCTAGGCACCGTCCATAACCTTCCCTGGGTGGAGACCAAACAATTGACCGACCTGATCGCGGCCGACAGCCATTACAGCCCGGACCAGGCCAAAACCATGGCCCAAGCCAACGAGCCCGTAACCGAGGGGACCGCAGTGGACGCCTACCGGTCCGCCCTCGCGCAGCTGTCCAAAGACAAGGCCAACCTGAGGGATTTCCGCGACCACGTGCTCGTCCCCTCCAAGAACCGCGGCCAATCCTCCTCCGCGAACGCCCAGGGTCTTTCCAAAGGGAACGTCCGCAAGGACTCTCAAGCCACGGCCCCGGGCTATACCCTGCAGAATTCCGATAGCTGGATCTCCGGTTTGGAGAAATCCCTGGAAGCGATCGCCCAAAGGGGCTTCACCTGGGACGCGACTCCGGAAAGCGTCTCCAAGCAGGGGGAAGACATCCATGCCGTCATCCGGGCCTTGGCCGCCGCCATTCAGCTCAACCGGGTCGGCTCCTTGAACGCCGTGTCCGATAAGGTCACCCTCCCGGTCACCATCACCAATGACCTCCCTTTCCCCATCCAGGTGGGGCTGCGGGGGACGGTGGAGAAGGACGTGGCCCAGAACCTGGGGATCAGCCTGACCCCGGTCGATGGAATCACCGTCGGCGCCCATGACGATCAGCAGGTCTCCATGACCGTCTCCGTGCTCAGCGGCAGGCGGGGCAAGGCGCGGATCAGCCTGGTGGACAGGCGGGGCAAGGCCTTCGGGACGGCCTCCAGTACGCAAATCATCGGATCTTTCGCCGTCAATGGGCCGGTCGGTTACGCCATCATCGCCTTGGCGGTGGTCTTGGGACTCCTCGGTGCTTACCGACAGACCAAACGAGCCCTCCAAGGCAAGACGGCGGCAGGGAATGAAACGGCTCCGATCAGGCCAGGCGGCTAAATTCGACCGGATCGGTCACAGCAGGCAGGACAGTCACAGCACAGGCAGAACAGGATTTCATATGAGTACAGGAAAGACCAAACGAGGAAAAGCCCCTCAGGGGAACCCCCAGGCGGAATCCGGGAAGAGCGGTCAATCCTCGGTCGGGCGCAACTCGGCCATCATGGCCTTGGGAACCTTCTTTTCCCGTCTGACCGGGCAGGCACGCAGCATCCTTCTGGCCTGGGCGGTCGGCACCACCGGCATCGCCGCCAACGCCTACCAGACCGGATCCATGATCCCCCAGGTCCTCTTCACCATCCTCTCCGGCGGAATCTTCAACGCCGTCCTGGTCCCCCAGATCGTCCGGGCCTTAAAGGAGGAGGACGCCAAGGAACGCCTGGATAAGATCATCACCCTGTCCATCGTCCTCCTGCTGGGCGTCACCCTCCTGCTCATGGCCGGGACCCATCTGGTCACCAGCCTTTACCTCAGCTCCAATTGGACGGCCAGCCAGCACGCCCTGGTCGATTCCTTCACCCTCTGGTGCATGCCTCAGATCTTCTTTTATGGCCTCTATACCATTCTGGGGCAGATCCTGGCCGCCCAGGAACGCTTCGCCGCCTATTCCTGGAGCTCGGTTGGTGCCAACGTCATCGCCTGCCTAGGATTCGGCCTTTTCATCCGTCTTTTCGGCAACGCCAGCCACGCCAGCATGGCCTTCTGGACCACCCCCCGGGTCTTCCTTCTGGCCGGCATGTGGACCTTGGGCGTGGCTTTTCAAGCCCTGGTCCTTTTCATCCCCCTGATGCAGACCGGCTACCATTACCGTCCCCGCTGGGGGCTGCGAGGAATCGGCCTACGATCCATGGGTTCCGTGGGCGTCTGGAGCCTAAGCATCGTCCTGCTGGGCCAGGCGGTCAACATCTTCAACACCCGCATCGCCAGCGGGGCGCCCATCCAAGGCGACGATGTTTTCGGAATCGCCGGCAACGCCACCTATCAGAACGCACTCACCATTTACCTCCTGCCCTACTCCCTGGTGGCTGTTTCCATCGCCACAGCCATCTTCCCCCGGCTGTCGGCGGACGTGGCGGAAGGCAACCTCAAGGACGCCCGCGACACCCTCAGCCAATCCCTGCGCCGCTGCGGTGTCATCATGCTCTTTTTCACCGCGGTTCTGGTGGCCATCCCCGTCCCGGTGATCAAAGCCCTGCTGCCTTCGGTCCCCCTGAAAGAGATCAACCTGATCGCCCCCGTGCTCATCGCCTTGAGCCTGAACTGCTGGGCTGCGTCCACCTTCCTCTTCCTCCAGCGCACTTTCTACGCCTTCGAGGACGGAAAACATCCTTTCATCTTCGCTTTGATCCAAAACGCTTTCTTCGTGGTGGGATTGGCGGTCATCCGCTTCGGACTTCCCCCGCGCTTCTGGACTGTGGGAATCGGCGTCTCCATGACGATCAGCTACGCCATCAGCATCCCCTTCCTGATTTATATGACCCAAAAAAAGCTTTTCCACGGCAGTCTCAATGTAGGCCGCATCTTCCTGTCTTTGGGTAAAAGCCTGGTCGCCGCCGTCGCGACCGGGTTCGTCTCTTACTATCTCTACCGACTCCTTCTGATGGTCTTCCATGTGAACCTGGCCGGCCCTCAGGGTCATATTTCCTGGGTCCTGTCCATCTTGTTCTGCGCCATCACCGGTCTGGTGGCTTTGGCGGTTTATGGGGCCCTTCTGGTCCTGACCCGTACCGACGATGTGGTGGATATTGCCTTGCAGATCGTCATGAAGCTGGGTTTGGGCAAGGTGAAGTTCGGGCGGACCATCATCGACCGCCTCCACTCCCGTCAGGTCCAGACCCGCAAGGTCGTTTCCGAGCCGGTGAAGCCGGATGATGACTATCTGGCCACCGCCCTTGACCGGGCGGATCAGGCCGATCAAGTCAATCAGGCCGCCCAGCCCGACCAGGCGGCGGAACTCGCCTCCTTGGCCCCCTACTCCCAACCCCACCTGGCCAAGGATTCCCTGCCTTCGGACCAGGCGAACGGGTCCGGTCAAGTCGGTGGCTCCAACCAGATCAGTCAAATCAACCGAGCCAAACAAACCAGACAAACCAACGACGTCAACGTCCCCGCCCAGCCCATGAAAACCGCTTCATCCGTGGTCTCACAAAGGGTGACCCCTGTCCATACAATGGAAGGCGGTAAGGGGTCACAACGAACCGAGCAAAAGAGACTATCCATGAACATCAAGCCTGGTGATGTGGTACTCAATAGGTACGAGCTGAAGCGCCTGCTGGCCGATGGGTCCGGCATGGCCGCTTTCACCGCGCATGATATCTCTTTCTCCCGCGATTGCCAGCTTTTCCTGGTCACTGACACTTCCGTCTTCAACCAAATCAACCTGCTCACTTCCACTCTGGCCACCTCTCGCTTCGATTTCTGCACACCTTTGGACCAGTCCTACCGGACTTCCCAGGTCTATCTGATCGCCCAGCCATATGATCCCGGCATCAGCCTGGCCCAGTACATCCACTCCCCCGCCCAGGAGGCGGATTCGGGCGCCAGCTCGGCCCCGAGCGCCAAATCCCCGGCTGGCGGTCCGTCCTCCGCCCTGCCCTCTTCGGCTTCTTCCATTTCGTCCGACCACGGTCTGACCCGGCCGGTCGCCCCGAACCGCCGCCTGAGCCAGAAGGCCATCAGGTCCATCATCGGCGAGTTGATCGGCTACGGGCAGGCCCTTTCCCAAGCCGGCATCTACCACCATCTCATCAGCACTCAGACGGTCCGCATGACCCAGAAGAAGCTCTTGCTGGCTGATTTGGCCGTATCCCCCATCCTAGTTCAGGATTCCCCCCTCATGACCGACGCCCGCGGCATGAGCGGGCAGACGAGCATGGCCCGTCAGATCGCCGCCGTGCTCTTCGAGCTCCTCACCGATCGGCCCTTCGACCCGGATAAGGATTCCAGCCTTGCCGACCTGGCCTCCGCTTCCACCGTGCAGCCTCTTCCTGATGAATTCTCCATCATCTGCGCCCGCGGCCTTGGGTTGAAGGACGAACAGGGCCTTTCCGTGGCTCCTGTTTATACCCTCTTCGAGTTGTCCGCCTTGTTGGGGGACTTCCTGCCTTGGGACCAGCTCTCCTTCTCCGACGTCGAAGGCCCCTTCCGGCAGGAGACGGCTTCCGTCAGTTTGATGAAACTGGTTCCTCAGGCTCCCCATCTGGTTGGGCCGGATAACGACCTGGACTTCTATCTTCCCCCGGAACTTTTCACCAGGCCGAGGGCGAACGCCCAGAAGCCGGCCAGGGTCATCCAATCCCATCAATCCTGGGACAGAGACCAACTTTTCGAGCGCGATCAGGAGATTTCCCTCCGGCCGCACACCGACGATTTCTTCTCCGAATTCGATGACGACAATAACTTCGATGACGTCTCCTCCTTGACCGGGAACACCCCGCATATCGCCCCCCGTGCTTACCCCGAGGAGGCGAACAGCAGCACCCGGGCCATCGCCATCAATCCGGCTGCGACCGCAGCCTCGGTCGTTTCCGCAGGAGCTGAAGGCCTGCCCAAGAGCGACCGGGGAGAGGCTGGCCAGGCTGGTACATCCGGATACTCCAGCCAATCCGGAAAACCAGGTCAGCTAGGTCAGTCCGGACACCCTGACCATTCTGTCCATCCCCGGACTATGACCACTTCCGAGCGTCTTTCGCAGGTCGTGCAGCCTCAGGATCAGGGAGGAAAGGCTTCGCGCGGGCCAGAATCACTGCCTCCCACGATTCTTCCCCGGACCTCCGCAACCGCCGGCACTGACACTTCCAGCGATTTCAATGCCGGCTTCTTTAAGCCCTCTGGAAACTCCGAGTCCTTTGAGCCCGTTGAAATCCGACCCGGCTCCGTGGATTCCCGTGGCGAATCAGCCTCCGCTCAAGCTTCCGCTTCGAATTCTGGCCCGGCATCGCCTTCGGCCACGGCCCCGGCATCGCTCTCTTCCAGCCGCCAAGCTCGCTCTTATCTTTCCTTCCCCTGGTCCGGAAAGACCGGTGGGTCTAAGAACAATATCAGGGCTGACTCCGGCAAGAACGCCCCGGAAGATGAGCGCGAGCGTCTCTACCGGCAGCAGGTGGCTCGACAAAAGCGCGAGGAAAGGAACACCCTTGTCCGCAAGCGCACGCTCACCGTGGCTTTGGTCGGAATCATCCTGATCGTCGCCTTGGCCGTGGCGTCGTCGGCTTTGGGCATCTTCAACCACCCCGCCCTCAAGTCCGGTGGCAATGGGGATGTCTGGCCAAGTTTGCAGGCTTCTTATCCCGGTGAAGAGGGCAACTCCTCGTCATCTGGAAAGGCGTCGCCCAAGGAGTCCGCGAAGCCCTCTTCCAAGCCGGCTCAGCCTTCCGCCAAACCTTCCTCCTCCCCTGCGCAGCAGAAAGAGAAGCCCAGCCAAAGTGCGCCGGCGGCCGGCCCCCAGGCCACTTCCTACCCCCAGCAGATGAACGCCCAAGCGGTCCCCGCTCCCCCGGCTTCCACCAACACCACCCCCTTGCCTATCAAGAGCCGGGTCTTCCTCAATAAACCCAATGGGCAGAACGGTTATGGCTTGGCCATCACCTTCTCCCAGAAGGTGACCGTGAGCAAGCTCAACATCGGCATGCGGGATTCCGGTGGGACGGCCTACATCTACGCGGATGCGGACCAGACCAACCCAATCAATGGCTATGCTTTGGCGAAGTTCTCCTTTGACCTCTCCGGCAGCACGATGGTGACTTTGAGCAGGCCAGTGCAGACCGACCGAATCGTCATCTGGGTTCCGGCCGACTCCCTTCCGACCAGCCGTTACCTCTACTTCACCCACCTCATGGCTTACTGACGGTTCCCATGGCTACAGGGGCTACAGGGCGGATTGATTATAAGCCGCCCTGTCCTCTTCTTCCCCTTCCTCCTGCGGTGTCCCCTTCCCCAGCGGCCTCCTCGTTCCATCTGTTTCCTCGCTCCATGACTTTTCTCGTCTTTCCGCGGCCCCTTCTCACGGTCTCTTCTCGCGATCGACTGTTTTGCTTTTCTCGCTCCGCAGACTCCCATGCTCTTGCGTTCTCCTCCCTCTGTGGCGCCATCACCCCCGCATATAGTCTCTTACCCCTCCACGACTCCTCTATGCTGTCAGAAGAATTCTGCCCTTTCCCCTTGTTTCGGGAATTTTATTCGACCTGATTCACTTGTTCTGATTGCGTCCAGAATTGAGTTCCTGACACGGCCTTGAGAACGCGAATAGCTAAACATGAACGAGCAAATCTGAAGACGGGCGACTTAGCCCCCTCTGATTTATTAAAGGTTATATTCATGTTTTCGTATGATTATTAATGAATATTGTGAGGTTTATGCGTTCCGATATCGTTCGGTTTTCAGGAATTGACTCGCTGCGAACCCACAGAAGATACACGAACCACCAGCCACCGGCAGGTGAAAAACAGGCAAGGAACTGGATAAGATCCAATACCTGCCAACAGACAAGGAGAATCATGGCAAACCTCATCTCCCTCTCTCCAGAGACATCGCCCACAAATCCTCAGAATTCCCAGAACTCTCAGAACTCGCAACTTCAGGCATCCGGAAACCCCATGGGCAACCTCATCTCCTTGTCCCCCAACGCGAACGCGAAGAAGCAGGCGGCGGCCCAAGCATCGGGACCACAGAAAGAGCGAGCGATCATCATCGGTTCCGGCCCCGCCGGTTACACCGCCGCCTTGTACCTCGCCAGAGCCGGCTATCAGCCTTTGGTTTTGGCCGGGGCTTTGACTCCTGGCGGACAGCTGGTCAACACGACCGAAGTCGAGAATTATCCAGGTTTCCCAGACGGCGTGCTCGGTCCTGATTTGATGGACAAGATGCGCGAGCAGGCGGAACGCTTCGGGGCGCGCATCGAGTACAAAGACGTCGTCTCCACCGCGCTTGACCAACCATCCGATTCAAAACATCCCCTGCATTCGGTCGCCACCGACGACGGGCAGACCTATCAGGCTGAGGTCGTCCTTGTCACCACCGGCTCCAGCTATCGCAAATTGGGGGTGCCGGGAGAAGTGGAATTTTCCGGCCGCGGTGTCTCCTACTGCGCCACATGCGATGGGAGCTTCTTCCGCAAACAACCCATCGTCGTTGTGGGCGGGGGCGATACAGCCCTGACTGACGCCCTCTTCCTGACTCGCTTTAGCAGCTCTGTCACCATCATCCATCGTCGTGATGAGTTCCGCGCTTCGCAAGTTCAGGTGGACCGGGCCAGAAACAACGAGAAAATCGACTTCGTTCTCGATTCCGTCGTCACTTCCGTCAACGGCGAAGACAAGTCCGCCCAGTCCGTGACCGTCAAGAACGTGAAGACCGGCGAAGAGAAGCAAATCCCCGCCCACGGCGTCTTCATCGCCATCGGCAGCGATCCGCAGACCTCTTTCCTCAACGGCCAGATCAATACGGACCAAGATGGTTACATAGTCATTGAAGGCGCTTCCACCCGCACTTCCATTCCTGGGGTTTTCGCCGCTGGCGACGTAACTGACAAGGTCTATCGCCAAGCGATTTCCGCAGCCGGGATGGGCTGCCGAGCCGCACTCGACGCCCAGGCTTACCTTGAAGAGGAAGCCTCCTAAGTCGCTCTCAGAAGGACTGACTAAGATCATGACTTCGAGGAAACCGTATATACGGATTGTTTTCTGTATATACGGTATTTTTTGTAAGATGATTTGAGAAATTTATTTATTCATTCATCATCAGTTGATCATCAATCAATGATTGACAGGTTTTTCGGTACTCAATTTCGCTGATATGCCGCTTCCCTAGAACCAACCATCCGTATTATCGTCTTTCCCATCGTTGGTATCGCCATAGCCTTTGACCAAATCAATGATACGATGAAGATCATCAGCGGAAGTAAAGGTGATCTCAATCTTGCCTTTCTTCCCGCTGCCTTTAATATCGACCTTCGTCTCGAAGAAATCACTCAGTTCGGTGATTTCGGGAGATCCCGACCAGATATTGGCCGGCTTACGCTTTCGTTGATTCTTCTTGTTCCCAAGCTGAAGCGCGACGATTTCTTCCGTGGAACGAACCGAAAGACCTTCTGCCACAACCCTCTTAGCCAACGATTCCATCTGTTCGGCGGATGGTAAAGCCAAAAGCGCTCGAGCATGTCCAGCAGAAAGCACTCCCGATGCGACTTTCTTCTGGATACTTCCAGGCAGTTGCAGGAGCCTCAAAGTATTAGCGATCTGTGGACGCGACTTGGAAATGGACTGGGATAGCTGTTCCTGCGTCAAACCGAAGTCCTCCATCATTTGCTGGTAAGCCGCGGCTTCCTCCAACGGATTGAGGGCGACTCGATGAAGATTCTCCAAGAGCGCATCTCGGAGCATGCTGTCATCAGCTGTTGTCCGCACAATCGCAGGGATCTTATCGAGACCTGCAAGTTTGCTTGCCCTCAGTCGCCTCTCCCCCATGATGAGCTCATAAGGCGTGGCGAAGTCATCACGCTTCCGGACAACGACGGGCTGAAGAACGCCGACTTCTTTGATGGAATCCGCCAATTCCTGCAGCTCTTCTTCGGCGAATACGGACCGAGGCTGCTTCTCATTGGGAGAAATATCATCAATGGCGATTTCAGCGAGATATCCCCCCTCAACCGGGACAAGATCTGGCTCTTCGCCTTCACCCGATTCAGCATTCTGAGAGGATTCTACCGCTTGAGAATTCTTTTTGTTTTTCACGATTCCGATATCCTCCGGTTGCTCTATAGCAGCCGGATTCTTGTCACTCGCTTCATCCTGTTTTTCAGAAGACTGCTGCTCAGACGGAGATTGATCTGGAATTGTTTCACGTGAAACATTCACTTCCAAGTGGCTCTTCTCCCCTACTACTTGCTGGGTTTCAGGTTTATGAGCACTCTCATCAGTCATCTGTTCTGCTAGGGTTGCTGGGCTTGGATTCGCAGATTCGACCAAATCAGAAGAGTTTCCAGAACCAACCGAGCCTGTGAGACCATGTGATTCTTTGACCGCTCCGTTTGAATCAACGATTCCCCCGGATTCATTCGTCATCTCTTGGATCCCTGCGGATTCATTATCCGTTTGAGAGATCTCTTGCTGACGAATGGTAGATGAATTCACTCCCGCAGGGGCGACCTGGACACTATTCAGGCCAGTCAAATCGTTTCCTTCGATCACATCGCTAAAGTTAGGAAGACTGGAGTTTATCTTTTCACTCCCTCCTTCTTCCTCAGGTGTGGATCTTTGGCCTTCCTTCTGCCGCTGATTATTCTTAGCACCGACTACAGCGGTTCCCCGTTCCTCATTCTTCGGTGGAATAGAACTGCTCTTCGAAGAATCAGTAGACTCGCTAGAGCTTTCATCCAAGTTCATGTCTTCAGAATAAGCCATCTGAGAGGAAGCATCAGGAGTATGAGGAGATGCCATCGCATTGACGCTTGACGATCCCTCAGAAGTTGAGTCATTCTCTTGGTTATTGCTAGGACTGTCCTCTTCCCCTGAAGAAGAAGACTGAGCGAAGCTAGTCTTCTTTGGCTTAGAGTCGTTTGAATGATTTACTTCG
This sequence comes from Parascardovia denticolens DSM 10105 = JCM 12538, assembly GCF_001042675.1. Taxonomy (NCBI): domain Bacteria; kingdom Bacillati; phylum Actinomycetota; class Actinomycetes; order Bifidobacteriales; family Bifidobacteriaceae; genus Parascardovia; species Parascardovia denticolens. The sequence continues at coordinate 1,884,377 of NZ_AP012333.1, forward strand.
TCTTTCTTATGAAGATGATTCCTCGTTTTCTTGTTCAGGTCTAGAATACCGGTTGAATCAAAGAAGAAATCAGAAGGATGAATGGAATCCGCTAAAGATGGAATGTAATTCTTTTGCTTTTTGTTAATCCCACGCTTTTTACTGGTCAAAGATGATTCGGCAGGTACCGAAGAACTGTCATCGGAAAAACGACTATTGCCGGTTTTGGTAGTTTTCCGCCGTTTTCCTACGTTTTTTCCTGAGGAAATTTGAGATGTTTCACGTGAAACATTCACCGATTCACGCGCTTCAAGCTCGTTCTCTTCGTCAAGGGTAGGCAAAGTTGGGAAAAGTGCACCGACACCTTTGCCTAGGCGCGACTTCTTAGGCATTCTTATGTCCTTTCTCATGAAGAAGGGCTAAAATTTTCTTTGAATTACGATTGATTTCAAGAGCTGCTTCACGATAAGCGATGGCACCATTCCCACGCGAATCGTAAGTGATGACGCTCTGGTTGAAACTTGGAGCCTCAGAAATCCGTACAGATCGAGGGATCGTGGTCTTCAACACGATATCTTTATAGTGCTGTTTGATTTCGTCATAGACCTCTCGGCTCAAGAGAGTTCTCTTATCGAACATCGTCACAATCATCGTGGAAATAATCAGGGAATGATTCATCGATTTTTGAACGAGCTGGATGGTATGAAGAAGCTGGCCAAGCCCTTCCAAAGCATAATATTCCGCTTGAATAGGAATCAAGACCTCGGTAACGGCACATAAGGCGTTCAAAACCAGTAAACCTAGGCTAGGGGCGCAATCAATGATGACGTAATCGTAATGCTTCGACGATGTTGAGATATACCTTTGAAGCTGTTGCTTCAAAAGCTCTGTCCGATTTTCCATATCGACTATTTCCAACTCGGCACCGCTGAGATCAATGCTGGAAGGGACGACATCGAGCGAGTCAAAGTCAGGACAGACCTCGACGGCATCAGCCATGTCGTATCTTCCTTCAATCACATCATAAACAGTCACGTCCTCCGGCCCGTGGGGGATACCCAAGGCGGTGGAAGCATTCCCCTGCGGATCCATATCGATGATAAGAACTTGCAAGCCACCCTCAGCGAAAGCAGCAGCAAGATTCACGGCAGAGGTTGTCTTACCGACTCCGCCCTTTTGATTTGAAACCGCAATATACCTGGTTTCTTTCGGGTGCTCGAATTTACTCCCTTTGAGTTTCTTCAGGCGAGCGTTCTCATTAGCCAGCTCACTACCAAATCCAGAATTCGAACCTTGGAAAATACGGTTAAGGATGTCCTGCGCAGACTCGAAAACCGGTTCGTCAGAAGCACTTCCCTCATTCTTCGAAGAAAATGTTTCACGTGAAACATCGGACATAGGACCCCCTTAAAACGACTACTCCATTCTTCTATATTTCATCGACACAAGCAAATCGGCCGAGCCGAATGTGGATAAGTCGGGCCGAAATAAGGCGGAAGTGATGAAAAATCGAAGTCAGCTTTATCAGAAAGCAAGTATGAGATCAAGAAAGATAAGGGGAGGGGATCAATTCAGGGGAAGGAAGAGAAAAGAGGTCAGCTAGGGAAGAGAGGAAGAGGAGCGGGAAGAAGATCAAGCCAGTGGAGAGGAAGAAAGCGGAGAGGGGAGAGGAAGGAGAAAAAGCTGGGGGAAGTGAAACGGTTGGACTCTTTGGAATCCTACTTTTTGGAGACAGTCACCACATGCGTTGGTTCAAGTCCTGGACCGATAGGAGCGAGATAGGCATGATAAGAATCAGCATGGTTTTTCCTGAGTTCTTTTTCGGCCTTATCAAGTTCCGCCTGCGCCGATTTCCCCTTGAGCGCGATCAAACGACCGCCTGGCACTAATAGGGGAAGGGTCATCCGAGCAAGTTTCGTCATCGGAGCGACAGCCCGGCAGGTGACGATATTGAAACCGGAGAAATACGGGTTCTCCTCTTGGAAGAGCTCCCAGGCATCAAAATAAGAGGTGTTCCTGTGAAGAGACAGCATCTTGTGGAACTGATTGGCATCTTCGGTATATTTGGCGTTCTCAGACTTGTCAATGTGATTTGCGTTGTTAACCGCGTCAACTGCGTTATTAATTGCATCAATATTCGGCGCCGTACCCGCTTTCTCCAGCTTTCCTATATTCTTGGCGGAGGCGGATCTGTCAAATTTCAGAGAGTTTTTGCCTTTTCCTCGAGTTTTCCCGGATTTTCCACCGGCTTTCCTCTTGAGGATGGCCTCCAGCTCCTCCGTGCGGGCGCGCACAATAGTGGCGTTATTCAAATCAAGTTCTTCCACCACTTCCTGAAGCCATTCGCAGCGTCGTTCCATCGGTTCAATAAGGAAGAACCTGACATGGGGGAGAAGGGCGGCAAGAACGATGCCAGGAAATCCACCACCAGAGCCGATATCTCCCACAATGGGAGCGTTTTCGCCATCAACTTCGCCCAAATAAAGCCGGGAAGGGATAGCATCCAAAGCCGTGCGAACGAAGGGGAGAAGGGCTGCGGAATTGAGGATATGCCGCTCCCAAATGATATCGACATCACGGGGACCAATCAGGCCGCGGGGTTCGCCTTCTTTTTCCAATTTCGCATGGAATCGCGTCAATTTCGCGGTCGCAGGGCCTAGAACCTGCTCAATGATGGGGGAGGAGTCCAGCTGATCGGCCACGCTTATTCGCCAGCCTCCTGCTCTTTGGCGGCTTCTTCAGACCCGTCATCCAAAGGAGCTTCCTGATCGAAAACAGCATCCGCATGATCATCATCGGAAGAATCGACATCGTCCTCATCAAAGTCATCCGACTCATCCGAATTGTCCGACTCGGCCGCCTCATTGATTTCGTCGATGTCGTCGACCTGATCAGTCGCGATTTCGCTGAAATTCATCTCTTCGTCATTAACGTCATTCGATTCATCCACAACACCAACTTCATCAATGGCATCAAGATCATTGACCTCATCAGCTTCGTCGGCCAGATCGCCATCATTCTGGGCCTTCATATAAATCGTCACATACCGCTTGGGCTCCACGCCATGCGACCTGGATTTGAGGCCTTCCTCCCGAACGACATCATGCACAATCTTGCGTTCGAAGGAATTCATATAACGAAGAGAGACGGGCTCCCCAGACTCCCGGACCTCATCCACGGCGTCCAGAGCAACATCCTCCAGATGCTTGCGCCGCCGGGACAAATACCCGTCCACATCCAGAATCAGACGGGAACGTTCGCCGGTCTTCTGCTGCACAGCCAGACGGGCCAGCTGCTGCAAGGCGTTGACCACCTCGCCATGGCGGCCAATCAGGTTCTTGATATCACGGTCATCGTCAGCGACGATCTCCACAGTCGGACGCCCATTGCGAACGGCCAGTTCAATATCGCCCTCATAATCGACGATATCCAAAAGACCTTCCAGGTAATCGGCCGCGATGTCGGCCTCGTCGTTCAACTGCTCGATGGAACGCTCTTCCTCGTCCGCCATATCAGCTCCTTGTTCCTGCTTTTGTCGAGTCTTCATACCGCCCGACCGCCATACAGCGCCATGCTGCATCAAGCCAGACAATGCCTATTCATCTAGTCTATATCAAGGGGAAGCGAAACTGGCGCAAAACGTCGGAATCCCGGAAAGCCCGGACCAGATGAAGTCCACGTCCCAGGCCTTACCAGGCTTTGGCAGACCCCTACGTGCGCTTCTACTTGCGCTTTTTGCGGACCGGCTGTTTGCGTTGATGTCCCTCGCTCTTCAGCCGTTCCTCTTCTTCCTTGGCCTTGAGCAGGGCTTCCTCTTCTATGGAGATCTCCCCGGCCCGCTTGCGGCGAGCGGTCTCGCGCTTATAATCGCGCTTCTCTTTGGCCTCGGCGGCGGGGGAGCCAGGAGTAGGCATATTGTAGGTCTGCCAGAAGGTCTGTCCCAAAGTCCAGATGTTGTTGGTCAGCCAGTAGACCAGGACGGCGAAGGGGAAGGCGATACCGGAGAAGATGTACATGACCGGGAAGATGAAAGACATCATCATCTGGGTGCGGTAAGACCGGCCTTGCATGGATGCGCGAGGCATGTTCCGGCGGGTGTTGTGCCACTGGGAGTAGAACATGGTGAAGCACATGAGGGCCACGAAAATGCCGATGGTGATTTTTCCGCCAGGATTCGCCGTGGTGAACATGGAGGACAGGGTGATGTTGAAAACCCGAGCCTGAGCGAATTCAGTGGAAACAGCCTTATCAAAAGCGCCGAGAGGACCACGGGCCCCGTTGGAGATATAAGTGACCATGGAAAGGGTATAGAACATGGCCATGAAGACGGGGGACTGGATGAGGGCGGGAATGCAGGACCCGGCAGGGTTCACATGATTGTCCTGGTAGATCTTCATGGTTTCCCGGCTCATGGCTTCACGGCTGGCTGGGTCGGTCTTCCCCTTGTACTTGTTCTGGATTTTCTGCAGTTGGGGTTGGACTGCCTGCATATTCCGCATGGAGACCATCTGTTTGATGAAGAGGGGAAGAATCAGCAGGCGGACAAGCACCACCAGAAGCATGACGGAGATCACCCAGGCGATTCCTTGCTGCCCTCGAAGGCCGATGTTGGTCAGAATGTCATGAAAGAATTTGATGATGTAGGTCATCGCGATTTCGAGCGGTCGCAGAATCTTGTAGATCCAGCCGAAGAAGCCTTGATCGAGAGCCATGAAATCCCCTTAGTAGTTACGTTTCTTAATTCGTCCGATCATGTCGATCGTGAAAAATCCGGTGATAAGAATCAGCTTTCAGGTCTAAGGCCCGATTATACATGAACGCCTGGTTCTGCTTGGTTTTCCGCCTGTGAGACCGGTTTTTCAAGCCAAGCCTCAGGAACGAGACGGGGCTCTTCATGGGCTTTTGACCAGGAAAAACGGTAGAAAAGAGAGAATTTCCGCGGGACGTCGTCGATGCCCCCATCACTCCAGGGACGGCAACGGGCGAGACGAAGCAGGGCCAAAAGCCCCCCGCGAAAAGCGCCGAAGCGGTCGATTGCCGTCAAAGCGTAAGCCGAACAGGTGGGGTAGTACTTGCAGGAAGGCGGGCGAAAAGGGGAGATTTTCCTCTGATAGAACCGAATCAGGCGTAGGAACAGGTCCTTCATGGCCGCCCGTCCGAGCCGTTCATCTGCCGGACCAGCTTGACAAAGGCCTTCTCCACCTGCTGGTCTAGGTCAGCGAAAGGGACATGGGCCGTCTGAGGCTTGGCCCGCATGACCAGGGAAAGCCTCGTCCCCGGTCGATCCTTCAAGGCTTGGGCAAGCAAAGGCTCGTATTTTCGGGCAAGGACACGGAAACGCCGTTTGACCTTGTTCCTCTCTACGGCATGCCCGACCGCCTTGGAGACGGCCAGCCCCAGGTAGATAGGTTGATCGCTTGAACCGTTAAAGCCTTTTGGGGACGGATCCGCCACTTCCCTTTGGGAATCGGCAGGGGAAGACAGGCCCGACGAAAGGTCCTGCAAACGATAATGCAGGACCAAATCCCGGGTCGATACTTTGCGTCGATGCTTGAGCACCGCCACGAAATCACGATGAGATTTCAGTCGTTCCATACGCCTTCCATACGTCTTATCCTATAAATCTAAATCTATAAATCTGTTTAAATCCCTTGCCAAAAAGACAGATGCGACAAATCCACAGGCATCGCCGACATAAAATTAAAGCGCCACCGAAGTAGCGCTTTCACTTCATCTCGTCGTGCGAACGATCGTGCTTGACCGCTTGATTGATCTTGTTTGAGTTGATCAATCCGATCGATAGGAATCAAAGGGATCCGCTACCGGAATCAAGCGGCAAGGGTCTTGCGGCCTTTGGCGCGACGACGATTGATCAGTGCGCGACCTTCGCGAGTACGCATGCGCTGGCGAAAACCATGCTTCATGTGACGACGACGATTATTAGGCTGGAAAGTCCTCTTCATAATAAACGCTCCCGTTTTTCGGCCTGTCCGGGCGCGCCCGGGCAGGGCAATTTGAAGTCCTACTAAATTACCTTGACTACTTTACACGAAGACCCGGTCTAAACAGGGGTTTTCGCCTGGATAGTACTCGAATCTTTATAGCATGTTCACCACCCTAAGGGAAGTTTTCCACAGATTATCCATCCATCTCCAGTTCAAAGGCAGGACGATGAAGGGAAGACTTCTTCACAATCGCAGGCAAATGACACCTATGTAGTTTATCCACAAAATCATTGTGAATATGTGGATAAGTCAGATCCTTGCCCAAACTTCTATCCACAAATTACAGGAGTGTTATTCACATTTGTGTATTTACAACACGCTAGCCTGTGGATAACTTCCAGAGTGGGGATTATAAATAGGAGTCTGTCAGCTTGCTGATGACCACGATCCGCGATCGAACCCATCCCGAATCGACCTTGCCCCGGCCCATCACCGACCGATGGCCCGGCAGACGGACACAAAAAAACGAATAGACGAACCGACTTGTTGGAGGAACC